>NZ_CP014206.1:2910000-3262191 GCF_001563225.1 Pseudodesulfovibrio indicus
TCGGCGTATGGACGTAAAAGAACCCCTTGTCCGCGAAAAACCTGTGCACGGCCTGGGCCAGCTTGGAGCGCATGCGGAACAGGGCGCTGAACTTGTTGGTCCGGGGCCGCAGGTGGGCGATGGTCCGCAGGAACTCGTCGGAGTGGCGCTTCTTCTGCAGGGGGTAGGTCTCCTGGTCGGCCTCGCCGATCACTTCCAGGCGCTTGCCGCGCACCTCCCACTGCTGCCCCTGGCCCGGGGACTCCACCAGCTCGCCGTACACGGCCACGGAAGCGCCCGTGCCGAGCCGCTCCAGGGCGGCCTCGATCTCCGGGGTGTGGTCAACGACCACCTGGATGGTGGCCAGGCACGAGCCGTCGTTCAAGGCCAGGAAGGAGAAGCCCTTGTTGTCGCGCTTGGAGCGCACCCAGCCCTTGATGCAGATGTCGGCAACCGGGGCCTGCGCGTTCAATGCGTCTTTTATCTTGGTTCGTTTCATATATTCGTCCTTTGGATGAATTTTTTTCTCGCTCTTAGCCGCTCGGCCGCATAATGGCAACAGGCAGGTTGTTATATCATCTATTGCCACCTGTTGACAGGTAGGCTATTAACTACGCCCGAACTGACAACGATATCTTTAGAAGAGGCCCTGATGGGATTTTTTAGCAGATTGAAAAAGGCCTGGGCAAGGCCCGAGGACGCGGCCCAGCAGGCCGTGGACGAATACAGGCGGGAAATGGGGCTGGACGGCTCCGAGCCGGACAAGGCCGAACCCGCACCCGAACCGGCGGCGCAGGCCGCACCCGCGCCCAAGAACGAGGCCGCGCCCGTGCCCACCGAGGACTGGCAGGCCGGGCTGACCCTGGCCCTGCGCCAGGCGGAACCCAAGCTCTCCCAATGGCTGAACATCATCGTCGAAGGCGTGGAGGAAAAGGGGCAGGACCTGTGGGAACGCCTCGCCTTCCTCTTCAAGGCCCTGGGCGCGCCCGACAACGAGGCCCGGAACTTCATCGACAAGTTCGAAGCCTGGCTCGACGACATGGGCTACCAGCGGGTGGCCGACTTCAAGTCGGAGCTCCAGTACCGGCTGGCCCTGGCCCTCGACCTCGAAGACGAAGAGGACGAGCGCGACCGGCTGTTCCTCAAGCTCTCCGAAGGCATTTCCAAGACCCGCGAGCAGATCACCAAGCGCATCGACGGGCTGCTCTCCTCCCACACCTCCCTGAACGACGACTTCTGGGAGGAGTTCGAGGAGATCCTGATCATGGCCGACGTCGGCATGGAGGCCGCGGCCCAGCTCATGGACAACCTCAAGGCCCGCGCCCGCAAGGCCGGGACCGACAACCCGGACGATTTCAAGGACATCCTGCGCGAGGAGCTGGAGGACATCTTCAAGGTTCCCAAGCGCATCGAGGCCGTGAACCCGCCCGAGGTGCTGATGATGGTCGGCGTCAACGGCGTGGGCAAGACCACGACCATCGCCAAGCTCGCCTACCGCGCACAGATGCAGGGTCGCAAGGTGCTCATCGCCGCGGGCGACACCTTCCGTGCAGCGGCCATCGACCAGCTGCGCGTGTGGGCCGACCGTCTCGGCGCGGGCTTCTTCGCCAAGGCCGAGGGTTCCGACCCGGCGGCCGTGGCCTTCGAAGCCATGGACAAGGCGATCAGCGAGGGGTACGACCTGCTTTTGCTGGACACCGCCGGACGGCTGCACACCAAGACGAACCTCATGGAGGAGTTGACCAAGATCCAGCGTGTGGTAGGCAAGAAGCACGAGGGTGCGCCCCACCGCAACGTCCTGGTCATCGACGCCACCACCGGACAGAACGCGCTGAGCCAGACCAAGCTCTTTCACCAGGCGGTGGGCGTGGACGAAATAATTCTGACCAAGCTGGACGGCACGGCCAAAGGCGGCGTAGTGGTCGCCGTGACCCTGCAGAACAAGCTCCCGATCACCTTCGTCGGTCTCGGGGAAAAAATGGAAGACCTACGCCCCTTTGACGGCAAGGACTTCGCCAAGGCATTGCTAACCTAAACCTTTTACCCAACGGTAGAACCAACGTGTCCGAAGAATTCAAAGAGCGAAATGGCGTGGAAGAAGGCGAAGAGTCCTTTGCCGAACTGTTCGAACAGTACAGCGACGGCGGCGGCGACGATCTCTCCGTCGGCGACAAGGTGACGGGCACCGTCATCCAGGTGGGCGAAAACGCTGTTTTCGTGGACACCGGCACCAAGCTCGACGGCGTTGTGGACCGCGAGGAGCTGCTCGACGAGGAAGGCAACTGCTCCGTCGCCGAGGGCGACACCGTGGAGCTCTACGTGGTTGGCAAGGACTCCGGCGGCATCAAGCTGTCCCGCGCCATCTCCGGCATCGGCGGCCTGGCCATGCTGGAAGAGGCCCAGCGCGGCTCCCTGCCCGTCGAGGGCAAGGTGGAGTCCACCTGCAAGGGCGGCTTCAACGTCATGATCCTCCAACGCCGCGCCTTCTGCCCGGTGAGCCAGATCGACGCCCGGTTCGTCGAGAACGCCGAGGAGTTCGTGGGCCAGACCCTGGAATTCCTGATCACCAAGCTGGAGAGCCACGGCCGCAACATCGTGGTTTCCCGCCGCGCCCTGCTGGAGCGCGAGGCTGCCGAGTCCGCCCAGAACTTCGTCAGCGAGACCAAGGTCGGCGACGAAGTGGAAGGCACCGTCACTCGGCTGGCCGCCTTCGGCGCGTTCGTGGAGATCATGCCCGGCCTGGAAGGGCTGGTGCACATCTCCCAGATCACCTACGGCCGTATCGGACACCCCGAAGAGGCCTTGTCCGTGGGCCAGAAGGTCCAGGCCAAGATCACCCGCATCGAGAACGACGACAAGGGCCGCCTCAAGATTTCCCTGTCCATGAAAGAGCTGGCCCAGAACCCCTGGGACACCTTGTCCGCCACCTTTGCCGTGGGTGATATCGTCACCGGCAAGGTCGTTCGGCTGGCCGATTTCGGCGCCTTCGTCGAAATCGCGCCCGGAGTGGACGGATTGGTCCACGTCTCCGAGATGAGCTACACCCAGCGCATCCACAAGCCGGCCGATTTCGTCAAGGAAGGCGCGCAGGTCACGGTCAAGATCAAGTCCATCGACCTGGACAAGCGGCGCATCGGCCTGTCCATGAAGGACGCCGAGGGCGACCCGTGGGCGGAGGTGGCCGAACGGTACACCCCCGGCCAGAAGGTCGAGGGCGTGGTCGAGAAGCAGGAGCAGTTCGGCATCTTCATCCAGCTTGAGCCGGGCATCACCGGCCTGCTGCCCAAGTCCGTGTACTCCCGCTCCGAGAAGGCCGGGAGCTACGAGAAACTCCGCTCCGGCGACACCGTCGAGGTGACCGTGGGCGAAGTCAAGGCCGGGGAGCGCAAGATATCCCTGACCACCGGCGAGGCCGGAGAGGACGGCGGAGACTGGAAGGAATACGCTCCCAAGAAGAAAGCCGCCGTGGACACCGGCTCCATGGGACTGCTCGGAGCCAAGCTCCAGGAAGCGTTCGACAAGAAGAAATAGAACGTCTTTTCAAGACGATACGGCCCGGCCTCCCCAAGGAGACCGGGCTTTTTTTTTATCCTTTTCACTTCTCCCCGGATTGGTATAGCATCGGATAGTTGTAATCGGATACACAATATGAACTACCGTCTATGCATTCTTTTCCTGCTGTTCCTGGCCTGCCCGGTCTCCGCCGCGGAGATCAACGTCGCCACGTCCACTTACTGCCCCCTCGTCTGCGACCGGGACAAGGCACCGAGGGACGGTATCATGCACGAGGTGCTGCGCAAGGCGTTCGAAGGTACGGAACACACCCTCGTATTCCATGAGATGCCCTACGTCCGCGCCGTGCGCGACACGCTGGACGGAGCGTACGACGTCATTACCTTTGTGGGGTCGGATTACCCGGACTTCATCTTCGTCCGGAACATGGACATGATCAACGTGGTCCAGTTCGCCACCCTGAGCACGAGCACCTGGAAGTATGACGGCCCCGATTCGCTGGAGGACATTCGATTCTCCATCCCCAACGGGTTCCGGACAGGCAACCCGGCCATCGACGACTATCTCCATGCCCACGACCGGGACAACACCCGCGTCCGGGTGGCCTCCTGCGACAACCCGACCATGGCCCAGCACCAGAATCTGGAGTGCCTGCTCGAGGGGCGCATCGACGCCATGCTCGTCGGCTCCCTGGCCTTTCACTCCATTGAACGAAATCTGCCCGAAGGCAGGGTCCGCGTGGACCCCACGCCCGTGTCCATGTTCTACAACCGGATCGGCTTTTCGCCCCGGCTGAAAAACGTCGAAGCGCTTCGCGACCTGGTCGAGAACAGGATACAGGAGCTGAGAGTTTCCGGCGAGTTGCAGGAAATATTCAGGTATTACGGAATCAATCCCTAAGATCAGAACAGCGGGATGCCCTCGGCCTGGAAGCCGGGCATTTCGATGCGCAGGTGCTGGAGCATCAGGCCGCGCCGGGACTCGCCGCCGCCATAGAGCGGATCGCCGAGGATCGGATGGCCGATGGAGGCGAGGTGCGCCCGAATCTGGTGCCGCGCGCCCTTCATGATCAGGCAACGGACCAGCGAGGTGTCCGCCGCATTGTCGTGGGACAGGGCCGTGATCCCGGTCCACCGCCGGTGGTCCGGGTCGGGTTCGCTGAGGACGCGGGTGGTCTTGCGGTCGTCGGTGTCCAGTCGGCTACGGATGGAGATGATGCCGTCCATCCTGCCCCGGACCCGGGCCAGGTAGAACTTGTTGATGACTCCCTCGTCCTCATAGGCCAGGTAGGCTTCGCGCGCCTCCGGCGTCAGGGCCACCAGTAGTAGGCCGGAAGTCAGGAAATCAAGCCGGTTGAGCAACACGGGAGAATCACCGGGGAACAGGTCGGGCAGGAAGCTCTCGACGCTCGGTTCGCTCCCTCCGGCGATGGCCGCCGAGTGGACTCCGCCGGGCTTGTTCAATGCCGCGAAGCCACCTTCGCGCTTCACAACCCTCAGCCCCAGACCGCCGGACGACGTCATCTGCAACACCTGCTTGATCTCCACCGTTTCTCCCGTTCGAACCCTGTAGCCGGGCTTCCTGGCCCGGCCGTCCACCAACACCCGCTTCTCGTCGCACAGCCGACGCCTGAGGCGCAACCCGGTTCCAGGCAGGAAAGCCTCCATGACCCGATCCAGCCGCTGGCCGTCACCGGACTCGTCGACGCTGAACGTCCCCTCGAAAAGCATGGACGGACCATACGCGCATCCCCCCGCTCCGGCAAGGGATTCCGGTTGCATCGGCAGTGATTTTCAAGCATCCTTGCCGGAAGTTTCAACCGGCCTCACGGCACAAAGGATCAGGACATGACCACGGAAGTTCGCTGGCTATCAGCACGAGACATAGACGGCCTGGGCATCACCATGGCCGAGATCATGGACGGCGTCGAAACCGGGTTCGCCGCCCTGGGGCGCGGCGAGGCCGAGATGCCCGCCAAGATCGGCGTCCACCCCCGCAAGGACTGCTTCACCCACGCCATGCCCTGCCACCTGGGCGGTTCCATCGACCGAGCCGGGGTCAAGTGCGTGTCCGCCTACCCGACCAATCCGGCCAAGGGGCTTCCCTACATCTCCGGGATCATCCTGGTCACCGACCCGGACACCGGGCTGCCCCGCGCGGTCATGGACGCGGCCCGGGTCACGGCCTGGCGCACGGGCGCGGCCTCGGGCGTGTATGCCCGCCACTTCGGCAACCCCAAGACCCGCAGCGTGGCCGTGATCGGCACCGGCGTGCAGGGGAGAGTCAACCTCCTGGCCATGAAGGCGGTCTTCCCCGAACTTGAGGACGTCCGCTGCTGCAACCCGCGCGCGGCCTCGGCCCAGCGGTTCGCGGAAGAGATGCAGCCCCAGGTGCCGGACGCCGTCTTCAGCGTCCACACCGAGCTTCGAACCGCAGTGAACGGCGTGGACGTGGTCGTCACCTGCACCCCCATCACTCAGTCCCCGGTCCGCCCCCTGACCCGCTCCATGCTCAAGGAGGACTGCCTGGTCATCGCCGTGGACTACGACGCCTTCGTCCACCCCGACGTGTTCGCGGGCGCGCACTTCACCTGCGACAACCGCGCCCAGTACCTCTGGACCCGCGAGCAGGGCATGTATTTTCAGCACGGCTACCCCGGACCTGACGACGTCGATGCCGACATGGGCGAGGTCTGCGCGGGCATGACGACGACCGTGCGCGAGGGACGCCGGGGCGCGGTGCTCATGGGCGTCGCCAGCCACGACATCATGACCGCGTCCCTGGTTTATGAACGCGCCGCCAAGGCGGGGGTCGGCACCCTGGTGGAGCTGTAGCCATGACCGGATTCCTCTATGTCCTGACCGCGGCCTTCATGTGGGGCCTCATCGGGGTCTTCACCAAATTCGTCCTGTCCCAGGGCGTCGGCGCGCTGGAGATCGCCTTCTGGCGGGCCATGTTCGGCTGGGTGTTCTTCTTCACCCATGCCCTGCTGGCCGGGCAGGCCCGCGCCCACCGGAGCGACCTGCCCGCCCTGTTCGGCTTCGGCTTCATCTGCGTGACCCTGTTCTACGGGGCCTACCAGGTGGCCATTCGCGACGTGGGCATGGCCCTGGCCGCCGTGCTGCTCTACACCGCCCCGGCCTGGGTCGCCCTGCTCTCCCGGCTGGTGCTCAAGGAGCGGATGACCATGGTCAAGGCGTTGTGCGTGGGCATGACCATCCTTGGCGTGGCCTGCATCAGCCTAGGACCCAAGCTCATGAGCGGCACGGCCATCGAGCTGAACGCCGTCGGCCTGGGCGCGGGGTTGCTCTCCGGGTTCACCTACGCCCTGTACTACATCTTCGGGAAGAAATTCCTGTACCGCTACCCAACGCCGACCATCTTCGTCTACGCCCTGCCCTTCGGCGCCCTGCTCCTGCTGCCGTTCATCGACTTCACGCCCAAGAGCGCGGAGACCTGGCTGATGCTCGCGGGCATGGCCCTGGTCACTTCCTACGGCGCGTTCTCCTTCTATTATGCGGGGCTGAAGCGCATGGACGCGACCTTCGCTTCCATCGTCGCCACCTTCGAACCGGTGGTGGCCGCCGTGACCGCCTTCCTGCTCTTCGGCGAAAAGTTCTCCATGCTCGGCTACGCCGGCTCCACCCTGATCATCGGGGCCGTGCTCATGGTGGTCATGGTCAGGCCCGGCGCGGAAAAGGCCGTGGAAAGCGAGGCCTAGAGGGATGTCGGAACTCAGGCAGGTCAAGGCGTCCGCCGGGTCGGGCAAGACCTATCAATTGACCCGGAGGTTCCTCGCCCTGCTGGACGCCTCCACCGAGCCGGACCGCCCGTTCGTCTGCACCAACCGGCCGGGCCGGGGGTTCGCCTGGCCCGAGATCATGGCCGTGACCTTCACCAACAAGGCCGCCGCCGAGATGAAGGAGCGCGTGGTCCTGGGGCTGAAGGTCAGCGCCCTGGGCGGGGAAGGCGACCATCCCTGCTCCCCGGAAACGGCCCGGCATACCCTGTCCCAGGTCCTGCGCCGCTATCACCGGCTGAACATCCGGACCATCGACTCCCTGCTGGTCCTGCTCCTGCGCCTCTTCGCCCTGGAGTTCGGGGTCCGCCCGGACTTCGAGATCGTCTTTGACGAGGGGGAGCTGTTCGACGCGGTCTTCGACCACTTCCAGGAAACCTGCGAGACCGACGAGGGGGAGAACGCGCTGCTGGAAAAGGCGGTGCGCACCCTGGTCAGGAACGAGGGGAGATCGGGGTTCTGGGTCCAGGACACCATCCGCAACAGGCTGCGCGAACTGGCGAAATGCCTGGAGGCCCGGTCCGGGGCATTGCTCACGGACCAGGAGGCCATCCGCGACCTGCTGGCCGGTGAGCACGCGAACCTGATGCGCGCCGTGGACCGCATGCGCACCTTCCTCGACGAGACCGGCCTGCCGGTGAACGCGAATTTTCCCAAGCTGCTGGCCAAGTTCGAGACCCTCTCCCTGTTCGACGAGCCGGAGACCAAATCCGCCTATCTCTCCAAGGAGACCCTGTATGAATTCGTGAACAAGGCAGGCAAGCCCCTGGTGGACGACCTGGCCGAGGGCGTCTATGCCCGGTTCAAGGAGGCGTGCGGGGAATACGCCCGCGCCCACGCCATCCTGGCCGGGGCCTTTTTCCTGGCCCCGGCGGTGGAGATCGCCCGGCGGCTGGAGGACGGGCTGGAGGAGCTGCAACGGGAGCGCGGCACGGTCCTCAACGCCGGGGTGGCCGCGCACGTCATGGACCTGCTGATCGACGGCGGCGCGGTTTCCGAGGCATACTGCCGCCTCGGCTGCCGATTGCACCACCTGCTGGTGGACGAATTTCAGGACACCAACCGCGATCAGTGGCGGGCCATCACCCCCCTGGCCGGGGAATGTCTGGCCAAGGGCGGCAGCCTCTACTACGTGGGCGACGTCAAGCAGGCCATCTACGGCTGGCGCGGCGGCGATTCCGCCCTGTTCGACGAGGTCATGGACCAGCCCGAGCTGGCCGGACTGGTCGAGCGCCCCGAGACCGAGGACCTGCCCGACAACTGGCGGAGCCACCGCAACGTGGTGGAATTCAACAATCGGTTCTTCTCCAACCTGGAGGACCCGGACCAGACGGACGACCTGGCCGAGCGGCTTTTCCCCGAAGCCCCGCCGCAATTCCGGGAGCAATTCGTTTCCCAGCTCCGGCGGGGGTTCGCGGACTGCGGCCAGTCCCTGCCCGAAAAAAGCCGGAAGACCAGGGGATACGTGCGCATGGAGCGGCTCCCCGGCGGCGAATCAAGCGACATCGTGGAGCAGACCCTGGAGCGGCTGGCCGCGCTCATGGACGACCTCACCGCCCGGCGCAACTTCCGGGACATCGGCATTCTGGTCCGTTCCCACACCCACGCCTCCCTGGTCTGCGACCTGCTGGTGTCGAAGAACATCCCGGTGATCACCGAAAACTCGCTGCAACTCAACCGCCATCCCGTGATCCGGCAGCTGGTCGGCCTGCTCTCCTTCCTGGACTTTCCCCGCGACGACGGGGCGTTCCTGACCTTCGCGGGCGGGGCGGAGCTGTTCCTGGCCGAGTCCGGCCTGGACGAAAGCGAACTGCTCGACTGGCTCATCAAACCCCGCAACCGCCCCCTGGGCGTCCAGTTCCGGGAGGACTACCCGGAGCTGTGGCGGCGGTATGTCGAGCCGTTCTACAACCAGTCCGGGCTGATGACACCCTACGACCTGGCCATGGAGGCCGTGCGCGCCTTCCGCGTACTGGAGCGCCACCCGGAGAGCGAACTGTATGTCCGCCGGTTCCTGGAGGTGGTCCACCTGGCCGAGGAAAACGGGTACGGCTCCCTGTCCGCCTTCCTCGACTACTGGGAGGAGAAGTCCGACCGGGAAAAGGTCCCCCTGCCGGAAAACATCGACGCCGTGCGGATCATGACCATCCACAAGGCCAAGGGGCTGGAATTCCCGGTGGCCATCGTCCCGTTCCACCACTGGTCCGCCGGACCCGACGCCGATTTCACGGTCCAGGAGTTCAAGGGGAGCCTCCTGCTCGCGCCCATGAGCCCCCGGCTTGGCGCGCCGTACCTGGAAAGCCTGGGACGGGAGGTGCGGGAACGGCTCAACCTGCTCTACGTGGCCTGGACCCGCGCCCGCGAGGAGCTGTACGGCTTTTTCGTGGAACAGGCCCGCCGCGTGCCCAACCCGGTGGCCCTGAAGGCCATGGACCTCTTCCTCGAACTGGACGACGACGGCGTGTTCGAGCTGGGCGACACTCCGGCGGAGACCCGTCCCTCCCTCCGGGAGGAGCGGCCCAAGCCGCAGGAGCTGCCCGCGGACAACACGGATATCGACCTCATGGGCTGGCTGCCTCGGCTGCGCGTCTACCGCCACAACCTGGACGACTCTTTCTACAACGAGCGCATGCGCGGCGAAGTGGCCCACCGGGTCATGGAGCTCCTGCGCGGCACCGACGACCCTCAGGCCGACATCGACCGGGCCGTGACCCTGGCCCGGCGCGACTTCCCCGAGCTGGGCGGCCTGAGCGACGAGCTGCTCAACGGGCTGGACCGGGAACTGCGCGCCATGGCCGGGTGGGCGCTCGCCGACCACCGGCTGCGCGGCTGGATCGCCACCGGCGTGCGTGAGCCGGAAGTGCTGGATGCCAAAGGCGAATTCAAGCGGTTCGACCTGCTGTGCAGCGGCGAGGAGACCATGGTCGTGGACTTCAAGACCGGGCGTCCCGACCCGCACAACGACATCCAGGTGCGCGGCTACATGGACATCCTCGACGCCATGGGCGAGAAAGAGGTGCGCGGCTTCCTGGTCTACCTGGACCTGCGCGAGATCCGCGAAGTCGGGAGGAATGCCTAGATGATCCCCCTGACCCTGATCCCCTGGCAGAACGATTTCATGGCCGCATTGGCCGACATGGTCGCGGCTACGGAGAACCCCGCCGAAATGGTGGTCCTGTTCCCGCACAACCGCCCGCGCCGCCACCTCAAGGGGCTGCTCGCGACCCACCCGGACATGCCGCGTCCCGCGTTCATGCCGCGCATGACCTCCATCGCCGATTTCATGGCCGACCTGCACCGGACCCTCGCCGAGGTGGTGCCGGTCAGGGCCAACCAGCTCGACCTCATCGAAGAGCTGCACACCATCGTCCGCGAGCTGCGCTCGGACCGGGGCAGCCTGCTGTCTCGGCTTCCCGACCTGGAGCGCGAACCCTTCCTGCCGTGGGGGGCGCTGCTGGCCGGGTTGATGGACGATCTCCTGCGCCAGGACCTGGAGCCCCAGGACCTGGCGTACATGGAGGGCGAGGTCCCGCCCTACGCCGCCGCGCTCCTTGAGCAGCTGCGCGCCATCCACGGCGCGTACGTCTCCCGCCTGGAAGCCAGGGGATGGACCACGCCGGGGCTGACCGCCCGGTTCGTGCTCGGCCGCCTGGACGAGGTGGCCGGAGCTTTGGAGGGAAAGACCGTGCTGGCCGCCGGTTTCTACGCCCTGAGCGGGGCCGAGGACCGGTTGTTCAGATTTCTGTGGGAACGCGGGACCCTCGTGCCGGTCATCCATTCGGACCCGGCCCTGGCCGACAACGACACCCCGCATTGGGCCACGGCCGAGCACTCCGCCTGGATGCGCCGCTGGCGGGTCCGGGCCGAGCTGCCCGCAGGCGTGACGCCCGAACCGCGCGCCCCGGCCATCCGGTTCTGCGAGGGATACGACCGCCATTCCCAACTGGCAGGGCTGGGCCACGACATGCGCGGCTGCGACTCCCTGGACGGGACCGCCGTGGTCCTGCCGGACGAGGGCGCGCTCCTGCCCGTCCTGCACCTGCTTCCCAAGGTGGACCCGAAGTTGGAGCCGAATATTTCCATGGGCTATCCCCTGGCGCGGACCTCCCTGGCCCGGCTGGTGGAGACCCTGCTCGAGCTTCAGGAGAATCGGAACGCGGGCGGCGCGTATCACCGCAAGGACATGATCGCGCTCATCCGCCATCCCTACCTGCGCCTGCTCGGACCGGAGACCAAGCCGCTGCGCGCGGTGTTCCACCAGTGGGAGGCGATCATCCGCCATGGAGAGCGGTTCATCGATCCCCTGGCCCACGAGCCGGACTGGGACGACCCGGCCCTGGCCGACGTGGACCCGGCAACGGCCCTGCCCCTGCTGCGCGAAGTCCTCGATTGCTGCCTGACCCGGTTCGAGACCGTGGGTTCACTGACCGACCTGGGCGACCGGCTGAGCGGACTGGCCGAGCTGCTCCACGCCCGCGGAGAACGGCTCTGGCACACCTATCTCCTGGATGCGGAGTGCCTGTTCCGGCTGACCAACTCCGTCATCCCCCAGCTCAAGGGCGCGGAGATCAGCCCCGAGCCCCTGGAACGCCCGGTGCGTCACGCCATCCTGCGGCGGCTGCTCCAGAGCGAGCGCGTCTCCTTCGAGCCGGACCCCCTGTCCGGGCTCCAGGTGCTCGGCGTGCTCGAAACCCGGCTCCTGCATTTCCGGCGGCTCTTCGTGCTCGACGCGGTGGAGGACAGGCTGCCCGGCGCGAATCCGCCCGACCCGCTCCTGCCCGATCCCCTGCGCAGGCTCCTCGCCCTGCCCGACTCCCGCGAGCGGGACAACGTGTCCGGGTACAACTTCTATCGGCTGCTCATGGGCGCGGACGAGGCCGTGATCTACTACCAGTCCGGCATCCAGCCCGGCGAGTTCGACCCCAAGGCCGTGCGCAGCCGGTTCGTGGAGCAGCTCCTGTGGGAGCGCGAGCGGGCGCAGGGCAGGCTTCTCGACGCGAAGGACGGCGTCCTCCGGTTCGTGACCTTCCCGACAAGCTCCCTGCCCTCCGGTCCCCCGTCCATCCCGGTCACGGACCGAATCCACGACGCCCTCATGGAACGGCTCACGAAAAAAGGGCTCTCGCCCTCGGGCCTGGACCTGTACATGAACTGCCCCAAGCGGTTCTTCTACCAGTATCTCAGCGGATTGCGCCTGGTCGAAACCATGGACGAGGAAGGCGACCGCAGCGAGTTCGGCTCTCTGGTCCACGATGTGCTGCGGGACTTCCTGGCCCCCCGCATCGGCGTCGGCCAGGACCTGGGCGCCCTCGACCCGGCCCCCCTGCTCGCCTCCTTCAGCGAACGGTTCCGGGCCAGCGACCTCCACGCGTCCCTGCCCCTGGACGCCCGCATGGGCCTCATGGAGGCCGGGCGGTACCGGCTGGAACGGTTCGTGGCCGCGCAAAAGCCCGCCACCCTGCTCGGACTGGAACAGGAGCTCAAGGCCGTCCTGACCCTGGACGGCCTGGACATCCCCCTGCGCGGACGCATAGACCGGGTGGAGCGGCGGGAGGAAGGCGTCATCATCCTGGACTACAAGACCGGAGGCGCGGTCCTGCCCATGGCGAAATTCTGGAGCGATCTCCTGCTCCACGAGCGCATGGCCGAGTTCGGCCCCGACGTCGCCGATCCCGACCTGCTGACCGACCTGGCCCGTGCCGTGCGTTCGGTCCAGCTCCCGGCCTACCTGCACCTGTATGCCGAAGATCAGAAGGAAGCCCCGGTGGATGCGGGGCTGGTCATGCTCAAGGACGACGGGCGGGAGAACCTCCTGCTGCCCGCCAAATGGTCCGAAGAGGACCGGGAGGAGGCGGTGGAGGTCCTGTCGCCGCTGCTGGTCCGGACCCTGGTCCGGCACATGATGCAGGCGTCCCGGTTCGACCCGCAGCCCGGCGACCGCTGCAAGTGGTGCGATTTCACCAAACCGTGCGGGGTCACCCCGCCCAAGGACAAATAGGTTACTTCCCATGCAATACAGCCAAGGCAGCTTCGGCAGGGTCTTCACCCTGCGCCTGGAAGACGACGAGAAGATCCCGGACTGCATCGAACGGTTCGCCGCCGAGCACGACATCAAGTCCGCCCTGTGCACCATGATCGGCGGCGCGGACCGGGGCAACGTGGTGGCCGGGCCAAGGGACGGCGAGTCCCCGGTCATCGACCCCATCCTCTGCCCGGTGGAGGCGCCCCACGAGGTGGTCGCCCTGGGCACGCTCTTCCCGGACGAGTCCGGAACCCCGACCCTGCACATGCACGCCGCGCTGGGCCGCGACGGCAGGACGCGCACCGGCTGCATCCGCCCGGGCCTTGACGTCTGGCTGGTGGGCGAGGTGATCATCGCCGAGATCATCGGCACGGACATGCTCCGGAAAAAGGAAGCCAAGAGCGGGCTGGCCCTGCTCTGCAAGGGATAGCTCATGTTCGCGGCGCACACCGTCATCTGCGGAGCGGGCATCCTGGGCCTGACCATCGCGCGCGAGCTGGTCCGGTCCGGGTGCGAGGACATCATCATCTTCGACAAGGAGCCGGAGCCGGGCCGCCACGCCTCGGGCCGCAACAGCGGCGTGCTCCACGCGGGCATCTATTACGATCCCGGCACCCTCAAGGCCAAGATGTGCCTGGAGGGCAACCGGCGCATGCAGGCGTACTGCGAGGAGCGCGGCCTGCCCCTGTTCCGGTCCGGCAAGGTCATCGTGGCCCGCACCGAGGACGAACTGGACACCCTGGACGAACTGGAGCGCCGCGCCAAGGCCAACGGGGCGTTGGTGGAGATGGTGGACGAGCGCGCACTGGCCGAGATCGAGCCCAACGCCAAGACCGTGAACCGCGCCCTGCATTCCCCGCTGACGTCGGTGGTCGACCCCAAACGGATCCTCAAGGCCATGCGCGAGGAGCTGGAGACCAGCGGCAAGGTCCGGTTCTTCTTCGAGACCACGTTCCTCGGCCCGGGCCGCGACAAGGTCCGCACCAGCCAGGGCGACATCGGGTACACCCTGTTCGTGAACGCGGCCGGGGCCTACAGCGACAAGGTGGCCCAGACCTTCGGCATCGCGAAGAACTACCGGCTGTTGCCGTTCAAGGGCATCTACAAGGTGCTGAAAAAGCCCGCCGCCGACAAGATCAGAGGGTCCATCTACCCGGTGCCGGACATCCGCAACCCGTTCCTCGGCGTGCATTTCACCCGCAGCGTGCACGGCGAGGTCTACGTCGGTCCCACGGCCATACCGGCCTTCGGGCGCGAAAACTACGGCCTCCTCAAGGGGCTGGACCGCGAATTTCCGTCCATCCTCCTGCGCGATGCGCTCATGTTCCTGGAAAACGAAAAATTCCGCACCGTGGCCCTGTCCGAGCCGCGCAAATACTTTTTCAAACATTTCTTCGAGGACGCGGCGAAGCTGGTCCGGCACCTCGCGCCGAAGGACGTGCTCCCCTCCTCAAAGGCCGGCATCCGGCCCCAGCTGGTGAATATCGAGACCGGCGAGCTGGTCATGGACTTCGTGGTCGAGCGCGAAGGAAACACCGTGCACGTGCTCAACTCAATTTCTCCCGCCTTCACCAGCTCTATGTATTTTTCGGAATTAGTGGTAAAAGAATACCTAATGAAGGCGTAACGACTTCAAACAACCGTTTGCTTGACTTGAACTTGGATTCCGAGCAATGGACTCCTAGCATCTGTAATATACGAGGTACCCAAATGAAACTTCCCAGCCTGAATTTCGGCGACCTGACGGCCCGCCTGCCCATCATCCAGGGCGGCATGGGCGTCGGCATATCTCTTTCCGGCCTGGCCAGTGCCGTTGCCAACGAAGGCGGCGTCGGGGTCATCGCCACGTCCATGATCGGCATGCGCGACCCGCAGCGCGCCCGCGACCCCGAAGGGGCGGACCGCCGCGGACTGATCGAGGAAATCCGCAAGGCGCGCGCCAAGATGACCGACGGCCTGCTCGGCGTGAACATCATGTGCGCCCTGACCAACTACGGCGACATGGTCCGCACCTCCATCCGCGAGAAGGTGGACCTGATCATCTCCGGGGCCGGACTGCCCCTGGACCTCCCCGGTTATCTCCGCGAGATGTCCGACGAGATGAAGGAGGAGGTGCGCACCAAGCTCGTGCCCATCGTCTCCTCCGGCCGCGCGGCCTCCATCCTGTGCCGCAAGTGGGCGGGCAAATTCGGCTACCTGCCCGACGGTTTCGTGGTCGAAGGCCCCAAGGCGGGCGGCCACCTCGGCTTCAAGGCCGAGCAGATCGAAGATCCCGAGTATCAGCTCGAAAAAATCCTCGCCGAAGTGGTCGAGGCCGTGGCTCCCTACCGCGAGAAGCACGAAAAGCCGATCCCGGTCATCGCCGCGGGCGGCGTCTACACCGGCGAGGACATCGCCCGGTTCCTGGAGATGGGCGCTTCCGGCGTCCAGATGGGCACCCGGTTCGTGGCCACCAAGGAATGCGACGCGGATGAGGCCTTCAAGCAGGCCTACGTCAATGCCCGCCAGGAAGATGTGACCATCATCAAGTCCCCGGTCGGCATGCCCGGCCGCGCCCTCAAGAACACCTTCCTCGACGCGGTCACCGCCGGTCTCAAGCACCCCAAGAAGTGCGTCCACAAGTGCCTGCACTCCTGCGCCGAGGACAAGTCGCCCTACTGCATCGCCCAGGCCCTGGTCAACGCCTACAAGGGCAAGCTCAAGAACGGCTTCGCCTTCTGCGGTGCCAACGCCTACCTGGTGGACAAGATCATCACCGTCAAGGAACTGATGGCCACCCTCAGCGAAGAGGCCGAGCGCAAATACCAGGAAGTCGGCCAGAAGCTCCAGGAAACCAAGGAAGAAGCCGAACGGCGCATCAAGGAAGTCCTGAACAAATAGGCTGACGCACCACCGTGAACACAAAAGGGGCCGTCCAATTGACACGCCCTCAGCCGAGAGGCCAGGCCTACTCAGGCGCAGCGCCGAAGCAGGCCGCGACAAAGCCGCGGGACTACAAAGGCTAGGCCACTGCACAGCCAGCGCAGAACACAAAAGGGGCCGTCCAATTGGACGGCCCCTTTTTTTCTTCCGGAATGCCTCCGGCAGCCAGAGGGAAACTTTTGGACTCCCTTTCCAGGCTTTTTGGGTGCCTACGGCAGGTCCGTGCGGGCGTGCGGGAGCGTGGTTCCCTAAGCCAAGAAGCAAAAAAGCGGTGCCCGCATCATCCGCGAAGCGGCGACAAAAAGTTGAGGAAGGGAGGGGGGACGGGGGTCCGGGGGAAGGGGAGAGGGAAAGCCCTTTTCAAAGGGTTGCCCTCTCCCCTTCCCCCGGCCGCCGGAGGCATTCTTCTACTCGAACCGGCGGGCGGTGATGATGGAGACGGGGTCCACGGGGACGTCGTCGAAGCCCTGGTAGGAGCGGGTCCGGGTCTTGCTGATCTTTTCGGCCACGTTCATGCCGTCCACGACCTCGCCGAACACGCAGTAGCCGAAGTTGTCATCGTCCTCGCCGGTGTGGTCCAGGTCCGCGTTGTCGGCCACGTTGATGTAGAACTGGGAGGTGGCGCTGTGCGGCTCGGGCAGCCTGCCCATGGCCACGGTCCCCTTGAGGTTCTTCAGGCCGTTGGTCGCCTCGTTCTCGATGGGATCGCGGGTCTCCTTTTCCTCCATGGAGAAGGTCAGGCCGCCGGTCTGGATCATGAACCCCTTGATGACGCGGTGAAACAGGGTTCCGTCATAGAATTCGTCGTCAACGTAACGGAGGAAGTTCTCCACCGTCTTGGGGGCCTTGTCCGGGAAAAGTTCGATCAGGATTTCGCCTTCGGGGGTCTCCAGAAGGACCATGGGATTTTCCATCAGTGTGCTCCGTTCAGTCTTCGTTCTTGTCGCTTTTGTCGCCACCCGCCAGCGGGTGCGCCCGATCGTATACCTGCATGATGCGCTGCATGTCCAGATGCGTGTACCGCTGGGTCGTGGTCAGGTTCTCGTGGCCGAGCAGCTCCTGCACGCTGCGCAGGTCGGCCCCGGCCTCCAGCATGTGGGTGGCGAAGCTGTGGCGGAGCATGTGCGGGTGGACGTCCTTGGGCAGTCCGGCCAGCCGGGCGAGCCGGGCCACGATGCGGTTGGCCTGCCGCCGGTCGAGGCGCTTGCCCGCGCGGGAGCTGAGGAACAGGGCCTGCTCGGCGTAGTTGTCCTTGAGAAAGGCGTGGCGCTGGCCCATGTAGCGGCGGATGCGCTGCACGGCGGCGTCCGAGAGGGGCACGATGCGCTCCTTGCTCCCCTTGCCGGTGACGCGGATCACGTCGGAGTCCACGTCGTTCATGTCCAGGCCGATGGCCTCGCTGATGCGCAGGCCGGAGCCGTAGAGCACCTCGGCCAGGGCGATGTCGCGCAGCCCTTCGGGGTCCGGCTCGATGTTCGCCTCCATCATGGCCACGGCCTGGTCCACGTTGAGCACCTGCGGATGCCGCTTTTCCTGCTTGGGATTGCGGATGCCCGCCAGCGGATCGCGGGTGACGATCTTGTGGCGCAGGAGATACTTGAAATAGGCGCGCAAGGAGGAGAGCTTGCGCCCCATGGAGGTCTTGGTCAAAGAGAGGCGATGGAGCTCGGCCAGGAAGGCGCGAACGTGATCGCGGTTGATCTTCTCCGGCTTTTCCAGGCTGAGGCGGCGGCCCTTGAGGAAATCCCGAAACTGGTCGAGATCGGTCCCGTAGGAGCGGACCGTGGCCGGGGAATAGCCCTTCTCCACTTCGAGATAGGCGAGGAAGCCCCGGACCAGCTCGCCCTGCTCGTTACGCTTTTCGCCGGTCGATGACATAGCTGCTCTTCGGGTCTTCCTTGGCCTTCTTCTTGAGGCCCATGGCAATGGACGAGACCTCGCCGTAATGGGTGATGCGGCGGTCGGTGTTGACCACCACGGCGAGGGAGATGGCCATGAGCGGGAAGACCTTGGTGTTGCCCTCCCGGTCCACGGAGGTGATGTTGCCGCGCTTGCGGTCTTCGGGATCATAGAAATGGGGTACGATCTCGTCGAACGCCTTGATGATCCGCTTGCAGGCGTCCTCGACCTTGTCCGGCGGCAGGATGAACACGAAGTCGTCGCCGCCCACGTGCCCCACGAAGCTCTGGACCCCCTGGTAGCTGCGGATGGTGTTGACGATGACCCGCGCGGCCATCATCAGCACCTCGTCGCCGCGCGAGAAGCCGTACTTGTCGTTGTAGGACTTGAAATAATCGAGGTCGCAATAGGCCAGCGCGAACTCGTCGCCGGAGTCGATGAGCTGCTGGATGCGCTGGATGATGGAGGTGTTGCCCGGCAGCTTGGACAGCGGGTTGGCGTCCAGAGCGCGCATGGCCCGGCACAGGGTCAGGTTGATGCGGTCCCGGACCTCGGACGGGTTGAAGGGACGGACCAGAAAGTCGTCCACCTCCACCTGGTTCCAGTTCCACGGCTCCTCCACGTCCACCGGGTCCACGCACATGACCACGGGCACCTGGCGGTAGACGTTCTCGCTCTTGACCAGATTGGCCACCTCGCGGCCCGAAATGTCTCTCAGGCGGTTGTCCACCACCAGCAGGTCCGGGGGATCGATGAACATGCGCTCGATGGCCTTGGCCCCCTGGTCGAAGACCGTGAACTCCAGGACGTCCGGAGACCAGAGCTGCCGCAGCATCTCCGCCAGGGACTTGTCGGGCGAGAGCAGAAAACCGGTCTGCTTCCGCTGGAACAGGGATTCTTCGAGGGTCTGGCTCATGGCCGGAATCTAGCACCGGACCCGCCCGGCGTCAAAAGAAGAACCCTCCCGACCGGTTGGACGGGAGGGTTCCGGAGGATTCGTTGGATCGGGTTACCAGGTTTCGGTGGACTCGTTGTCCTCGCCGATGCGGTTGGTGATCTGCTGCAGCTCCTCGGCCAGCCGCGCCAGGTCGTTGACGGCGGAGGTCGATTCCTGCATGGCCCCGGCGATCTCGTTGGACACGCCGTTGACCTCCTCCACGCTGCGGGCGACCTGTGTGGTGGCCGCGGCCTGCTGCTCGGAGGCGGCGGCGATGTTGCGAATCTGGTCGTCGGCGACCTTGGCCACCAGCAGGATGTCCTTGAGCGCGTCGCCCGCCTTGGAGGCCAGGGCCGTGGACTGGTCGATGGCCTCGGTGGCGTTCTGGAAGGCGGCCAGATTGCGCCGGGTGCCGTCCTGTATGGAGTGGATGGCGCTGCCCACCTCCTGGGTGGCGTTCATGGTCTTCTCGGCCAGCTTGCGGACCTCGTCCGCGACCACGGCGAAGCCGCGCCCCGCGTCGCCCGCCCGCGCCGCCTCGATGGCCGCGTTCAGGGCCAGCAGGTTGGTCTGGTCCGCGATGTCGGAAATGACGGTCATGATAGCGCCGATGGCCTCCACGTCGTTGCCCAGCGCGCGGATGTTCTCATCCACCAGCTTGGCGCGGCCGCGAAGGGTCTCGATGGAATCGACCACCTCCATGACCACCTGGCCGCCATGGGTGGCGTTGTCGCGCATCTGCTCGGCCTGCCGGGCCGCCTCGGAGGCGTTCCGGGCGATCTCCAGCACGGTGGCGTTCATCTGCTCCATGGCCGAGGCGACCTCGGCGGACATGGCCTTCTGGCGGTCCGCCCCGCGGGTGGTCTGCTCCACCTGCGCGGCCAGCTCGTTGGAGGCGGCGGACAGCATGGAGGCCACGGAATCGGCCTGGGTGGCGGTCTCCAGCATGTTGCGCTGGGCGCGCTTGATCTGGGTCTGGTCCATGATCACCTTGACCGCGCCCAGGGTGTTGCCCTCCTCGTCCAGCAGCGGCATGCCGAAATATTCGATCTCCAGGGAGGCTCCACCGGGGTGCGCCTCGGTATTGGAGAAGACCATCTCCTTGCCCGCCATGGCCTTGTCGCAGGCGCACTCGCCCGATCCGCAATGCCCGGTGCGGAAGTATTCGGAGCAGGTCGAGCCGACCAACTCGTCGAACTCGGCACCGCCCAGTGCGGTCCCGGCCTTGTTCATGAAGAGAATGCTGTGGTCCTTGGAAATGGCCATCAGCGGCAGGGGCAGCTCGTTGAGCAGGTTGACCATCCCGTCGAGCATATAGTTGGTGCCGTTGATCAGCCCGGCGAAGTCGCCCTCGAATTCCGAGGCATCGCCGCGCTCGTTGAAGTGGCCCTGCTCGATCCTGCGGGCCACCTCGGCGAAATTGCCGGTCATGCTGCGCACGGTCCTGCGGATGTCGATGAGCGCCGACTGCATGCTGGCGATCTCGTCGCCGTCCTCACGCTTCTCAAACAGCTCGGCCAGGTCGCCGTGCGCTGTGGCCTCGGCCATGCGCACGGTTTTCCTCACCGGGCGGAAGACGAAAAACTGAAGCAGGGCCAGGGCCAGGAGCATGAAGGCGACGATCAGCCCCGCGCCCACGAGCTTCATGACGTCGCCCTGCCGGGCGGCGGCCGCCGCGATGTCGTCCAGATAGGCGCTCATGCAGACCACCCAGCCGGACATGGGGTCCGTGGCCACAACCATGACCTTGGGCCGCCCCTCGAACTCGTACTCGACCACGCCTTCCTTGATGGACAGGGCCTCCTGGATGAACTCGAACCCACTGGCATCCTTGCGGAACAAGGTCTCGTCGGGATGGTGGATATAGCGGCCCTCGCCGTCGAGGACGAAGCCGTATCCGGTCTGGCCGATGGCCACCGGGGCGACGAACTGCTCCACGAAGGCGTCCCAGGAACCGAACAGGACGATGCCGCCGCAGACCTGGCCGTCCACGTCCCGGATGGGATAGCTGATGTTGAACATCCGCGCCCCGGACTTGCGGTCGGAGATGATCGTCTTGTCCATCACGCCGGTGTCGTTCCCTTTGAGCACTTCCTTGGCAAAGCGCCGGGAACCGACGAACAGGCCGACCATCTTGACGTCGTGGCTGTTGGCCCCGGCCATGACCTTGCCCTTCCCGTCAAAGACCTCCACGCCCCAGATGTTGGCGTTGGTCTTGATGAGCACGTCGCAGACGTCCTGCGCCCGCGCCGGGTCGCCCTTGACCGCCGCGACCATGTCGGGGTTCAGGGACAGGGCCTTGGCGAGGGATCGCTGGTTTTGGATGAACATGGTCAGGGACCGCGCCGCCGAAATGGCCTGCTCCTCGGCGGTGTGGACCACGCCGGAATAGGCCATGTCGAAGGAGGACTGGGTCACGTAGTAAACCAGGCCGCCGATGCCGGTAACGATGACGAGACAAAGGGGAATGAGCAACTTCAGGGAAAGCCGCCGCCGGACGAAAGAAAGCATATACCGCCTCGTAATGCTTTAAAGATGTGCTACCGGGGTACCGAATGCGCATGGCGGGCCTCAAGGCGTCCTGGGGAGCCCGGGCCTGGACCGATGCGGACCAACGTACTACTTTTGTTAAGCATCCGGCACGTACCAGCAGGAAAATAGCTATAGAAATTGAGTAGCGTAATAGCGTTGACTGGTCAATCCATCAAAATGATAACCATTCTCGAACAACTCATTTGTCCATCTAAGTGGTATGGATAATGATCGAAAAAAAGTTGCAACATCGCCACATGGGCGAGATGGGGGAGGAATCAGAAGGTGAGGTCGGAGACTTCGAGGAGCTGCCCCGTCATCTCGTCCATGACCTTGTCCAGGTCGCTCATCTTGAACTTGAGCTCGATGAGCGCCTCCGGTCGGAGGTAGGCGGTCTGGTCGTCGCCGCCGTTGCCGAACTCCAGCAGCCGGACCAGGAAGTCGCCGATGTGGACCACGCAGGACATGGGCTTGTAGAACTCGGCCAGTTGCGGGGCGTGGTGCCGGGTCATGGCCTCGCGGATGTTGGGCGGCAGCCCCCAATGGCGGGCCAGCCACGCGTTGATGCGGTCGTGCCCGAAGCCGAGCACCGCCTTTTCGGCCTGGAAATAAGTCAGGTCGCGGGACTGCACCGTGTCCAGCACGGCCTTGTGCAGGTCCGGGAGCTGCACTGCGGTGACCACTTTGCCCAGGTCGTGGAGCAGCCCGGCCACGGCGTATTCCTCCGGGTCCTCGAACCCGGCCCGCCGGGCGATGATGTTGCAGGCCGTGGCGCAGCCCAGGGAGTGCTCCCACAGACCGTGCATAGCCTGGACCATCATGTCGAAGACCGAGGTGGAGATGATGATGCCGCGCACCACGTTGAACCCGAGCAAGACCAGGGCGTGCTGGATGGAGCTGATGCGGCCGGGAAAGCCGTAGATGGGCGAGTTGACCATCTTGAGGACCTTGGCCGAGAGCACCTGGTCCGTGGAAATGACCTTGGCGATGGCCTCGCTGGAGGCGTCGGGGTCCTCCACCAGCTTGGTCACCTTGTCCAGGACGTGCGGCAGGGTCGGCAGGTCCTTGACCTGCAATATCTCGCCCTTGACCACGGTCTTGAGATCGCCGTCAACGTCCATCATGGCTCGACCGCCCCGTTTTCCGCGCCCCCGTCCTCGCCGTTCTCGATGCTCTTGAGCGCCTTCATCCGGGCTTCCTGGGCGGCGGCTTTTATCTGGAAATACTGGCCCATGCGGGCCTTGACCCGCATCATCCACTTGTCTTCGGCGTGCCTGCGGAACAGATGGTCCAGCCGGTCCAACCGTTCGCCCCAACGGGTGCCGGCCCCGGCCCCGCCCATGTCCACGGGATGCCCGTGCACGGTGATCCGCTCGACATCCATGCCCTCAAGCCGGGCGATGAGGCTGTCGGTCAGCTCCATGCCCTCGGCCATGATGGTGATGCCGTTCTCGCGGGTCACGGGCTTGGCCAGCTTCATGCCGGGCGCGGCGAGATTGATGGGTATCTTCTGCATGCGTATCCGTTGGACTCTTTGGCGTCAGATTACACGGGCGGACCGCCCACCTCAAGGGGGAACGGCTATATCTTGTCGAAGAAGATCAGGCACCCCATGATCACAAAGGCCACGGCGGCGATCTTCTTGATGACGTCCGTGGGCACGTACTGGCAGATGAACTGGGCGAACATGACGCCCAGAAAGCTGACCAGGACCAGGGCCAGGGAGGACCCCAGGAAGACCGTCCACGGCTTCTGGGTCTTTGCGGTCATGAGCATGCAGGCGAGCTGCGTCTTGTCCCCGAGTTCGGCCACGAACAGGGTGCCGAACGTGGTGGCGAGCAATTTCCAATCCATAATATCCTCAAACAATTAGTTTTCTCTGGCTATGTACCACATTCCCGGAAGCTGCTGGACCGCACCGCGCATCTCCAGCATCAACAATACACGGCTGGTTACGGATGAATCCCAGCCCATCTCGCGGCCCAGTGCGTCGATGTGCACCTTGTCCGCCGCGTCGATCAGGTCCAGGACCCGCCGCTCGTCGCCGGTCAGGTTCATCCCCTCGCGGTCGGCGAACCTTGCTGGCGCGCGCCTTTCGGAGGGCGAAGGAACGTCCTTCCGGCGGACGCCCTTCTTCTTTTTGACCACGGCTTCGGCTGCGTCAACCCCATTCTCCTCCTCTTCGGGAGCGGGGTCGGGCACGTTCGCCAGTTCGCGGGCGAAGTCGAAGCGCAAAATCTCGATGATGTCGGCGGCGGACTCCACCAATGCGGCCCCCTGCTTGATGAGCCGGTGGCAGCCGGTGAAGGTCGGCTGCCCGATGGGACCGGGCACGGCGAACACGTCCCTGCCCTGCTCTCCGGCCAGCCGCGCCGTGATCAGGCTGCCGCTGTTGTGGGCCGCCTCGGCCACCAGCACCCCCAGCGAAAGCGCGCTGATGAGCCGGTTGCGGTAGGGGAAATTGCCGGGTCTCGGTTCCATGCCCGGGGCGTACTCGGTGATGACCAGCCCCCGCTCGTACAGCTCCTGGCGAACGTCCGCGTTGCCGGGCGGGTAGCCCACGTCCAGGCCGCAGCCGAGCACCGCGATGGAGCTTCCCACTCCCTTGAGCCCGCCCAGGTGCGCCTGGCGGTCGATGCCAAGCGCCAGGCCGGAGATGACCGTGATCCCGGTCTTGGAAAGCTGGGCGCTGATCCGTCCGGCGGTCTCCAGCCCCAGCCGGGTGCACTCCCTGGCCCCGACCACGGCCACACCGGGATTGGCCAGCAGGCTCTGGTCCCCGCGCATATAGAACAGGGCCGGAGGGTCGGGCAGTTCACGGAAGGACTGCGGGTAGCGGGGATCGAAAAAGGTGACCGGCTCCATGTGCTGCCGCCGGGCCTCCCGGAACTCGGCCTCGGCCTTCTCGCGCCAGACCTCCGAGGCGCAGGCCTTGGCCACGCCCTTGGCCGCCAGCTCGCGGGCGTGCCACCGGCCCGCGTCGCGCACCGCGTCGTAGGCGCTGGGATAGGCCGCGAACAACTCCTTCCATACCTTGGTCCCCAGCCGGGGGGTATGTCTCAGGGCCAGGCAGGCGAAGTATTCTCGTTGCAGGTCCATGGAAGCGCGAAACCTCTTGGAAACGGTGCGACCGGCCCCCGCTCTCGGACGGGTCGCCGGTCGTGCGAAAAATCAGGATACGGGAAAAGGGCTAGCCGCCCAGCCTGGAAAGCTCCCTGCGCCCGATACCGGCCGCAGAGGAATTCGGGAAATCCTGTTGCAGGGCGCGGAGATAGAAAAGCGCGTTGTCGCGGTCCCCCACCCGGTCGTAGGACATGCCGATCTTGAGCAGGGCCGCAGCCGCCTTGTCGTGCTTGGGGAACTTCCCGGTGACCTCCTTGAAGGTCAGGATAGCCTGGGCATAGTCCTTTTCGGAATAATAGGTCTCCCCCTTCCAGTACAGGGCGTTGGCCGCCAGATCGTCGTTCGGGTACTTGGCCAGGAAATCGTCGAACAGGGTGCGCGCGCCGGGATAATTTCCCGCATTGTACCGGGCGTACCCCTGCTCGTACAACGCCTTGGGCGTGGCCGCCGAAGACGCGGGAACGGACGCCGGGGCAGGCTTCGGCGCTGGCGCGGCCGTCTGCGGGGCGGGCGCGGGCTTGGGCGCCTGGGCGCGGTCGATGACCTCCGGCTCCGGGATCACGGCAGGCGGTTCGGGCGCGGCGGGCGGCTCGGGCAGCTTGGCCCAAGGCTTCTCCTCGTCGTTCTCCACCAGGGGCTGGCTCTTGCCGCCCTCGACCCAGCCGTCGTCCTCGGGTTTCAGGTCGCCCACCCAGGTCTCTCCGGCGGGAGCATCAACAGTTCCCTTGGCGGGCGCGGGCGATCCGCCCCTGAGCCCCGTCAGTTCGCCCTCGATGGCCGCCAGCCGGGACTCGATGCGCTGCAACGCCTCCTGGTCCTCGTCGGCGGCCTGGCGCTGCTGCTCGCGGAAATTCAGGAAACTCTCCTCCAGGCTCTTGATGCGCCACTCCGTGCTCGCCGAGACGGTGTTCGCCTCCTTTTGCGTGGTCACGCAACCGACCACGGGCAGGCAAAGAAGGGCAAGCAGAAGGAGTTTCAGGGATTTCATAGAGGCGGTCTCCGCGGTCACTGGTTTGGTCGCTTCAGTAGGCAATAGGCGATACACGGATTTTTTGCAAGGAATCCATGATCCCGCCGCACAGGGCAACCGGGAAATGCACCCTTGCATGAGACACGTTTTTCAGGCACTAAAACGCGCACGGGATACCGTCCCCAAAAGGCAACCCTACCGGAGTTCCAATCAGCCATGAGCATCCAAGAAACCCTGACTCTCGTCGCCTTCATGCTGGCACCGGCCTTCTTCAGCCTGCTCGGCATGGGCGCACTCGGCAGCCCGGCCATCGCGGTCCTGGCCGAAATTTCCGCCAAGACCCGCGGCAAGATCCTCTTCGACAAATACGGGCAGCAGACCGCCGCCCTGGGCCTGATCCTGACCATCGTCGCATGATCCTGACCATCGTCATGATCCTCATCTGCGGCGCGTCCCTGGGCATCGCCCTGGTCAAGTACCCGGACCTGTTCAGCGCGCACACCACGCCCGGCTCGCCCTTCTTCAACGGGCTGACCGCCTTCGGCGTGTTCGTGGTCGCCGGGCTGCTCTACTTCCCCACCTGGAAGAAGATGCGCAACGCCAAGGCCGCGCACATCGCCCTGGGACTGGTGGCCACCTTCGCCGCGATCATCGGCCTGGCCATCGTGGTCCCGGCCAAGCTCGCCTTCAATTTCTCCATGACCGCGCCGTCCGCCGAGGCCTTGGCCAAGACCGCCATGATCGCCCAGCCCATGTCCGCCATGTACGCCCTGCTCATCCTGGCCGCCGCCGCAGCCCTGAGCATGGTCTACCTCATCGTCCGCCGCCACAAGGACGACTTCGGCCGCGACTACTACAATTTCGCCCTGCGCATCGCCGCGCGCTGGGCCATGCTGCCCATGATCGGCTTCCTCGGCTGCCAGGGCTGGCTCTACGCCCGGCTGCCCGAGAACCTCCAGACCCTGATCCTCGGCACCCCACTGGCCTTTGTCTGGGCTGGGCTGGCCGCCATCGGCGCCATCTGCTGCTTCCTCTGGCTGTTCCTGGGCCGCAGCGAAACGCCCCTGCGACTCAAGGGACTCGCCTTCCTGGCCGCCGCCCTGTTCTGGGTCATGCACGCCCTCAACGCCGCCCTGTTCGTGAACCTCATGACCATGATCTAGTCCACGGATCAAGGACCGTAAAAAAGCCGGGGAGCGTAAACGCTCCCCGGCTTTTTTTGCCTCCGGCGGCCAGAGGGGAAACTTTCGAGAAAGTTTCCCCTCTGGACTCCCCTTCAAAGCTTTTTAGGTGCCTTCGGCAAGGCCTTGCGAACGCGGTTAAGCTTGCCTTTTCTGTTGTGGGAGGTCCCACGCCCTCAGGCTTTTGAGAGCCGCGCCCAAAGACCCGCAAACAAAAGGGGCTCCCTTTCAGGAGCCCCTTTTTTTGCGGGTCTTCGGCTGCCTACTTAATGGCACCGGCCACGACCAGGGGTTCCTTGCGGCCGAGCTGGGTGGACAGGCTGTAGATTTCGTGGGGATCGAGGATCAGGACCACCGAGCCGTCGCCCATGATGGTCGCGCCGGACAATCCCTTGAGGTTGAAGTTGTTCAGGTACTGGCCGAGCGGCTTGATGACGATCTCCTGGCGCTCCAGGAGCCGGTCCACCACCAGGCCGAGCCTGCGGTCGTTGTCCTGGATGACGACCATGGGCAGCACCTCGCGCTCGCCGGAATCCTGGGGCAGGTCGAGCAATTCTGCCAGCTCGACGATGCCGAGCACCTCGCCGCGCAGGGTGACGGCCTTGCGGTTGTTGATGTCGGAGAGCTTCTCCACCTCGATCTTGGTGGTCTCGGACACCGCGTCCAGGGGGATGGCGAAGGTGTCGCCCGCCACCTGGACCATGAGCGCGTCGATGATCGCCAGGGTCAGGGGCAGGGTCAGGGTCAGCTTGGTGCCCTTGCCCACCTCGGACTGGATGTGGACGCTGCCCTTGAGGTTCTTGATGTTGGTCTTGACCACGTCCATGCCCACGCCGCGCCCGGAGATGTCCGTGACCTTCTCGGCGGACGAGAAGCCCGGCGCGAAGATCAGGTCCATGGCCTCGCGCTCGTCCATGGCGTTGGCCTCTTCCTGGCTGATGAGCCCCTTGCGCACGGCCACGGCCTTGAGCTTTTCCGGGTCCATGCCCCGGCCGTCGTCCTCGACCTCGATGGCCACGGAGTTGCCCTTGTGGTAGGCGCGCAGCCAGACGTGGCCTTTGGGCTTCTTGCCTGCGGCGATGCGGGCGTTCTCGTCTTCCAGGCCGTGGTCCACGGCGTTGCGGACGAGGTGCACCAGCGGATCGCCGATCTCCTCGACCACGGACTTGTCGAATTCGGTCTCCTCGCCTTCCATGATCAGCTCCACCTGTTTGCCGGATTTGCGGCTCAGGTCGCGGACCAGGCGCGGGAAGCGGGAAAATACGGTCTGCACCGGAACCATGCGGACCTTCATGATGGTGTCCTGCAGGTCGTCGGAGATGCGCGCCATGGCGTAGGTGGTCTCGGTGAGCTGCTGGGCGACCACGTGCACGTCTTCCTGGCCCTCTTCAAGGGCGCGGGCGAGCATGGCGTAGCGGTTGCGGTTGATGATCAGCTCGCCGATGACGTTCATCAGGTGGTCCAGCTTGTGATGGTCCACGCGGATGGTGCTGGAGGCCTTGGGTTTGGCGGGAGGCTGCGCCCCGCTCTTGCTGGTGCCTGAGGACATGGAAGACTTTGCCGCGGGAGCGGGCTTGGCTGCGGGTTGAGGCGCGGGCGGCGGAGGCTCGACCGCCGCGGGCGGTTCGGGAGCGGGCCTTGGCGCGGGCGCGGCGGGTTTGGGGGCCGGAGCCGGGGCCTTGGCAGCAACCGGCTTGGCCGCAACCGGCTTGGGCGCGGCCGGCTTGGGGGCGGCCTTCGGGGGGGCTTCGGCGGCCTTCTCTTCGGAGACGCCCGGCAGCTTGGCGATGGCCGCCCGGATCATGTCCCGGAGGATGGCGTATTCCTGCTCCAGGATATCGAGCATCAGGGAGAAATCCATGTCGGACTTGCGCGCCTGGTCCACCAGCCCCACGGTCCGCCCGGCATACTCCTTGATCTCGTCGAACCCCATGTAGCCGGTGGAATTCTGGATAGTCTGGAAAGTCCGGAACAGGCCGTCCACGATGTCGCGCTGGTCAGCGTCCTTGCGCAACATCTCGAAGGCCACGACAACGGCCTCGAACTGCTGGTCGATGGTCTGGATGAACAGGGCCACGTCCTCCGGATCGTACTCCGGCTCGACGGCCTCGGATTGGGCCGTGGGCTCTGCCGGAGACGCCGCCCTGGGCGCTGCCGGCGGGGCAGGCTTTTCCTCGGCATTCTTGGTGCAGGACACCAGGCCGCCGACCGCGTCCGTGTTGCCGTCCTCGGTGACCTTCTGGAGCACCTGGGCCATGACGCTGGTGTCCAGCGGCTCCACCTTGCCGTGCTCCAGGTCCACCTTGCCCACCAGCGCCTCGATGAGGTCCACGGCGGCGAGCAGCAGGTCGATGAGCCCCTGGGTGGAGGCGATCTCGCCCTTGCGCACCCGATTCAGCAGGGTTTCGGCCTCATGGGTCAGGGAGTTCAGCTCCTTGAATCCGATGATGCCGCTGTTGCCCTTGAGGTTGTGGAAATAGCGGAAGGTGTCGTTGATCAGTTCGTCGTTCCCGCCCGGGTCCCCTTCCATGGCCAGCAGGCAGCGGTTCAGGTTCTCCACTATCTCCTGGGCCTCTTCGAGGAAGTCGGCCAGATGGCCTTCGCCCACGGTGGTCAGGGAGTAGGGGGTGGCGTCGAAATCAGGGTCTGGCTGCGGGCTGAAAGCAGTCATCGGAGTATCCCCAGCTTCCTCCGCCGTGAAGGCGGGTTCCGGTTCAATGTATTCGGGTTCCACGACCGGCTCGTCCGCCGGCTCGGCGCCCTGCTCGGGGCAGGCCGCCCCGTCTTTGGCCAATTCCCTGCCCCCGTCGTCAAGCTCCCCGACCAGGGCCGCTTCGATCCTTGCAATGATGGGCGCGGTGTCCACATCACCCTCCAGCCCGCTGGTCTCCAGGTTGTCGACCATGGTCCGCAGGGCATCTGTAGCGGAAAGGATGAGGTCCATGATCGGGCCTGTCACGCGCATGGAACCCTGGCGCAAGTCGTCCAGGATGTTCTCCGCCTTGTGGGCCAGCCCGTTGATCTTGTTCAGACCGAGAAAGCCCGATGCCCCCTTGAGGGAGTGCATGGGCCTGAATATCTCATTGAGGAGGCTGAGGTTGTCGGGACACTTTTCCAGTTCGAGCAGGTTGGGCTCTATAGTCTCCAGGTGTTCCTTGGCCTCAATGAAAAAATCGGAGAGAATTTCAGGATCGAGAAATTCCTGGCTCATCGAGTCTCCTCATGCGCGGGCCGGAAGCGTGCTCCCCGCCCGCCGCAGCATCGGTTACGTGTGTTCATCCCGTGCCCGGACTGCTATCCCAGCAGCATCTTGACGTTGCGGACCAGCTTTTCCGGCTGGGCCGGTTTGACCATGTACAGGTTCGCGCCCACGGTCAAGCCCGTCTGAATGTCCTTGTCCTGGCCTTCGGTGGAGAGCACCACGATGGGAATGTCCCGGTAGGCCCCCTGTTCCCTCACCGTCTTGATGAAGGTCAGGCCGTCCATCCGCGGCATGTTCACGTCCGAGACTATCAGATCCACCTCGGACAGGCTGTAGAGCTTTTCCAGCCCGTCCAGTCCGTCCTCCGCCGTGGTAACCTTGAAGCCTTCCTTCTTCATGATGAAGGCCACAAGATTCCTGACAGTCTTGGAATCGTCCACTATCAGAATATGTTTAGGCATGATTCCCCCTTGAATAACACGACATGCGCCACCTTATCAAATCCGCCGAAGGACATGACTCACTCCTCCTTCTGGTAGATGATGGCACCGGGATAATGAATGGGCTTGAAAGCGCGGGTGATGTTGTGCAGCGATTCGGAATGGCCGATTATCAGGTACCCCCCGGGAAGCAGGTTGTCATAGAACGCATTGATCACCCGCTTCTTCATCTCGTCGTCGAAGTAGATGATGACGTTCCTGCAGAAGACAACCTGCGACCGCTCCACGCGCTTGACCTGCACGCGATCCCGGAGATTGATCTGGCCGTAGCTGACCAACCGCTTCACCTCTTGCCTGATCTTGTTCTGCCCGTTGTCCACGTCGAAATAGCGGCCGACGATTTCCTCCGGGGTGGTCCGCAACGTGTAGTCATTGTACACGCCCCGCCTGGCCGACTCCAGGACCCTCTCGGAAAGGTCGTTCGCAGTGATCCGGATGTCCCAGTTCGGCAGTTCCGCCTTGAGCATCTCGTGGATGATGATCGAGATGGTGTACGGCTCCTCGCCGGTGGAACATCCCGCCGACCAGATGCGCAGCTTCCTGCCCTTCCTGCGGCAGGAATCGAGGACATCGGTCAGCACCTCCTCCTGAAAGACCTTGAGCTGCGGCGGGTTGCGATAGAAGCTGGTCTCGTTGGTGGTGATGACCTCGAACAGCTTCTTCATCTCCGCGCCCTTGGCCGGGTCGAACCGGAGCAGGTTGTAATACTCGTCGAAATTCTTGAGATTCAGCTTCTTGATCCGGTTACCGAGGCGATTCTCCAGTAAATACTTGCGGTTGTCCGCAATGTAGATGCCGCACTCGGCATAGATGAAATCCCGCAGGTTGGTGAACTCCTGATCCGTGATCCGGAGCTCCCTCCCGAGGGTGATGGTCTTTGAGAACAATGAGGACATCGGTTGCGGAAGCTCCTACATTTCCTGAATTTTGGAAATGGCCTCTTCGGCCGCGCTGACCAGTTCGTACTCGTCGCTGTTGGTCACTTCCAGCAGGGCCGCGAACGCCGCGCTCCCGCCGATGTTGCCCAGGGCCTCGATGGCCTTCATGACCACAAAACGGTTGGTGTTGCCGAGCATCTCGACCATCCGGGGCGCGGCCTCGGCGGTGGAATGCTCGCCGAGGGCGTCCATGGCCCTGATCTTGACCCAGTCATCCTCGTCGTCGAGGGCGTCCAGCAGGTGCGGGACCATTTCCTGGTCGTAGTGGTGGCCCATGATCTCGATGACCGTCAGGCGCACATCCTTGCTCTCGTCGGAGAGCCGGTGCAGGACCAGCGGCCGCCAGACCGAATCGTCGCCGCCCGAGGCGGCCAGGGCCTCCACGGCCACCTTGCGGATGTCCGGGACCACATCCTCCACCGCCTGGCGGAGGATCTCCAGGTTCTCCATGGGGCCGAGCTTGCCCAGGGCGTAGGTGGCCATCAGCCGGTGGACCGGCTCTTCGCTTGTGAACATCTCCTGGAACCGGGCTTGGACCCCGTCGCCGCCGATGGCGATGCAGGCCTCGAGAGCGGCCTCCTTGACGTCGTCGTACTGATGGTCGAGGAGCGGGAAGATGCGGTCCACCACCTCGGCCAGCCGGAGCTTCTCGCCCAGCAGATAGACCGCGCTCTTGAGCACGGTCCCGTCCTCGTGCTCGTTGAGCACGCGGATGAAAAAGTCCTTGGACTGCTCGTCGCTCTTGGACGCCACCACGCCGACGATCTGGCGCTGCACCGGCAGGGCCGCCTTCCAGAAGGCCTCCATGAGCACCTGGCAGACACAGTCCTCCAGGGTACACTCGTCGGGCGCGATCTGCGCCAGGACCTGGACGGCCACGCGCGCCTGCTCCTGATCCTCGCCGAGCAGCCCGCCCTTGAGGGCCTCGGTCAGCCCGATCTGGGACAGGAAGCCGATGATCAGCGCCAGCCGGTCCTGGTCGCGGTCCGGGTCCAGGGCGGCGGCGATGCGCAGGATGCCCCTGGACGCCTCTTCGCCGCCCACGTAGGCCAGCCCCTGGATGGCCGCGTCCTGAATCTCCTCGTCCTCGTCCTGGAGGGCCACCAGCAGGTACTGCCTGAACCGCTCGCGCTCCTCGTCCGAAAGCAGGGTCAGGGACTTCCCGCCGATGATCTTGACCACGGCCTTGACGATCTTGTTGCGCAGGGCCGTGGGCGCGTCGGGCATGCGCTTGAGCAACATGGTCACGGCCTTGACGTTGCCCATCTCGCCCAGGGAGTCGATGATCATGGAGGCGACCAGGTCGGACGCCCCGTCGAGCGCCTTGACCAGGGCGTTCACCGAGCTGGCGTGGCCGATCTTGGTCAGCGCCTCGATCACGGAATACTGGACCCACTCCTCGTCGTTGATGGCCTTGTTCAGGCAGGGAGTGGCCTCTTCCAGCCCCAGCTCGCCGAGACTCACGGCCGCCTGGTAGCGGACGTTGACCTCCGGGTCCTTGAGCAGCGCTTCGCACAGGGGCTGGACCGCCAGCATGTTTCCGGTGGACCCAAGGATGTCGGAAACGAAAATTCGGATGTCGGGGTCCTCGTCCTGGGTCAGCTCGATGAGCGACGGCATGTCCTGGTTGCCCACCTCGCGCAGGATGTCCATGGCCAGATTGCGCACCGGGGCCTCGTCGGAGCGAAGCAGGGGGATGACCGCCTCCACGGTCTCGCGGCCGCCGATCTTGCGCAGGGAGCTGTCCACCGCCTCCTGGATGCCCAGGTGGTTGGTCTTGAGCAGTTCCGCCAGCTTGGGAACGGCTTCCACGCAGTTGTCCTCGCCCGCCTTGAACGCGCTCTCCCGGACGATCTCTTTATTGTCGCTGCTCAGCAGGGCCAGGTAATCCGTGCAATCCGCCATGTCGTCAGACCTCCCCATTCTCGTGGGTCGCTTTATTTGTACAGGTTCGCAATGATGGACTCGGCCATGTCGTCGAGATCGACGATCTCGTCCGCCAGGTTGTCTTCCACGATGGCCTTGGGCATGCCGTAGACCACGCAGGTGGAGTCGCTCTGGGCCAGTGCGCGGCCGCCCTTCTCCTTGAGCGCGCGGATGCCCTCGCAGCCGTCGTTGCCCATGCCGGTCAGGATCACGCCCAGCCCGCGCCGGCCCACGGCCTGGGCCACGGAGCCGATGAGCACGTTGGCGGACGGCTTGTAGAGGGCTTCCTTGGGCTCGTCGGTGACCACGATGTCGATGCGGCTGACCTTCTGGTCGAGGACGATGTGCCTGCCGCCGGGGGCCACGAAGGCGTAGCCGGGCTTGAGCACGTCGCCGGTCTCGGCCTCCTTGACCTTGATCCGGCTGACGCTGTCGAGCCGCTGGGCAAAGGGACCGGTGAAGGCCGCGGGCATGTGCTGGGCGATGACGATGCCCGCAGGAAAATTCTCGGGCAGCGAGGACAGTATCTTCTGGACCACGGGCGGGCCGCCGGTGGACACGCCGATGGCGACCACGTCGCGCACGGGCCTGCTCGTCGCCCGGGCCGGCACCGCCACGGGACGAACCGCCTTGCGCACCGGCGCGGGCCGGGCGATGACGTGGCGCATCTTGCGCGCGGCCACGGTCTTGACCTTTTCGATGAGGTCCTGCTCGATCTTGATGATGTCCAGGGAGACCTTGGAAAGCTGCTTGGGAATGAAATCCACGGCGCCCAGTTCCATGGCCTTGAGGGTCGACTCCGCGCCCTCGGTGGTCAGGGAGCTGACCATGAGCACGGGGCGGGGCGACTCCATCATGATGTGCCGCAGGGCGGTCAGCCCGTCCATCCTGGGCATCTCGATATCCATGGTCACGACGTCGGGGTCGAGTTCGCGGACCATGTCCAGGCCTTCCTGGCCGTTCTTGGCCGTGCCGACCACGGTGATGCCGGGGTCCTTGTCGAGCATCGTGCTGATGGCCTTCCGCATGAAGGCGGAGTCATCCACGACGAGAACTTTGATCACGTATACATCTCCTTGAGGAAACACTGAAATCCCAACGCCCCGCCGCCAGAACGATCCCCCATCCGCCAACCGGCGTCAACATCCTGGGAGCCTAATCAGGCCGGTCTCGGCATGGTATTATTTTGTCATTCAATCTCCGACTTTAAGGAGCTTTACCCATTGGGTCAACAACCTTCACCCCAAGTTGAATTTTTGCCTTGCCTTTTGTTCACCCCTGCGCTAAACACCCCTTCTCACGCATCGGGATGTGGCTCAGTCTGGTAGAGCGCTGCGTTCGGGACGCAGAGATCGGAGGTTCAAATCCTCTCATCCCGACCAGAAAAATCAAGGGTTTACGGAAATACTCCGTAAACCCTTATTTGTTTTGTTACCCCACTGCTACCCACACAGTGAGACATCGGTAGCTGAACAGCGATTAGTAGCTGACAGCGCACCTGATTAGCAATCAGTAGATCGTGAGTTCAAATCTCATTCCCGTCTCCAATGAAATCAATGGCTTAGCAGCTTGCTAGACCCTTTTTTATTGTCTGATAAAGTTTTTGGGACAAATTTGGGACATTAACGGCGAAAGTTGTTTCGCAAGGCGAAGACGAATAATGCCGTCTGAATGGTTATTAGGAGCTGCCAAAACACCATGAACGCATACAGCAGACCAAGCTCATTTTTGTCAGCGGCTCGGGTCAAGGGTATGAACTTGAGCCATTCCGTAAAAACAGCGTCTATCCTCGAATGGTCAAAACCCCACCATACAAAATTGTTCGATAATTCAATGCAAACCAAGAACAACAACGGCAACACCAAAAGCATCAACAACACCCAAAATGCCTGACGAGGATCTTCTCCAAATCCGCTTGAATATTTATACAACCAGAGGACATCCCGAAGAAACCTTGAGCCATCTTTTCGGCCTAGCAACTTCAGCTGCGATTCTTTCTCAGCCACATGCCATTTCGAAGCCTCGTACTCGTTGTTCTCAGTTTTGTACTTTGCTTTCATCCTTTGATAGAAATCACGGACTAGCTGAAGATTTCCTTCCTGCTCTTCAGCAGATGCCTTGACTCGTCCCATTATGTCCCATGGAGAATTTATAAAATGGATATTTCTAAGATCTCGTTGCATTGTAAAATCACAACACCTTGGATCACAATCCTGAATAAGTATTTCAGAATGTGATATTTTACAATTAATGAAACTCAAAATTGTTTTATTAATTGTACTAATATTAGTAAATTCAACAGAGCCTTCAAACTGTATTGTTTGAAAAACCGCACCCTGTACCGAAAATTTTGTCTTCATAAACTTTACTTCATTGGAAAACAAGGTATTCCAGAAAACCACCTTCCCTCCGAACTCCACATGACAAAATGCCACGCCGTCTCTAAATGTCGTATCATAGAAATCAACATCGCCGAGGAACGATGAGTTCATAAAGTCTGCATAACCATGCATTGTTGCTCCCTCAAAGAAAGCATTATTAAAAAACTTCGCACCAGCAAAATCAACTGTCCCGTTGAACGTGGATTCTTGGAAATCAACCTCTTCAAGAAACAATGCATCTGAAAAATCAACATCACTTTCAAATGAACACCCATACACACTGACAGTACCCAAAAAATGTGCATTTTTAAAAGAAACCCATGGGATATTACACTCAGACATAAAACAAATATTTCCAGGGAATACAGCTCCACTAAAATCGCATAGAACATCTTCATCATCGAAATCAACAATTGCTTGTATGCGGTCCGCTACGCGCTCATTAAACTCTCGAACCGTAACTCCTTTACGCTCAACTGGTGCATGGAATAGGCAGTAATCTTTTACACTTTCGAGATCCCTAAAAACCACTGCCTGCGGGTCTTCCCATCCGTACTCTTCACACATGCAGCAAGGCATAAACTCCTCCTCAGCTCAATTTACCACCATATACAAGAAGTTACACTTGCCCGACAATATACAAAGTTGCTAGATATTGGCATAAACACACTACAACCAGACACGACTCCGATGGCTACAATTCAGAAACGCGGGAAACTTCAATGGCAGGCTAAGATCCGTAGAAAGGGGCACCCGTCGCAAAGCAAACCTTTGAACGGAAGATCGACGCTGAGCAATGGGCGCGAGACATTAAAAACGAAATGGATCGCGGCGTTTTCGTCTCTCGGAAAGAAGCCGAAAGCACGACGCTCTACGAAGCCTTGGAACGATTCATTTAGGAGTACATCCACAATTTAAAAATGGTCACCAATGAGACGCGCCGGGCCAAAGCCATTCAGCAGCGCGAGATCACCACCCTCTTCATGGCCTCCATCCGTAGCAAGCATATTGCAGAGTCCATCAAGGAGCCCGAAGACGAAGGCGTAAAACCCAACACCATACGTCTTGACCTGGCCATCCTCTCCCGCCTCTTCGAAGTAGCGGCAACGGATTGGGGCATGGCGAGTCTGAGCAACCCTGTGAAACGAGCCAGGAAGCCCAAATTGAATGGAGGGCGCACAAGACGACTCCAACCAGCGCAGGGCAAGGAAAAGAAAAGCGAAGAGGAACGCCTTCTGGAAGCATGCGGCGAAAGATTCCGGCCTGTGGTCCAATTCGCCATCGAAACAGCCATGCGCCGCGCGGAGATAGCCAACCTCACCTGGGCTAACCTCAATCTAAAAGAAAAAACGGCCTACCTGGCTGAAACCAAGAATATGACTGAACGGGCTATAGCGTTCTCCCCTACTGCCATAGCCACAATCAAAGGTATCCCAAGAAGGCTAAATGGTTCTGTCTTCGGCATGAGTGAAAACGCAATCACAATAGCCATGCGCCGTGACAGAGCAGAGGCAGGCATTGAGAATTTTACTTTTCACGACCTTCGCCACGAGGCCACATCGCGATTGTTTGAACAAACCAATTAGATATTCTTGAAATTGCGGAGATTACAGGGCATAGGAATCTGCAAATGGTAAAATGAACACTCACCTCAGAGCTAAGCGCCTTGCATCAAGACTGGCTGGCGTAGAAAGGTGATCTACACTCTCACCCCCTACGGTTACCGTGAAAGAAATAAAAGCATACAAACAAATCAAAATAGACAACCCCAGGCATGGTGAAATATGCCAGGGGTTAATATTTAGTTGCGCCGTAGGTGAAGAATATCCAACAACAGATGTGTTTGGATTTGTCGTTACGGCCCGGTGCGATATAGCACAGGACAAGGTACATGCATACAATTACGTACCCATCGTACCACTTGACGAGTGGCTTAGGGTCGATGGTGCGCGGATAATCTTGGACAGCGCTACAAAAAATGCAATAAACACGACGAGATCAATATGTTCGGAATTGAACATGAGCTACTCAGTTGTCGAAACAGAGGGGCTAAGCTCTGTTTGCGAAAAATTGAGCCAGACACTCACAAAAAGTAAAGATTTAAAGCAGTTGAACAAGCTCAAAGCTCAAATCCAGACAATTAAAACCATTACTAACTACGACTTCGATTCTCCATCAGCCACGACAACTCTCACTGAAATAGCAACTCCACAGATTAAGGATGTTTTAAAAAGACTTTTTAACCATAATCTGCAAGGATATTATTTCTTAGAAAAAACTGAAGCTACAGGCGATAGTACAGGATATGTACTTCTATTAAGAGAGGTTAGAATGATCCCCGATAAGTTAATGAAACTTGTAGCTCAAGGATTAACACAAGACGAAGCGAAAGCCATGGGCATTGAGCATCACATTCAATTTTCTGAAAATTGGGACATGGCTTACCCAATTGGCAAGTTAGTTTCGCCTACAATTGAACATGTGATGCAGACATTCGCACTATTATTCTCACGGATTGGAGTTGAAGACATCAACGATCAATACATCCAACACATGCTGACAAAATTTAGCGAGTAGGACGACGCAATGAAATATATAATTATCGATCAAACAGCTTCTGATATTATTGCATCCAGCCGCTACACGCAAACAGCTGAGTTCTCACAAGGAAGTGCTTTAGCGCAATTTATTAACGACGAAACTCAGGATTACGACTTCGACAACAGGCTGAAATGCCAAAAAAACAAGGATGGAGTGGCCATAATTGGGAGAGGAACTACGCTTCGAAATTACATAGTTATTGACAATGAAAACTGCAAGCTATTCAACAAGTTCAGCCCCAATGAGGTCTTAAGGATATTCCAAAAAATCCTAAGATTTGGGCTGAAAAAGTGGAACAAAATCAGCTTTGGCAGCCATGAAAGATATATTAATGATTCTAGGGTGGCTCTTTTCCCATTTCCAATTAGCCAGATGACTCACTTTAGAATCATCATCGACCTTGAACCCGACTCAAAACGAGCAACCAAACGCCCCGGGGAGCACCTCTTTGTTACGCACTGCGGCAAACAAGATGATTTAGGCCAAAAAGTTGATGCCCCAATAACCAATTTTAGAAAAGCAATTGGATATGCGGACTCTATTCAAGCCGCCGAATCAGTCAATCCACGCCGATCCCCCCAAGAGGATCTTGATAGCTTTAAGCACACGAGCATTGGATACCAGGGCTCCCACCTATCGCCTTATCAAGGCTATGAGAGCTGGCTTATTGCTCTGACAGAAACGCAAAAAAAATTCGTTCTATCTAAAATGAAGTCTCCACATCGGCTTGAAGGGCCTGCGGGGACAGGAAAAACTTTATGCCTAATTCTCAAATGTATACACGAATTAGTTACTGCACACAAATTAGGAAATGAACATCACAGTGTAATTATCGCCCACAGTGAATCCACCAAAAAAAATATAGAAGAAATACTTACTGCCAATATAATCCAACTACCATTCATATCTCTAAAAAGGGAACACTCTATACAATCAGTGCACATTACAACACTGCAAGGATTGTGCGGTGAACTTTTAACAATGTCAATCACTGAAACTGAGTTTCTTGACAATGATGCAATGACATCAAAAGGGATACAATCTCTTTACATAAGAGAGTCTTTGGATAGCGTCATCGACAAAGAACTCAATAGTTACAAGCATTTTCTTTCAAATGAATTTTATCAATACATTATCACAGAAGATAGAGATATAATTTCTGATCTACTGCAACACGAAATCAGTATTTTGATCAAAGGTAGAGCTGAAGAAGACAAGAGTAAATACACGGCTTTGGAACGGTTTGAATATGGACTCCCTGTGAAAACTGATCCTGATCGCTCTTTCGTTTTCCTAGTCTATCTTGAATATCAAAGACAGCTTCAATTAGCTTCGCAATTCGACACAGACGACATAATCCTCTCTGCTTCTGCTCAACTCAACACTCCTTTATGGAGAAGGCGCAGACTTCAAGAAGGCTATGACAGTATATTTATTGATGAAACGCATCTATTCAACATGAACGAACTGTCCATGTTCCACTATTTGTCAAAAAGCCAAAAAGAATATCCCATTGCCTTCACTATCGACAAGTCTCAAGCTATTGGGGACCATGGTTGGCACGATAATTTTTTTGTTACGGCCCTAACGTCTAACAACGTCGTGGATGCTACAAAGACATCCATAACTTCAATTTTTAGATGCTCTTCTGAAATTGTCGAACTAGCTTTCGCTGTTATGTCTTCAGGAGCTAGCCTTTTCACCAATTTCGATAACCCACTTGAGATTTCTTCAAGCACTTTTACTGCACAAGAAGAAAAACTATGTGCTGATCCACTTTATTACGAAACTGATACTGATGAAGAATTGGTCCAAAAATCATTTGAATTGGCGGCAAAGATTAGCAAGGATCTCGATGTTACGAAGAGTGAAGTATTAATCGTTGCTTTTGATGATAGCCTTTTCAATCAAATCGAAAAATACGCTACGAAACACAACAAACCATTGTTTCTACTTAAAAATCGTGGCGATATCGAACTTAAAGAAAGGGCGAGCAAATCAGGGGCACACTTATTATCCAAACCCGACTACGTTGGCGGCTTAGAGTTTGCTGCGGTTATACTCGTCGGAGTGGATAAAGGCAGAGTGCCGCCCACGAAAGATCAACACACCATCGAAAGTCGTGCTTTTTTGAAATATGCTTATCACAACAGACTTTATGTTGCTGTTACCCGGGCTAAATATCGTGTCGCCATTTTAGGTACTAAAGATCGGGGACCGAGCGAGCTATTAAATACTGCTGTCGAGAAAGGCATATTGAAAGTTGTAGCTTGATAAGTTCAACCCCAATGGGCTTACAGATATGGACCGCGTCTAAACATGACCGAGTGTTACGGCAATCCATTTTGGATGGCTTCCCCATCCGTTTATGATTCCGTCCCCGATCATTTAGGTTTCCGTCCCTGATCATTTAGGATGGCTTCCCCGTTGGGGTTAGCCTCCCAAGGCGCACCCGATCAGCCGACTACCTCAATGTGTTGCTCTTGCTCCGTTTACAAATACTGAACTTACTGTAATACTTTGTTTTTCTAACTCCTATCCACACGCCCCTAGCTCATACCGGGAGGTTTTACCGGCAAGCCATTTAGGATGGCTTCCCCGTTACCCAAAATAAAGAGCCGGGGAACCACTCCCCGGCCCTACCAATGAAACGGTTTACCATCCACATTGGGAGCAAACCATAGCGGATCGAGAATAGCTCGATCCCCTCCAACTATCAAATTATCGTTCCCGGCCCATCCAGCGTTCGTTGGTCTTCTTTATTTCCAGGAACTCCTTACGCAGCTGGGCATAGATCGCCTTCTTGGTTTCGACAGGGATGTCTTGTTGCCGCAGATCAGAACCAATGAACTGGTGAATATCGCGCTGCAACGCCTCGCCCTTTTTGAGTGCCTTTAAGGAGGGCTTCCTGCCAACTGTGTGAGCTATTGCCATGTCTTTTCCCAGCTCCTTTTTCCAATCAGCTATGCGGCTCTGAAAATGATTTACCGTGGCCTTCATCTCGAATTCCGGGTTCACTCCCTTTTTCTCGATCTCCCGCCGGAAGCCCCTGATCAGGTTGAAAGCCTCCTGCCGATCCTTTCCGGTAAGGGCGGTATCGTCCTTGGCCTGTGCCCGCAAAGTATCCAGGGCTTTCCCCTGCTGCTGACGGAATTGGATCGTGTTGACCTTCGGCTCCTTTCTGCCCAAGGCCCGTTCAAATTGCCGCTGCTCCTTTCTCAACTTCTTCAGCACGGCCTCGACCTTCTGCAAAGTGTTGGGTGCCTCTCCCTTCATGTTCGCCCGTCTTGTCTTCTCACGGCGTGGCATACGTGACGCAACGTGTTCCAGCCCCTCCCTGGTCAATTCCTCGGCCAGGCTCTTCCTCATTTCGAGCAAACGAGCAGGGGTGAGCCTGAGCTTGGGAACGTCTTTCTCGCGGCTTACCGTCTTGATGACGGCATGCACATGGGGATTCTTGCCGTCCTGATGGACGCCCAGGGCGTAAGGGTATCCGGCTTCGCCCACATGCTTCTCAAGCACCCGCCGGGCGGCTGCCACCGTCCGCGCCACATTTCGGGCGCTCAGCTCGGCCTTGGCCGACAAAACCAGGTGGACAGCGTGCCGGGTCTGGTTTGAGCGTCCTTTGGACTTTCGCTCGAAATCCGGTTTCCACTCCTCGATGATTTCATCAACTTCATCCCGGCCTTTACGCAAAACGCCGTCTTCAGTTTCGAGTGCCACCAATTCCCGTTCTTCTTTATCCTCCACGCGGGCAACGTAATCCAACATGCGTTTAACGGATGCCGGTGTTGGTGCCCATCCCGCTACTTTCACAATCGCTTGCGGGGGCGGGGTGGACGTTTTGCTGGAACTGGTGCCTCCACGATAGGCAGGCCGCAAGGAGCCAGCCTTGCCGCGCCTGGCACGGCCAGAACCGTATTCATCGTCTTCCGGCTTAAACCCTGAACTCACGGCGGGCCTCCTTCACTTTGATCGAAAGGCGCTTGAGCATGCGCTGCAAATCGCCAAGTACATCTTCAATCTGATGCGAGGAAAGCGGATGCCCGGCGTTCAGGCGAAAAGCGATCTGGTTCAGGTTTGTCCCGACGCCATGCAGCTCTTTGCGCCAAGCCTGAAACTCCTCGGCCATCTCTCGCTTCAATTGCGGCTGATCACTGTGCGCCAATTCTTCCAGCGCCAACCGGACCACCCCGGAATGGCCTCGAAGATTGAGCCTCTTCCTTTCGGATTCCAGAAGCGCAGATTGCTCGCTGTCCAATCGAACACTGATCTTGTTGGTCTTCATATGTTCTCCTCGCCGGGCCCCTTTAGGGAAGGCGCTTCGGGTGAAGCTGGCCATGGCCAGCGAGGGGGCTACCCCTCCCTTTTCGGCTGAAAAGGCAGGATTGGCGGCAGCCAATAGCGCTTTGTCCGACAAAGTGCGTATCCTGCCATCAACAAATCCATCCATTTCACCCAAGCAATTTCTGCCGCCTAAAAACCCTTGTTACGACCCTGATTGTATTTAACTATCTGAATTAATGTATATTTTATTCAAAAATTGACTAAATTTGATGGTTCCAATGGTTTTGTATCGTGGCCGATTCCGGTTGTATCGCGCCCGATTTAGCGTGTATCGCGTACCCTCTGCCTTGTATCGCGGTGGAATTGGCGTGTATCGCCCGCTAGTTTCCTTGTATCCCCTGATTTTTGAAGGGAGGGGAAAAGGCGAAGGCAATTCCAGGGAGAGGACGAGGCGAAGCCTCTTATGGGCTGGGGGGGAAGCCGGTAGACTCCCGCGTTTCGCTTCGCTGCACGGCCCCAGGCACACGCTTGCCCAACTTGGCCACCTCCGTTCCCTTCGGTCACTGTACGCTTGCAGCGGGCTTTTCTTCGGAGGGGTCCCAAGGGGTGTCCCCAGGCCCTCGACCGAAGGGAGAACGGAACCGGCTTCCGGTTCGGAAAGCAAGGGAGGCGGGAGCCGAACGCATAAGGCCTAGCCCGTCCTCATCAGGGTGTATTCTATCAACCTTTCCAGATAGTAGAGTCCGGCTCTCCTCAGGGCCTGAAACTCTGTTGCGTACTTTGGTGAAGGCCAACGCCCCTGCCGAGAAAGGCGGTTAATGAAATCCTCTCTCCATTCATTGAATTCCAGGCGGTACCAAATCGCGTATGCCTTGCATTTGGCTCTATCCCTTCTCGTCATTGTGTTCCCCTTGAAGGTAAAGGGCCATGGGGGGAGACTCCCCCATGGCCCATGATTAAATCAGTTCTTGATGCCGAGTCTGTCTTTCAGACGTTGGGTTGCGCTCCTGCCATGAGGGACAACCCCGGTCATTTGCCCGGCTTTGGTGGCAAGCGCACCAATTCCTTTGCCGTGCATTGTTCCCAATCCGGCAGACATTGCCGCTGCTTTGCCGCCGCCCATGGACAATGCGCCAGCGATCCCGGAGGTGCTACCGGCCATGGCGTTCGTGAGGCCAGCAGCCAGATCAGGAGTCTTAAGCGTGATTGCAAAGCAAATGAAGCACCACACAAAAAGACCGAGAAAGTCTGCCGTGAAATTGAGCATTGTCGTATCGTATGTGGTCATTTTGTAAACAGATTGGCTTATTCCTGCGTAGCAAACTGCGACAACGAGGGCTGTAAATATAGCAACAAGTGCATAGTTAAAGAGCATCTTTGCCCAACTAAAGAAAATACCTCTTGTCTCTTTGAAACAGCCAAGAATTAAGACGATACCGCCCACATAAAAAAGAAGCCACATGAGGAAGTAGCTCATAATAAACATGAATACGAAACAGCAATACATTGCACCGTATGCCAAAATTAACATTAGGATTGCAAAAACATCTACAAGGAGAAGAGGGTTAAACATTTTCCAACCGGATGGGAGCAAGCCTTTGCATGTCTTCATGAATTCCAGAAACATCATATCAAGGGCTGTAAAAAGTTGCGTTATATTGGTAACGTCACTGAAATAATCAGTCTCGGCAGGTTTTCCCAGGTAGCTACTTGCTTCCTGGACCTTGCTTAAAATGAATGTCAAAATATCTTCCAATAAGCCAAAAGCTGGTTTTATCACATAGTTGTAATAACCACTTGTTTCAAAAGCAAAGACATAGACGGCAGAGACTAGAATACTTGTTATAAATATGTCTTGTGAGTCTTTTCCTTCCTTCTTATTCATCGTGAACTGATATCCGACATACACTATGTAAAGCGCGAAAGCTGAACGCAGGAAAATAGAAAAGCTATCCATTAGATCGCTATACATTGATAAATAAAAACGACTCAGACTCATACATGTGCTGTAATATATATTTGCAGAGATTGTCATTTCGTTACTCCATATTCTTCATGGCTTTTTCCATTGCTTCAAGAGGCGAATCCGTATTTACATCAACACCAATCTTATCAAGAGCTTTTTTTTCAAAGCGTTCATTCTTGTCAGGATTAAAAGCCTTGGAACCAGATTCGTATTTGGGGAACGGATCATCAGGGGTCGTTTTAAGATTGCTGGTCCCTTCCACGATTTTAGGGGAGGGGATTCGGTCTTTTACATCGTCTTGACCACAGCCAAAGGCGCAAAAAAGCACCAGAAGAAGCAATAAGCATCTCATGTTTATGCCTAAAGTCCTTGGTTGATAACTTTGTCCATTGCGTCCAGGGCCGAGTCAGAGTTTACGTCTACTCCGTAGGAGTTGATAACTTGGACCTCATACCGAAACTTCTCATAGTTGCTTTCGAGCTCTTTGAGCTTTTCCTGACGCGCCTTGATTGAACCCTCGGTCACGCCCTCGTATTCCAGTGAGGCCATGGTTTGCTGATAGCGAGAGTCCATGGCCATCATTTCTTGGAGCACCGAGAGGATTTCGAACAGGAGCCGGTTGTTCAGGTCCATGGCGTCTTTCTCGCTGCCGGTCTCGTCGATGTCCCTGGCTAAATTTTGAGCCTTTTCGATACGCCCACCCATGTCCTGGGTGGTTTTTTCGGTCTTATCCAAAAGGTCTTTAAGCGCGAGCTGGCGCATGTCGAATTGCCGATCAATGAGCTTTTTCCATTCCATTGGGTCGATATTTCGGGGGTCAACAAAGGCACCATCCAGAAGGTCTTGAAAATCCTCCAAGTCCGGATTTGCAATCGAGTCATAAAGCCCTTTGTACTGTTCATACCGCCCCATCCACGTGTTTTTTGTGGACTCATAAAACTCTTTGACGGCCATAAGATCGTCGTAAACGCCCTTTGCCCGTTTGTAGTTGGTGTGGGCCTTGTCGTAGGTGGTCTGGATCGTGTCCGTGTACTGCTGGACCAGCTCAAGCTGTTTGAGGCCGGTCTCAAGCTGCTGAACTATGTTTTCCAGCTGTTTGGACTCGTAGATATGCGACAGGGCATCGGACACGGCCATGCCGGAGGCGAAAGCCACAGACGTATTCAAAAGAGCCAAGGAGAAGATCGTCAGCCTAAGAGTCCGCTTCATGGTCAACCTCCCTCTGCTTGTCTGGTTGCCTCTGAAGACCGACAAGATGGTTCAGGGCCAAACAGACGGCACTAGTAACAAGGAGGAGCAAGGCGTGAATCGCAGAACACTTGGGGTGAATAGCTTTAAAATCAATGAACCAGTGCGGCACTATGCCGACAAAGACGGCCAGCAAAAATAATAAATTAATGATTCTATTCAGCACTATCCGGTCCCTCTTTGGTCGAATACTTTTGAAACTGACATCTAATCCAATGCAACCCATCGGGGTCTGCTCCATAAAGATTGGTTCTTTTGTCATTTTTTGCAGGGTGGGTAGGACCAAGGGAGTTCCACCAATTTCGGACCTCTAGGTTTATGGCTTCAAGATCTGCATGTCGGGTCTCAAAATCCTGCACAATGAGAGGCCCCTTGGCTGTCAACGACTTAATCTGCTTGGACTTCCATTCTTTAAGCCGCTCAAAATCAGACATATCCAGCTTCCCTTTAGAAGCTTCAAGTCTAAGATAGTTTTCCAAAGGCAGTGAGTTTTCCTTGCGAAGTCGCCCATGAGATTTCACATAATCAACCTTCAATTCTATGTATCGAACCTCTTCATTCGACAAAGCAAAATCAAAACCACCACCCACCACGATGGAAGGCGATCCTCCCGCGCTAGGTGTAGTGGTGTTTTTTTTCAGGCCCTTTTCAAGAATCTCTTTGGGTCTACTCTGTGGACCACATTGGTCTACAGGGTAGACCGGCCCTGGTTCACTAACTATACTGGATGCTGACTGTTTTTTTATCTCTGATGTACTGTGTAGACTAGTAGCTTTTAAACCGTCATTTAGGCACTCATGCCACAAGAAAACATAACGATTTGTCCTGTGATGTCTCCCATTAGGTAGAGCACCTTCATTGGTACTTTTTTCTAAAAACCTTTTAAAAACAAGAGAAGCCACACTTTTAATAGCCCCACTTCTGGATATTCCCAATGCTTCTGAAATTCTTGTGAAAGATGGATAGCAATTTCCATCTTCGCCAGCATGTTTGCACAATCGTCCCCACACAAGTTTCTCAACAGGGGTAAGCAGTTTCGTTTTTGCCACACAATCAGGGATGTAAATCCCCCTGAAATGTCCATACGGATTAAACCGCTGCCCAGCCTTAAATGGTTGGGCTTCCTTTTCGCGTTTACTCATGGCTACACCATAGTCTCTCTTAAGACAGTCCTCCCTTTGGCGAACTCATCCAAAACGGAGCGCTCATAATATACCCGCATGGAAATTTTCTTGAATGCAGGCCCACCTCCACGACATCTCCATTTTTCCAAGGTCTGAGGAGCGAACTCGATTCCAAGGGTTCGCAAGTAGTCGGATGCTTCTTGCGTGTTCAGGTTTTGCTTTTCCATTGCTGTCTCCTTTTGCTTTTGCCCTCATGGGCTTTGACGCTATCGGGACAGACAGAAGCTATTTGCACAGCACTTTTTTGATTCTTTTCCACCACCCTGAAATCACAATTAACCATCCTAAATATTTATTATTTGCAAAGTTCACAGCAATGCAAAGAGGCGACTAGTTTAAACTAGTCGCCTCTTTAAATCGGCTTTAGTGGCTTTATCTGGACAAATTATGTCCAAGACTCAAACTCGACCTGCTCCCTGGTTCTAAACAATCCTCCCCCTTCTTCTGCGCACTCTCGACTAAACCTTTTGTAGGTATCGTAATGGGGCGGGAAGACTAAATCTGCTCGATAGAAATTTGGATTTCTTACAAACGCATTCAATTCCTGAACAGCTCCTCGGAGCCAACGCCCCCGCCCCTGGTCTCTTACCATTCCTATATTAATCAGATAGGCCATAGCCACGTAGCATAGCTCCTGAGCAGACTCTAATTGCGTGCACCTACCAAGTTTACCACTGAACCATTTCAAAAGAGCATAGCCCAGATGAACTGTCCCGCGAGGGTTGGAAAGATTTTTACCATCCATCAATTTATAGAAACTGGCACAAATCAATCTGTGTTTAGTGCCATACATGAACTGACTGACCACACTCTGTGCTGTCACAAAATACAGAATTGGAATAATAGGAGTCCACAAAAAGGATTCGGGACCAATTCTATCCAAAAAAACATCTACAAACATAGGTATCATTGTTATTTGTGCAGCAACTATAGACAATAGTATAGACACCCACAAAGGATTCCAAAGACTCTTCGTCAAATCGACCTGTCTAATAGTATTATTAGTCAGCTCCAAAGAACAACATCTTTGCATCTCATTCTCCTCTTCAAGCATTAGCCATATTTTTAATCAACTCTTCATTAGGAGCGATGCCGCCCGCTCACTAGCTTTCTTTTTAGTATCCGGCAAAAACTGACCATACCTCTTGGTCATGTCCCTGTCTTTATGGGTCAACAGCTCCCCAATCATGTCTAGGGAAAACTCACCGGAATTGGCAAGGGTGACAGCGTAATGGTGCCGCAATCCGTGAAATATACGGAACTCCTTAGGCAGATTGGCTTCAGCTTTAATCCGATTCACAGCACTGCTGTTGACCCGTTGCCCACCGCCTCGACCGGGGAAAACGAACGACGATCCAGAAGCCGTCAGATCACGCCACTCAAGCTGCTTTTCAAGCAACGCGGCAACAGGGCTACTCATAGGGATGGAAACGGTTTGCCCCCCCTTGGGCTTTTTCAAGACAATCAAGGACTGCTCAAAATGCAAATCCTCGTCACGAAGCTTATAAATTTCTCCGCGGCGCATCCCCGTCAGCATCGCCAGGCGAATCATTCTGACCACATCCTTAGAGGGCCACTCATCAAGGACTTTCAGAAGTCGCTCAAGCTGTTTTGGCTTGAGATACTCAACGACCTCATTGTCACGTCTGGGCATCTTGATTTTGAAGGGAAGAGGCATGCAAAGACTGGAGCGAACGCCAAAATTAATCGTCCTCCTCAGCATCTCAAGTGCACCCCATATTGAAGCGGGCGAAAGCCCCTTCATTCTGGCCTCAATCTTTTGCACATCGAGGACAGTCAACTTCCGTACACTCATGTTCCCCAAGACCGGAGACACATGATTGTCGTAGCGCCCTTTGTCTATCTTGACGCTTTGCTTCTCAATATCTCGTGTCTCAAAATATGCTGCAGCTATCTCATCAAGCGTTCTGTTACGCTTACGCTCTTCCTGACGAATTTCTTTTTGGGTCTTGACTGATTTTCCGTGCCGAGCCTTTTTAACTCGTTCTGAGCGAAGCTCATCGGCCGTTTGGGGGTTGTACCCTTCACCCTTCCAACCGACCTTTTCCCAAATCTTCTTTCCGTCCACTTTGTAGGTGATGTAATAACAAACGTCAGGCTTGCCATCGACCCGCCGGGTACTACTCGTATACCCGTAAACTCCAGGCCAGCGATTTGGGTCAACCCGTTTTCTACTTCCAACCTTTCCTGCCATAGCCTCTCCTTTGATACCCTATTGCTACCTAAAAGCGCAAAAAGAAGCAAATAACAACACAAAACAAGAAAGAGGAGCAAAGACAAAAATTAAAATAAGTCAATTATAACAAATTACAGCAAACTAAAAGAAACAGGAGAAAAGCATATCAAACAAGAGGAATATTGCGTTCGGGACGCAGAGATCGGAGGTTCAAATCCTCTCATCCCGACCAGACAAAACAAGGGTTTACGGAGATACTCCGTAAACCCTTTTGAATTTTGCTGCCGCACAGCTCTCCATACGGCGGGACGAGGCGGTCGAACAACAACGTTAATCCGACAACGTATCAGATTCGTAATCAGCAGGTTGCGGGTTCAAATCTCATTTCTTGCTCCACTGAAAGAACCCCCTTGCCGTAATCCGAGGGGGTTCTATTGGGTGGGCATTTCCGCCTCGACCAGCAGTGCATTATGGGGATAGCCATACGGCGCGCAAAAGCTGGCCGCTCCAATATCCCGATTGGACAAACGTGCGGAACCGGATTTTTCTCTGGGAATCGCTCCTTTGTTTCTCCCCACCCATGGAGGCTCCCCATTGCGGGCGATGCGCAGGGCGTTGGCGTGCGAGCGTCTCGGTTCCGCTCCTTTCCGGCGGAGGCGGCGACTATGCCGTTGACCATAAGAATCAATTGCAGTATCAATGTAAGTGTAAGAGGATTCTAATGATGAGCGACACCCCCCTTGACGAGCCACGTCTCTGTGCCTCCATTCCCATCGAGGATATCCGCAGTTTCCTGGATGATTTTCCGGCCCTGCTGTGGCGCATCGAGATTGCCCGCTCGCGCATCGAATTTCTCAACGACTATCCGCTGCAACCCCTGGGCGACAGCGCGCGCCTCTTCCTGAAGAACCGGGCCTTCCGCAAACAGATGCTCCTGCCCGAGGACTCGCACCTGCTGGACAAGTTCCTGGACGCGGTGAGCCAGGGAAAAACCATGGCCACGGTCTTTCGCGTGCACACCCCGAACGACTCCATCATGTGGCTCAAGCTCACCGGAGCGGTGAACTCGTCGGACCCGCGCTACTACTACGGCTACCTCCTGGACGTGGGGGACACCGTGAACGTCATCCGCGACATCCAACGGAGCGAAGAGGCATCGCGGAACCGCATCGACCACGTCCCCACCCCGATCATCCTGTTCAACCACCAGTCCCTGCGCCTGCGCCAGGCCAATGCCGCGGCCTGCCACCTGTTCGGCCTGCCCAACGCCGCCACCGGACGACTCCCCCATTTTTCCGAAATCTCGCTCCACCCCGTGGACAACCTCGGGGCCATTCTCAACGACCTGCCCACCCACCCCTGGAACGGGGTGTTCGAATTCAGCACCACCCAGGGCGAACCGTTCAGGGCCGAAACCGAGTTGCGCTGGGTTCCCTGGAAGCAGACGGCACTGGTCCGCATGTCCGTGACCCCGATCTCGGACAACAGGAAGGACGAGACAAAGCTGAGCGAGAACGTCCGGGCCGCATTCGAAAACGCGCCCGACCTGTCCGCCATGCTGGGCCAGGCCCTGGAACATCCCGACATCAGCAAGCGGTGCAACGCCATCATGCTGTCGTGCATCTGCGCCAGGAACAACGTGGTCCAGGTGTACGGTACGGGCGCGCCCCTGGCGAACATGGCCCAGGGCGAGAAATTCTCCTACCGGGGAACCATCGCCGAAGACATCGCCCGGTTCAATCTCGACCACCTGGTGGTGGACGAGACCATGGACAGCATCAAGCCCATTGACTGGGCGCTGTTCATCCCGCACGGCATCCATTCCTATTATGCCAAGCCCTTTTACATGGACGGCGAGCTGCAGACCGTGCTCATCCTCTGTTCCACCGAACCCGAACGGTTCGTGGACGTGAAGCCGGAAAGATTCGACACGATCCTGAGTTCCCTGAACGAGGCGATCAACGCCCTGCGCAAGAAAAAAAGCTGACCTTTCGCGAAGCAGGCCTTGAACACCGCCCCTGGCTGGGGTAGGGTACAGTCGACGTCCGCGCCAGCCCCCAAGCGGCACGCCGCTTTCCACTGCCGACCTCGGCCTATCCCCACATCCGCCGACATCGACAGTGAGTTTATTGTTTGTCATTAAAACTCACTGACGGAGTCAACCTATGCATATCCTTGAACAGGGTGGTTTCATGATGTGGCCCATCCTCGCGCTCTCCATACTGTCGCTGGCGGTCATTGCGGAACGGTTTCTCGCCTTCACCACCCGCCGCTTTCCCTCCCCGGAGAAACTCGCTCCGGCCTTCGCCCTCTACCGGAAAAACGACCCCGAATCCGCCCTCAGGCACATCGAGGACGTCGCCCCGTTCTATGTCCCGCTCTATGCCGCGTTTTTCAACGACCGCCCCCTGCCGCAAAAGGAAAAGGTCATCCTGCAAACAGGCGAAGCCCTGCTCTTCACCCTGCAACGCCGGCTGGAATTCCTCGCCACGGTGGCCACGGCCGCCCCGCTCATGGGACTGCTCGGCACGGTCATCGGCATGATCTCCACCTTTTCCAACCTGTCCGCCTCGGGAAACGTGGACATCACGCTTCTGGCCAGCGGGATATGGCAGGCCCTGCTGACCACCGCCGCAGGCCTGGCCGTCGCCATCCCCGCGCTCCTGGCCCACCGCTGGTTCTGCAACCAGTACGACAAGACCGCCTACCGCATGCAGCACGCGGCAAACCAGTTTCTGAACGGCCCGCAAGAGGAGGAGGCATGATCGCATTCAACCGGATCAGGCCGCGATCGGCCGCGCCGGACATCACGCCCCTACTGGACGTGGTTTTCATCCTGCTGATCTTCTTCGTGGTCTCCACCGTGTTCACGGCCAGGGGCATGGAAATGGAACTGCCTTCCGCGAACTCGTCCACGCCGGTGTACGGCAAGTCCCTGGAGATTGAACTGCGTGAAAACGGCGACCTGTTCTGCGATACGCAGCCCATTTCGTCCGACGCCCTGGCCAACCGGCTGCGGGTCATAGGCGAGCGTCCCTATGCGGAACAGCCCCAGAACATCCTGTTCAAGGCGGCCCCGCATGCGGACGTGGTGGACTTCGTTCGCGTGGTGGACATGGTGCGCACCCACGGTTTCGGCAATCTGGTCATCGTCACCAGGCCCACCGCCCCTCCGAGCAAGGCGGTGGACGAGCAATGACCCGGAACCAGATATTCTGGCTGTGCATAGCCATCTCCTGCGGCCTGCATCTTTGGGCGTTGGACCGGGAATGGAGCCGTGAAACTCCCACTGCGGCGGGAGAGGAAATCATATTGCCCGCCGATTTCACCATAGCGGCCGCCGTGCCCACGGAAAACACGCTGGCCCTGGAACAGATGGAAGTCCCGGACGAGTCCCGCAGTGCGGAGAGCGCGGCCCGGCGCAGGCGCAGGCTGGCGCGCGAACGATATTTCCAGCGCGTTCAGGAGACCGTGGAACGGTACAAATTCCACTACGACGCAGACCTTTCCGGCCTGCTGGGCAATGCCCTGTGCTCGTTTCGCATCCTGCCCGACGACACCTTCGCGGACATCCGCCTGCGCCGCTCGTCCGGGGACCCGCTTATGGACGCGGCCGCCCTGAACGCCATCCGGACGGCCAGCGGCAAGGTCAAACGGCCCGAGATCGTCGGCCGACAGACCTTCCTGCTGTCCATCGCCGTGAAATACCAGCTCAATATGTAGCCTGCGGGCAACGCCAACCGCCCCTTGTCTCGCCTTCCGCCCGACTGCGCCCCGCAGCTTCGGGCAAAATCGGTTTTACCACCCCAATATCGGCAATACCAAAAACTGGTAGTACCGATTTTGGTATTGGGCTAAAATCAAGCCAAAATTGGTTCATATTAGCATTTTTGACATAAAAAATTTGGCTGACCAATTCACTATCGGCTAATTGGTAGTCCCAATGGCGCATAAAAGCGCAAAGGCGAAGCACCATGAGCAAAAAGGACAAGGCCCTCGAAAAACTCGGGCAGGTCATTCAGGACTTGGAGCTGAAGGCCGGGGACAGACTTCCCCCGGAGCGCAGGCTCGTGGAATTGCTCGACGTAAGCCGAAACACCCTGCGCGCCATCCTGCACTCGCTGGAGGCGCGCGGGCTGGTGGTCATCCGCCCCGGCAGCGGCTGTTATCTGCGGGTGGGCATCTCCTCGGCCCACGACAACCCGCTGGACCTCAACCTGAGTCCGGGCAAGGCCATCGCGGACCAGCTGGAGGCGGCCTACATGGTCATGCCCATGATCGCGGAACAGGCGGCGGAACGCATCGGCGAACGCCATCTGGAGGAACTGAAGCAATGCAGCGTGAACATTTCGCGCTCCATTTTCCAGAAATCCGCCGAGCGGGTGTGGAGCGAAAGCCTGACCTTTTTCCGGCTGATCGCCGTGGGCACGGGCAACGATTTTCTGGTGCGCACGGTGGAGCAGGTCTGCTCCGCGGACATGCCCGCCTACGATTTCTTCTTCTCCATGCGCAGGGACGAGCGCGAGGCCATCTTCGCGGACCACATCAAGCTGCTGCACGCCCTGCGCGCCAGGGACGGGGAATGGGCGAGGACGATCACGGCCAACTATTTTTTGCGCATGTGCCGAATTCTGGAGGAACGGGAACAGGTTCTCATGACCGACCTGGTGTTCCGGTCGCTCAGGGAACGGGACGAACAGGACGAGAGGAATACGGCATGACGACCATGACGCGCAGACAACTTTTCAGGGGAAGTTTCCAGGCCGGGCGGCGTGTGTCCGCTGCGGCCGCGGGCGATGAACAGCCGAAGTCGAAGGACGCGCCGCGTCCCGAAATGGAGCTGGGGGCCATTGCCGGGGACTTCCCCCCTGAATTGCTTTCTATGGAAGCAGAACGTCTAGGGCTGGCCCCGGACGCGGACCGCGAAACACTGCTCACGGCCATCTATGAGGCCATGGCGGGCAGCGGTCCGACGCCGTCCGGGGGATGACAACCGAACAGGCCGGGGAAACGGGGTGGGGCCCGTATCCCGGCACCCCCTACAGGAGGAGGTAACTTATGGAACGGTTTGGTGAAGGCTACTTGGAAGAGCGGAAGCTCGTCAAGCGCTGGTCGGGGCCGATTCCCGCACTGGTAAGCTTGGTGTTCACTCTCGCCATATTCTATCTGACGTGGTGGATATTCCAGGACCCGCGCGGGCTGATGCGCATGTACACCCCCTACGTGGGCTACATGTACTGCCGCTGGTGGCTGATCATGATGATCTGGATGGTCTATATCTTCAACTACTGGCCCTTCAAGAGAAAGTGGCTGGAAACAACCCACCCGCTGGTCAAAGGCTCGATACTGACGCTCATATCCGTGGTCATTCTCGTCGCCCTGATCAAGGGATTCTTCGAAGGGTTGCTCGGCAACTACGGTCTGGCCTACTTCAACCCGGAACAGCTCGAAAAGCTGCCCGGCGTGACCAGCTTCTTCGCCATTGAATACGCCTCCCTGGCCATCCTCATGTTCGCGGCCATCGCCAGCTGGCTCTCGCCCGCATGGGTCGTGGCCTTCGAGGAAGCACCGTGGCAGAAGCTGACCCAGCCCGCCAAGGGCTTCTCCATCCTGATCATGACCTTCTTCCTGTCCACCGTGGTCTACTTCGTGACCATGCATCCGCACATGGGCATCCTGTACCATCCGTGGCAGTACTTCACCTCCATCGCGCCGCCGTACTGGGAACAGTTCGCGGACACGGTCTCCGGCAACTTCCACATCTCGTGGATCATGTGCTGCACCGTGGTCGTCTGGCTGGTGGAAACCATCTGGGAACGCTATCCCTTCAACCTGATCAAGAACGACTGGGGACGGCGCTTCGCCTGCTTCTTCGGCATCATCGCCATCGCGGTGGCCATGCACTTCTTCCTCTACTTCGCGCAGGAACTCACCTGGGGCGAAGCCATCCGGGGAACCCGCCGTGCCTTCGCGCCCGACTGGCGCTGGCTGCACGTCGGCGAAATGGCCATCTTCTTCCTGGTCCCGGCCCTGTTCATCGCCTTCTACTGCAACAACTGGCCCAGGAAGTTCTCCATGCCGGTCAACGTGATGATCCGCACCATACTGACCATCGTGGGCGCGATCGCCCTGTACATCCTGTACTACAAGACCTCGCACAACTTCCTCGGAACCCAGAAGGGATTCTCCCATCCGCAGCAGTTCCCCATGATTCCCATGATCTGGCTGGTCAACATCTGGCTGGTCCACCATTGGTTCATGGACAACTGGCCCGGCTGGAAGATGGTGCCCAAGACCGCCGAGGAGATCGAGGCGGATCACACGGCCCACCAGGCGCAGATCGACGATATCCGCTGGACCCCGAGGTTCGGCGCCGGTCTGGGCGCGGGCGTGGCCATGGGCGTCATGTTCTACTTCATCACGCTTTGGGCGCTGCCCTACGTGTACGCGTCCGTCAACATCATACCCGGCAAGTAGCCCGGAAAGGAGAATCGCATGTCAGACAACATGAAGAGACGCGACTTCCTGAAGGGAGCCGCCACAGGTGTGGGCGTTGGCCTGCTTGGAGCCATGGGACTCTATTCCTACTCTCCCTTGCGCAAACAGCATTTCACCCAGGTGGAACGCAAGGGCGCAGACATCGGCATGTGCAAGAGCGTCAAGGTCACCAACATCTCGGAGACCAGCTGGTTCGACAACGGCAACCTCATGGGCGACATCAAGGGCGCCGGCGGCCTGCTCGTGAACCAATACGACTACAATTGGCCGCCGTTCGGCAACGGCAAGGGGCTGGGCAAGGGTTCCTACGAGGAAGGCATCGCCCAGATCAAGCACCTGCTGCCCGGCAGGCTGGACGAGGCCTGGGAGATCATCAAGGCCAACTCGGTCCACCCCGAAAACGCGGGCGGTTACGCCGCGCTGGTGGAAGTGGAGGAGATGAGCGGCCAGAAGCACAAGTTCCTCCTGGACGTGGGCTGGTCCTACAAATGGTGCGAGGAATGCTTCAAGCGGGAGGGCATCGACAAGATGCTGGAGAACAAGGAGATCGAAGCCCTGTTCTTCTCCCACGAGCACTTCGACCACTTCTGGGGACTTCCGGTCGCCCTCAAGTACGACCCGGAAATCACCATCTACATCCCCGAGGGCTTCTACCCGGAAGGGTTGCAGTACATCAAGGACTGCGGCCACAAGGGCAAGCTGATCACGATCCAGCCCGGCCTGAACAAGGTCATGCCGGGCATGGCGAGCTACGTCTTCGCCATCCCCATCATCTGCCGCGTGTACGGCGAACAGTCGCTGTACTTCAACGTGGCGGACAAGGGCCTCGTCTCGGTCACCGGCTGCTGCCATCAGGGCATCATCCGCTTCGCCGAGACCGCGTACACCGAGATCAAGTACGAAAACGACAAATGCTACGGCATATACGGCGGGCTGCACATCTCGCCCTTTGAGGACTGGGACCCCAAATACGACGACCTGGTCATCACCCTGGGCGACTACGGCTTCGAGCGCATCGGCTGCAACCACTGCACCGGCGTGCTCTGCGCCAAGAAGTTCATCGCCGCCGGTTACCCGGTGGTGGAAGGAACCGCCCGCTTCCGATCCAAGGACAAGGCGTACCTCGGCAACGGGGACGTCATCACTTTCGGATAGCTCCTCACTCGAACCCCGGCCGTCCCTCCCCCCCGGGAGGGGCGGCCACCCCCAATTTTCGGAGCCGCCATGCCGCTGACGCTGAACACCCTGCTCCCCCCGGCGCTGCTGGACAACCCGACCCAGGCCGCAGCCGAGCTGCCGCGCGCTCTCATGACCCGGGCCAACTTCATTCCCGGCGTGCGCCACCGCCTGGGCTGGCGCGGCGTCCGCGACTGCGCCAAGGGGCGGGGCGGCCTGACCGTGCGGATCACCGGCATGCCCGGCGTGTACGGTCTCCACCTGCTGAACTCGGGCGGAGCGGGCCGGACGGGCCAGGCCACTTTCGCCATCTCCTATTTCCCGGCTCCCCTCGAGAAACGCGTCGAGGCCTTCAGCATCCAGGCGGGCATTGCGGCCCAGGACGAAGACTACCTGGAGCGCGTCCGCGAATTCACCCTGCACGAGGACCTGCGCGCCCTGTTCGGCATCGCGGTCCTGGAGGTCCATTTCCATGCCGACGGCCCCGGCATCTCCCTGGCGCTGACCGCCCCGGAGCGCGATCGCGTCGTGGCCCTCGACGGCGTGACCGTCGACACGCCCGTCGGCATGGTGGAAGCCGTGCTCCCCGGCAGCCTGGACCAGGATTTCCCGGCCCTGGAAACGGCCACGCCCCTGTTCGAGGCGCTGGCCGCATCGGCTTCTTACTGCCTCGGTTATCCGCCGGAATCATTGATAAAAGAATCACGCCAGGGCAGGCAGCGCGCCTACGGCGAAACCATCGGCCTGCGCTCGGAATCCGCCCCCGGGATACGGGACGTCCGCTTCGGACTGGGCTGGGGCATGGACGCGCCCTCCCTGCCCGACATGGAGACAACGGACGCCTCCTGGTCCGCCCCGGCCCCGCCGCCCGAGGAGTTCAAGGACGCCCCATGGCTGTCCGCCGACATCCGGGGGGCGTCCAATTCCCTGGACAAGCGGACCATGGGCATCACGGATAAGCCCCGCCTCATCGTGCTGACCGGATTTCTCGGATCGGGCAAGACCACGTTCCTGGCCCGCTTCATCGAGGAGCAGGCCGCCAAGAACGGTTTCGTGGCCGTGGTCCAGAACGAGATCGGGCAAAAGGGGCTGGACGGCAAGCTGCTGGGCCAGAGCTACGCCGTGACCGAGGTGGACGAAGGATGCGTCTGCTGCACGCTGGCGGGCAGCCTGCGTTCCGCGCTGTCGGGCATCCTCTCGGAATTCCAGCCGGATTTCGTGGTGCTTGAAACCACGGGGCTGGCCAACCCGGCCAACATGCTCTCGGAGATAGCGGACCTCGACGACATGCTGGAATTCGCGTCCGTGACCACGGTGCTCGACGCGGCCTGCGCTCCCCGCGCCCTCGCCGACCATGGGGTGGCCCGCAACCAGGTGCGGCTGGCGGACGTCCTGCTCCTGAACAAGACCGACCTGGCGACCGACGATGACCTGGCCGCGCTTGAGACCCGCATACGGGAGCTGAACCCCACGGCCGATCTTCACTGCACCACGCACGGCGACGTGCCGTCCACCGTCCTCTACGGCGTCAATTTCAGGAAGGCCCTCAAGCGCCCCGGACCGATTCTCGCGCCCATGGGGCACCACGCCACCCACGGCGACGACGGCATCCAGAGCGCCCTCATCGAACTGTCCGGGCCGATTGACCGCCGGGCGTTCCAGGCCGGGGTGTCCTCCCTCCCGCACCAGGTGCTCCGCGCCAAAGGCGTGGTCCGGTTCGCGGACGGGGATACCCCCGAAATCTTCCAGTACGTGCCGGGACACCACTCCCTGACGCCCTCCCGGGAGGAACCGGAGTCCTGTTTCCTGGTCATCATCGGGCAGGAGATCACCCCCGTCGCCGAGAACTTCCGCGCCGCCATCGGGGCCTAGCGTCCGGGACGCAGGGTCCGGGGGTTCACGTCCTCTCATCCCGGCCAGACGAAACAAGGGTTTGCGGAGAGACTCCGCAAACCCTTTTCCGATGCCGTAACGGCTCCCCTATTCAGCCATATCCGCCCCATCCCGCTCTCTTCCTGCCCGAACTCGCGCCCCCATGCTCACCGCGGGACTGCGCCGGGAATACCGGGGCATTGGCCGCACCGGGCTAGCGCACGGGGTTCACGCCGCCCAGGGTCATGAGCGGGCCATAATACTGCGGCCTGCGGTCTCGGTAGAATCCCCATCCGGCGCGGAAGTCGCGGATTTCGTCGAAATCGAGTTCGGCGGTGAGGACGCACTCGGTCTCACGGTCGCCATCCGCTCCTGCCGCGCCTATCTCTCGGCGTTCTTCCCGCAATTCGACTTGGACGACGGCGAATAATCGGTCCGCTTCGTCGGCTCACTTCTCTCATGCCTATACTGTCCCCGGTGGTCGCACCCCTTCGCCTGTTTTCAACTCTCATCCTGCTCCAGCAGGTGCTTTTCGCGATGTACCGTGCATTCATAATTCCAAAAAATCATTGCATTCTCAAAGTGTTTGGTTATACGGACTCACTTAAGACATATCCAATGCCATACCGTCCGGGGTGTTGCTCCGGCCCGGTCCGATGGCGGCTTTGTGAATGAACCGTCCCGGACCGCACTGTTCGTCCTGTTCTCCATTCACGCATACGCCGGGAGCCTGCTCGCATGAAACGGTTATGGATCGCCAGTTCACTCGTCTTCGCCCTGCTCCTCCAGCCCTTGGCCGCCACGGCCGCGCCGCTGGACGACGCCATAGCCCTCTACAATCAGAAACAATACCGCGAAGCCCTGCCGACCATTCGCGGCGAGGCGAAAAAGGGCGACTCCACGGCTCAATGGTATCTCGCCCAGATGTACTACTACGGCCAAGAGGTGGGACAGAATTACGCCGAGTGCGCCCAATGGAGCTTCAAGGCCGCCGAACAGGGCAACACCAAGGCCCAATACGGTCTCGGATTCCTCTATGAAGAAGGCTTGGGGGTTCCTCAGGACATCCAGAAGGCGTTCACATGGTATGCAAAGGCTGCCGAGGCGGGGCACCCGACCGCCCAGGAGATAGTCGCCACCATGTATATGAAGGGATTGGGCGTGGGAAAAAGCTACGGCCAGGCCCTCCGCTGGTATACCGAGGCGGCCGGAAGGGGAAGCCGATTCTCCCGCTATCAACTCGGCAGAATGTATTTCTACGGTTACGGCGTCGAAAAAGATGAGACGAGAGGGGCCAAATACTACGAAATGGCCGCCCAGGACGGACAGGTCGACGCGCAGCGGGAACTGGCCCGGTACCTCACCGGCCTCAAGGACCAGCCCGGGAAACGGGTCGAGGGCGTGGCATGGTACGTCAAGGCCGCAAATCAGGGCGACGGGGAAAGCATGTCCATGCTCGCCTGCTATTACAGCGACCTGGGCGACAACAACGCAGCGCTGACCCTGCACCGCCGCGCCGCCGAGATGGACATAGCCCTCTCCCAACAGGAATACGGCAAGATGCTTTGCGCCGGAAAGGGAACCGAGGTGGATTACGAGAAAGGATTCATCTGGCTGTCCAAGGCCGCCCACCAGCACCAGCCGCAAAGCCAGTATCTCCTCGGCATGATGTACGAACTCGGCAAGGGCGTGGCACCCGACGAGCAGATGGCCTACGCTTGGTACAGCGTGGCCGATCTTTACGGCTACCCTCCCGCCGCCGAGCACAAGGCCGCCGTCCGGCTCAGGCTGACCGCCGCCCAGATCGAGGAGGGGGACGCTCAGGCCGAAACCATCATGAGCAGCTATTAGCATGTTCCCGTTTCTCAACTCACTCCAAAGGCGGGAATCCACCATGTCCAAATGGCGCCGCGCACCACTCCTCGCCGTCCTCATTCTGCTCGCAATCGCCGGGTGCAAGGCGGAAACGAATACCGCGCCGGAAGCCGTCCACCCTCGAGAAACCTATTTCATCGAGATCACGGACTACTCGGCATTCAGCGCCAAGGCACCCCTGGCCGAGAGGATCGACAAGGAACTCTCGGGCGACAACCTCACCGCCGGGCAGGGCCTGCAGGCCGTGGACTGGCCCTGCCGCATCCTGCTGACCAACGGCGCGGTTCAGCAACTGGCTCACGATTCCCTCGGAAGCCCCCCCGTTCCCGTACCCCTGGACCCCATCTCGGCCCTGGTCAACGCCTTCTACTTCGTGGGCTGGTCGGCCAAAGAGGCGGGCAAGCAGGCGGTCAACGCCGGAACCCCGAACTACATCGTGCGCATGCGCATGCATGTCCTCGCGCCCGAAGGGACCGTCTGGCGCATCGAGGAAGAGATTCCCCTCTATACCCTCGACAAGGACAAGAGCCGGGAACACGTTGCCCGCGAAGGCGCGGACAAGGTGGCCGAAATCCTGACCGCATTCCGCTCCGGCCAGCCCCCGCAGAACGCCGTCGTGGAAACCAACGACCACGAACTGAAGTGCATGCGCGGGGAAGCGAAATAGCTCCCTGCCCCTGATATCCGTGCCGAACCGGCGCGGTTTACACTTCATCCCGTCCTTGCCATAATACGGGTCTTCGACGAGGCCCGCATATTTGTATTGACTTTTGGGGACCGCGCCCATAAGCCGCGCTATCGCATTGGCGGACGAGGTGTACGCCGCGGCCAACCTCGGGATATTCCCGAGTCCCGACAGGCAGGAGGATTGGTGAGTGATCCCTACCCTGGAACGATGGACCACCGAACGGTCCGCTGAACTCTACGGCGTCAGCGAATGGGGCGCCGGCTTCTTCGGCATCTCCCCGAACGGCGACCTGCAGGTGACGGCCGAGCCCGGCAACTTCACCAACGCGGTCAGCATCCCCGAAATCATCGCCGGAATCCAGGCGCGCGGCCTGGACATGCCGGTCCTCCTGCGCATCGAGAACCTTCTCGAAACGCAGATTTCCCTGCTGAACACCAACTTTCTCACGGCCATCAAGAGCTTGAATTACAAGGGCTCCTACCTGGGCGCGTACCCCATCAAGGTCAACCAGCAGCAACAGGTGGTGGAGGCCGTGACCCATCACGGCAAGAAATACCACCACGGGCTGGAGGCGGGCAGCAAGGCCGAGCTCATAGCGGCCATGGGCATGCACACCGACGACGAGTCCGTGCTGGTCTGCAACGGCTACAAGGACGAGGAATTCATCAACCTCGGCCTGCACGCCACCCAACTCGGCTACAACTGCGTGCTGGTCATCGAGATGCCCGGCGAGCTGCCCCTGATCATCGAGCGGTCCAAGGCCCTGGGCGTGAAGCCCATCCTCGGCGTGCGCGTCAAGCTCTCGTCCCAGGCCAACGGGCTGTGGGCCGAATCCGGCGGCGACCGCTCCATCTTCGGCCTCAACGCGGCCCAGATCGTGGACATCATCGACCGCCTCAAGGATGCGGACATGCTCGACTGCCTGCAACTGCTCCACTACCACCTCGGCTCGCAGATCCCGAACATCCGCGAGATCCGCAACGGCGTGGCCGAGGCGAGCCGCGTCTACGCGGGCCTGGTGGCCGAGGGCGCGGGCATGCGCTACCTGGACCTCGGCGGCGGTCTGGCCGTGGACTACGACGGCACCCAGACCAACTTCATGTCCAGCCGCAACTACTCGGTGGACGAATACTGCGTGGACGTGGTCGAGGGCGTCATGACCGTGCTCGACGAGCAGGAGGTGGACCACCCGATCATCATCACCGAGTCGGGCCGGGCGCTGGTCGCCTACTACTCCATGCTGCTGTTCAACGTGCTGGACACCGCCCGCTTCGAGCCGGAGCCGCTGCCCGACTCCCTGCCCGAAGACACCTACATCCACACCCAGCACCTGTTCGAGACATTACAATCCTTGAACCTGCGCAACGTCCAGGCGTGCTTCAACGACATCCTCTACTACCGCGACGAGGTGCGCCAGGCGTTCAACCAGGGCAAGATCACCTTCCGCGAGCGCGCCCTGGGCGAGCACGTCTACTGGCAGACCATCCGGCGCATCGCCGCCCTGGCCCGCGAGCTGCCCGCCATCCCCCACGAATTCGAAGGGATCATCCAGACCCTGTCGGACATCTACTACTGCAATTTCAGCGTGTTCCAATCCCTGCCGGACGCCTGGGCCATCGGCCAGCTCTTCCCGATAATGCCGGTCCACCGGCTGAACGAGCCGCCCACCCGCGAGGGGTTCCTGGCCGACATCACCTGCGACTGCGACGGCAAGATCGACCGTTTCATCGACCGCCAGGGCGTCAAGCGGACCATGCCCCTGCACGCCCTGCGCGAAATGGAGCAGTATTACCTGGGCGCGTTCCTGGTGGGCGCGTACCAGGAGACCCTGGGCGACCTGCACAACCTGCTGGGCGACACCAACATCGTCACCGTCCGCATCCACGAGGACGGCAAGTTCGACTTCGTGGGCGAAATGGAAGGCGACACCGTGGAGGACGTCCTGTCCTATGTGGAATACGACACCAAGGCGCTCCTGACCCGGTTCCGCGAAACCGCCGAGAAAGCCGTGCGCAAGGGCATGATCACCCCCAACCAGCGGCGCGAAATCCTTCAGGCCTACAAGGCCGGGCTCCAGGGGTACACCTACCTCGAAGGATAAGCTCGCCCGCAACGACAACGAAAAAAAGGGTCCGGCATGACGCCAGACCCTTTTTTCGTGCTCCGCGTTCCGCCCGTCAGCGGGTGTAGCGGCCCACGATCTCGTCCACCAGCCCTTCGTCGCGCATGTCGGCGAGGGCCTTGTTGATCTCCGGGATCATCGGCAGGAACGGCGACTTGCGGCTCACCCCCATGCACAGAACCCACTCCATGAACGATCTTTCGGAATGGTCGAACTTGCCGCGCAACTCCGGGTGGAGCCGGAACAACCCCCTGGCCACGATCTCGTTGCCCGGAAAGATGTCGATGCGACCGGACAGGAGCTTGCGGTAGTTGGCATAGTCGGTGCTAGCCGTGTCCACGCGCATGTTCTCGAGCATCTCGTCGAACCGCTCGCCGTAACTGTAGCCGAGGGTGACGCCGATGGTATAGTCGCGCAGGTCCTCCAGTTTGTCGAAATTTACCGGGCCGCCCTCCCGCTCCGCCGAGGACCAGATCAGCCCGCGCACGGTCATGACCGGATCGGTGAAGGCCGCGTACCGCTCCCGCTCCGGGGTCCTGATCAGGATCAGGACGCCGTCCTTCTCGCCGCTCTGGAGGTAGCTCAAGGCCCGCTTCAGGGGATACATGGTGAACTCGACGTTCAGGTCGAGCCGATTGAACAGCGCCCGGCCCAGCTCGACGGCGATGCCGTTCACCTGGCCGCGCTCCTCCATATAGAAAGGCGGGTAGTCGAAAGCCGCGAGGTGGATGGTCTGCCGCTCCCCGGCGGCCGCAGGGACGGACGACAGGGCGGACAGGAGCAGCAAGGCCGAGAAAAGAACGCGGGCGGACCGCCGCAATAAAGATTTCACGACCTCCCTCCGGCCGTTTCCGCACTCCCTGACCGCCATCCGCGCTCCTCTTGGACCCCATCGGGCAGGCCGTTGCGACCCGCCATCGTTGAATACTCTTCAAGTGATGTTAGACAATGCACTAGTTTTACTGGTCATGTCATCATTTTTTTAGGGCTGTCCGCGACCCCGCCCCGCTGGAACCCGTTCGGAGACCTCACCCCGGCCGCGGAGGGCAAGCTCCGGGGCGCGCCATTCGGCGAGATGAGCCGGGTGGCGGACAACCGGGACCTGCTGCCCCAAAGCGCGACACCGGAGAGCGATTCCCGGTCCTGATCAACAAGTACCTCTGCCGGACTCCGCCTGCTCTCCGAAGCCCCGGCGGACCCGGCTCATGGTTGATCCGCCCTTCCGACGAACCCGAGACGACAGAGGGCGCGAACAGCCGCCCGCGCCCCCTGCATCCGATGATCCCGATTGAGCCTATTGCGGCTTGGCCTGGGCCGACACGTCCTTGTAGGCGGGCTTCACGCCCCACATGGGGATGAAGACCGGCTTATCCCCGTCCAGCGGCACGGCGGAGAGCCTGACCCGGCTGTAGTCCTGGTTCTCGTAGGTACGGAAATACAGCTCCTTGCGAGACAGGTCGTAGACCGTGGTCCACTGGGTGTAGTCGTACTCCGGACGGTTGTTGGGCCCGGCCCCGCGCGACAGCCCCCGGGGAATGGTGAAATTGGCGATGAGGTTCATGCCCAGGTTCACGGCGCCGTCGGCGTCCGCGGGCTTCAGCGCGGTGTTGGCGTAGAACGCGGCGCGCACGAAGCGCGAGGGCGGGGTCTGGTCGCCGGGCAGGCCGAGGAGCCCGCTCCCCTCGCCCAGGGGCTTGACCGTATAATCGCCGAGCTTGAACGGCTGGGCGTTGTCGGGGCGCAGGCTGACGTAGTTGCGCAAATTCTCCAGGTGCCAGCCAAAGGACGGGGCGTTGGTGAACACGCCCACCGGATTGTCCGTTACCGCGACCTTCCCGCCCATGGACTCGATGACCACCGCCTTGCCCGTGGCGTCCATGACGTACCAGTGGACCAGGGTGTACATGTTCAGGCTCGGAACCTTGGCCCCGGCCAGCTTCAGGGCGGGCACCAGCTTCCTGACCTCGTCGATGGTCGCGCAGTTGCACAGCAGCCAGGTGCCGAGGTCCATCTGGGACACGGCCCGGCCATAGTCCTCCTTGGCGATCTTCGGGAACTCCGATTCCCCGGCGGGCATCCAGAAACCGGCCGCATACAACCCCTTCTCGTTCATGCCCTCCAGGGGGCTGGCCTGACCAAAGGCGTCCGGTCCCATGAAGGCGTACTTGCTCTTCCACTTGAGCCCTTCCTTGCCGTCCGGGGCCGTGGCGCTCCATGCCATGCCGCGCGGCGCGATCATGATGTCGGATTTGGTCGGCGAACCGAATTCGAGGGAGCGGGCAAAGGCCACGGACCCGTCCTCGGCGATCACTCTCAGTCCGGTGCAGGCCCGGGCCGGAACGGAGAGGGACAGGAACAGGGAGAGGGACAGCGCGAACAGCGACAGTCGGAAACAACAAAGGGAGAACATGAACAACCTCCTTGCGACACTGCGGTGCAACGTCTTTCGGACCGGGTTCGCTCCCGGTCTTCAAATATCTATGTCCGAAGTTCGCGGCCCCGTGTCAACATTATTAGCAATACTTTATATTCATTGCATGTATTTTACGCAGGAGGACAATAAAAAGGGGTGCGCCCGGATCGCGCACCCCTTCAAGGAAAACCCTTGTCCGACAACGGTCAGCGCCGCATTTCCTTGCGGTTGAGGACCACCAGCAGGTACTCGCCGAGATGCTGCACGGTGTTGATGAACCCCATGACCTGAAAATAGCGGCGGACTTCGAACCGCTCGATGACGCCCTGCTCGCGCAGTTCGATGAACCGCTTCTCCACCTGGTCCACGGCGGTGGCCAGGGGGCGCGAGTCATAGTGCGCGCCCGCGCCTATGGCGCGCAGCGCGTTGGCCGCCGCCTGGGCCAGCCGTTGCAGCTCCGGGGTCATGATGATGTCCCAGCCCTCGCCCTCCACCTCGTTGAGCAGGTTGGGCGTGGATTGCAGCCGCTCGACCACCGAGTTGAGCACGTTCACCTGGGTGGACAGTTGCGCCAGGTCGTCGCGGTAGAACCGCCGCTCCGTGGAATAGACCTTGTTGAACAGCTCGCGGTTGGACTGGGCATCGCGGGCCAGGTCGAAGAACAGGTCCGGGTCCACCTTGCGCTGGTGCTCCAGGAAGCTGTCCATGAGCAGGACGAGATTGGCCGCCACCTGGGCGTATTGGACGCGAAGCCTCTCCTGCAGGACCGAGGCGGTGCGGTTGGGCCAGACCGCCACGGACACGACGAAGGCGCAGAGCACGCCGATGCCGATCTCGGCCACCCGGAACAGGGTGAACTCCACGCGGTGGTCCGCGCCGAGGCTGGTCAGGAAGGTGATGGCCAAGGTAATGGCCGCCATGCGGTAGCGGGCGTTGTAGCGGGTCAGGTAGGCACAGACGCCGGTGCCCAGGAAGATGGCCGCCAGGGTCCAGCCCGGCGTGGGCGGGAAGACGAGGATCATCAGGACGGACATGCCCGCGCCGATGGCCGTGCCGGTGAACCGGTACAGGCTCATCTCGATGGAGTCGGCCACGTGCATCTGCATGACGATGACCGTGGTGATGACCGCCCAGTAGGCATAGGGCATGCCCACCCAGGCGGAAACGACATAGGAAAGGACAGAGGCCAGCCCCACCTTGAGGCCGTGCCGGACGTGGCTGGAAATGAGCGGTTTCGATTCGGAAGCCATGATGCGCCTTGTTGAATGACCGCGTCCCGCCCCGCCGCCTATGCGGGGAGGCGAACGCCGACCGGCCCTGTCTCACATGCACCGGGGCAGGTCAACACTTTAGTAGCACACCCGGCCCCCAGGGGCTATTCCCCCGCCGCGTCCCTTCCTCCATGCGCTTGAGCTTCTCGCGCAGGGTCTTGCGGTTGATGCCCAGGATGTCGGCCGCCTGGGTCTTGTTGTCCCCGGTCATGGCCAGCACGTTGCGGATGTGCTCGAACTCCACCTCCTCCAGGGACCGCTTGACGCTGCCCTCGCGGGGCAGGCTGAAACGCATGGTCTCGGGCAGGTCGGTGACCTCGATGGTGTCGCGGTCCACGATGACCACCAGTCGCTGGATGAGATTCTCCAGTTCACGGATGTTGCCGGGCCAGTCGTTGCGGCGCAGGGCCTTGAGCGCCTCGTCCGAAATGGTCGGGGGCGTGCGGTGCATGGTCCTGGAGAACTCGGCCAGGAAATGGTTGATGAGCACCAGCACGTCGTCCCCGCGCTGGGACAGGGGCGGGACGTGGATGTCGATGACGTTGATCCGGTAGAAGAGATCCTCGCGGAAGGTCCCCTCCTGGACCATGCGGCGCAGGTCCTTGTGGGTGGCGGCCAGGATGCGCACGTCCACGGTCTTGACGATGCTCGACCCGACCTTGCAGAACTCCTTGGATTGCAGGACCCGCAGGAGTTTGGCCTGCATGGTCGGGCTGGCGTCGCCGATCTCGTCCAGAAAGATGGACCCGCCGTTGGCGACCTCGAAGAAGCCCGCGCGGGATTCCTTGGCCCCGGTGAAGGCGCCCTTGACGTGGCCGAACAGCTCGCTCTCCACCAGGCTGTCCGGAATGGCCGTGCAGTTGACCGGAACGAAGGAGGCGGTCCTGCGGTCGCTGTTGTAGTGCACGGCCCGGGCCACCAGCTCCTTGCCGGTGCCGGACTCTCCGCTGATGAGCACGTTGGCGTCCGAGGCGGCGGCCTTGCCGATGCGCTGGAAGACCTGCTCCATCTCCGGCGAGGTGCCGATGATCCCGAAATTGTCCGGCGGGGTGTCGGCCGAGGCCAGGACCCGCCTGCGCTGGAGGCGCTCCACGATGCGCCCCACCGAGGAGAGGAGCTCCTCGTTGGTGAACGGCTTGGCCAGGTACTCCCCGGCCCCGTCCTTGATGGCCTCCACCGCGCCGGGAATGGACGGGTAGCCGGTGATCATCATGATCTCCACGTCCGGCAGGTTGGCCCGGACGTGCTTGATGAGGTCCAGGCCGGAGGCGGCGGGCATGCGGTAGTCGGTGATGACCAGATCAATGACCAGATCCTCCAACAGGGCCACGGCCTCGTCGACCCGGCCGCAGGTGAAGACCTCGTAGCCTGCGGGCTGCAGGTTGCGCTTGAGCACTTCGAGGGTGGACTTGCTGTCGTCCACCGCGAGAATCCGAATGTTCCTGGCCATGGTCTATTCCTCCGGTCCCCTGAGATGGCACGGGAAGGCCACTTCGACCCGGGTCCCCTCGTCCGGCGCGCTGTGCACCTGGATGAAGCCGCCGTGGGCCTTGACGATGCCGTGTATCACGGACAGCCCCAGGCCGGAACCCTTGTCCACGTCCTTGGTGGTGAAGAACGGGGTGAAAATCATCTTCAGCACGTCCGGGGTCATGCCGGGACCGGTGTCCTCGACGATCAGATAGACGTCGCTCTGGTTGGTCAGGGTGCGGATGGTCACGGTGCCGCCGTGGGCCATGGCCTGGATGGCGTTGACCACCAGGTTGACCACCACCTGCTTGATGTGCTGCGGGTCGGCCAGGATGCGGGGCAGCTCCGGGTCGAACTCCCGGACGATGACGATGTCGCCGCGCATGGACCCCGCCTCGGTGATGCGCAGGGCCTGGTCCACGGTGTCGTTCAGGTCGATGTGCGTGGGCTGGGGCGGAAGCTGGCGGCCGAAGAACATGAGCTTGCGGATGATCTCGCGGGCGTGCAGCGAGGAATCCACGATGTTGTTCAGGTCCGTGACCACCTGGTCCGGCAGGTCCGGCGTCTGCAACGCCAGCTCCGCGAAGCCGAGGATGTTGGCCAGCGGCTCGTTGATCTCGTGGGCCACGCCAGCCGAGAACTGGCCGATCTTGGCCAGCCGGTCGGACTGGCGGAGCTGCCGTTCCAGCTCCTGCTTGGCCAGCCGGGTCTCGCGCTTGGAGACCAGGATGACCACCTGCTGGACCACGGTGGAGAACAGGTCCTTCTCGTCCTCCAGGAAACCGGTCCTCGGCGCGTAGCCGCGCACGGCCACGCTCAGGGAGCCGCGTTTTTCGTCGCTGATGACCAGGTCCGAGCGGAGCATGAAGTCGCTCTCGGCGTAACCCGGCGTCTCGTAAATCTTGGTTCCCAGCCGCAGCCGGGCGTAGGTCATGTCCGGATGCTGGAACGCGGACGGCAGCAGCGCCACCACGTGGCCGAGCAGATCGTCCATGGTGCGATGGATCTCGCCCATGAGCTGGCTCAGGGAATAGAGGCAGCTTAGTTCCTTGTTGCGCTCCATGAGCGTGAACCGCTCGCGCAGGAGTCCCTTTTCGCGGAGCACCAGGTCGGTCACGTCCTGCCCCACGCAGAGCAGGCTGATGACCTCGCCGTTGGAGTCGGTCAGGGGCTTGAGGTTCCAGTTGACGTAGACTATGTCGCCGTCCTTGGCCCTGATCCGCCCGGCAAAGGCGGAAATGCCCTGCCCGTGGGCGCTCTCGAACAGGGCGCGGCGGGCCATCTCCCGCTCGTCGCGGGGGATGAAGACCTCGAACCAGTCCCGGCCGGCCAGTTCCTTGAGATGGTAGCCGGAGAGGGTCTCGAGCTCGGAGTTGCCGTGAATGATCCCCCCGTTCAGGTCGAGCGTGACCACGATGCCGTGGGTCAGCTCCATGACGGTGTCGTAATAGTTCTGGAGATTCATTCAGAGTTCCTCGGGAGTGAAAGTACAATCATTCCGGCCTTGCGTAAATCCTTTTGGGGGGCGCGACCGGCGAGGGGGGTGTCGCCGGCCGCGCCCGGGGTCAGGGTATTAACGCATTCCTTGTCTAGTGACTGAGCTTCAGGCCCCATCCCTCGAAGAGGAAGAGGATCGCGAAGCCGTACCACAGCGTATAGAGGACGTAGAAGATCAGGGAGAAGGAGACCAGACCGATCTCTTCCGAGATGTGCTTGGCCTCGACGCCGTAGTAGTTGTAGGAGGCCTCCACGGCCTTGGTCTGGACCGTGTCCACGACCTTGGCGGCTTCGAACTGCTTCTGGTTGCCCAGCGCCTTGCTCATCAGCTTGAAGGAGGTCCACCAGTTGTAGAGCGCGCGGCGCGGCTCCATGCCGTACTTGGCGGTAATGGAATCGCCGTCGTTATGGTACATGGCCTGCGTATCGTCCAGGCTGGCGCCCAGGATCGCGCCCATGGAGCCGGTGACGTGCAGGACCTTGCCCTCGACTGAGACCTGTGCCCCTGCCTTCAGGAAGAGGTCCGCGGACTGCGCGGCCACGATCTCGTCGCCGTAGGTCAGCTTCAGGTCCACGTTCGTGTCGTTGTACTTGTCGGTCTCCATCCTGACCTGGGACGAATAGTCCACGGAGCCCTTGGAAATGGAGTTGTAGAGGTTGTCCAGGTACTGCATCGCGTTGTGTCCGTGATAGATCGGCTGGAACATCATGAACAGGACGATGAAGAACACGATCAAAAGGGCGAAACCGCCGTAGAATTCCTTCTTGTTGTAGATCATGGCCTTAGGCCTCCTTTCTCTTAAGCGTGGAGATGTTCATCAGGAAGGTGCCGATGACCCAGACCGAGAACGCTCCGATGACGACGAAGAACGCCCAGATGCCGATGGTGTTGAGCAGCGACCCCATTCCGGCCGGGAGCGAGATGATCTCCATTTCGGCCAGCTTGCCGGGCAGGGCGAAGATCCGGTTCATGAAACCGGCCAGGACCGCCATGGCGTAAAAGCCGCGAATGGTGATGCCGGGCACGATCTTGGTGACCAGTGCGCCGATCTGGATGCCCAGCAGGGAGCCGATGAGCATGCCCATGGCCAGGGTGTAGAAGATGAAGCCGTAGATGGCGTACTGGGTGATGGAGGCGAAACCGGCGGTGAACACGATCTGGAAGATGTCGGTGCCGACCGTGGTCATGGAGGAGACGCCCAGGACGTAGACGAAGATCGGGAAGGTCAGGAAGCCGCCGCCCACGCCCATGATGCCCGCGGCCAGGCCGACCAGCGCGCCGGACAGGACCAGAAACACCCAGGAGATCTGACGGCCGCCGGCGACCAGGTCCTGGTCGAACTTGATCATGGGCGGGCACTTGATGTCCTGCAGGTTGCGACACAGGGCGCCGAGCTCGGCCCCTTCCTCGCCGCCGTGCGCGCCGCCGCCGCCACCGGCCTTGCGGGAGCGCAGATAGTCGGCCAGGGCGTAGAAGCCCAGGAAACCGAGCATCAGCGAATAGACGGTGGTGATGAAGGCGTCGGAGAGCACCGGGTTGATCTCGTAGAGCACCCGGTTGATGACGCCGCCCGCCGTGGCCCCGAGGATCGCGCCCACCAGGAAGACCACGGCCAGGGACACGGACACGTTGCCGAGCTTGCGGTGGATGACGCTGCCCATGATCGCCTTGGCGAAGATGTGGAACAGGTCGGTGCCGACCGCCAGGATGCCCTTGATGCCTGCGGACATGAGCGCCGGGGCGATGATGAAGCCGCCGCCCGCGCCGATGCAGCCGGTGATCAGGCCCGCGCCCACGCCGATGGCGATGGAGACCATGAAGATGGACAGGCTGTAGAAGGCCGGGCTGTAGGCCTTCTTGCCGCCGATCAGGTCGGGCAGCGCCGGGCCGATCTCGTCGGCAAAGGCCACGCCGATAAGGATGATGGGAATGATCATCAAACCGATGAGCAGCAGCTTTTTGCGGCTGCTCACGATGGACTTGGCGTTTTCGATCTCCCAGTTGGCCATGGCTCCGGCCCCCGCGAGCATGAATCTACCCCATTGATTGAAAAATCGCATAGCTATCCTCACTTCCTCTTGTTTTGGTTATGCCTATCCGAAGCGCCGCGTCTCGATTCCGGTCACCTCGAATTGCTTTTCCTGCGCATGGCCGCATCTTCGATCTTGCGGACCAGTTCATCCACATTCACCGGTTTCATCAGATAATCGTAAGCCCCCATGGCAAGGCTGGAGATGACGATCTCCGTGTTGGCGTGGGCGGTGAGCATGACCACCTCCACCTCCGGGTGAAGCTGCTTGATCTCGCCCAGGGTCTTGATCCCGTCCATGCCCGGCATCTTGATGTCGAGCAGGATGACGTCGCACGGCTCCTCGCGGAGCGACTCCAGGGCCTGCCTGCCCCCGGCGGCGGTCCGTATGGACAGCCCCCGGCGGTCGAGGCGCTTGGCCAGCGCCGCAGTGTAATCGACCTCGTCGTCGATGAGCAGAACCCGGACGTCCTTCATGCCTGCACTCTCCCCGCCCCGTACTTGAGCGCCTTCTCGAGCAGCCTGTCGAAGTCGATCGGCTTGGACAGGTACCCTGCCGCGCCGAGCTTGATGCACTCGTTGCGCGCTTCCTCGCTGCCGTGACCGGTCAGCATGAGCACCGGCATCTCCGGGGCCATCAACCTGAAAACCTTCAGAATTTCAATACCGTTCATCCCCTGGAGCTTGAGGTCCACGATGGCCACGTCGAACTCGCTGCGGCGCAGGAGCTGCACCGCCTCGTCCCCGCTGGCGGCCGAGGTGGCGTCCACGCCCCGACGGCGCATCCGCTTGCACAGGACCTCGGCGAACCCGGTCTCGTCGTCCACGATGAGCAGACGGACGTCCCGGCCTTCGGTTGCATTGGCAGACACGGACCTACCCGCCCCTAACCCATTCTCTGGGCGATGTTGCCGATCCGGGCCTCGACGGCCTCTTCCTCATGCTTGTCCTTCAGGGCCACGGCCTCGGCGATCTTCTGGTTCAGATCCTCGAAGCTGCACGGCTTCATCAGGTAGTCGTACGCGCCGTGCTGGATACCCTCCACGGCCGAAGGAACCGTGGCGTGTCCGGTCAGCATGATGACCTCGACCAGCGGGTAGGCTTCCTTGATCTCCTGGAGCACGACCAGCCCGTCCTTGCCGGGCATCTTCATGTCCAGGATGACCACCTGGATGGTCGGCTGCTCGGCCAGCAGGTCCATGGCCTCGTCTCCGCCAAAGGCCTGGAAGACGGTCATGTTCCGCTTTTCGAGCCGCTTGGCCATGGTCTCGACGAACCCCCGTTCGTCGTCCACGATCAACACAGTGGCATCAGTCATGTCTCATCTCCTGTCGGGTTTCATGTTGCATGGAAGGCGACGGCACCGGCAGCCTGATGATGAACCGCGTCCCCACGCCCACCGCACTCTCCACTTCTATCTCTCCACCCATCTGGTGGATTATTCCGAAACATATGGACAATCCCAGGCCGCTCCCCTTGCCCACCGGCTTGGTGGTGAAGAACGGGTCGAAGATCCGCGCAAGATTGGCCGCCGGGATGCCCGGCCCCGTGTCCTCCACGGTGATGACCGCCTGCCCTTCCTGCATGCCGCAGGAGATGGACAGCTTGCCGCCCTCGGGCTCCATGGCCTGGATGGCGTTGTTGACCAGGTTGAGCAGCACCTGCTGCAGCTCGGTGGAGGAGGCGCTGATCTCGGGCATGGACTCGTCCAGGTCCAGGGCGAAGTCCACCTGGGCGAACCGGGCCTGCTGCATGGACAGCTCCACCACCTCGCGGATGAAGGCGGGTACGGAAATATCGGAGGATCTGGAGTCGGTCTGGCGGGCGAAGCTGAGCAGCTTGTGAGTGATGTCCTTGCAACGGCGGCCCTGGCTGGCCACCTGGTTGAGGGCGCGGTGAATCTCGGCCGCGGACGGCAGGTCCTTGCCCTCGTCCTCCATCAGGTCGCTGGCCCAGCCGGCCTCCTCGATCATGATCGCCACCGGATTGTTGATCTCGTGGGCGATGCCTGCGGCCAGCTCGCCGATGGCCGCCAGCCGACCGGTCTCGACCATCTGCTTGTTCATCAGCTCGGCCTCCTGGTCGATGACCCGGCAGCGGTCCACCAGCTTGCGCGAAACGATCACGGCCATGGACACGATACCGAATCCGCCGAGCAGGAAGATGGCCAGGGTCACGAGCTCGGTGCGGGTCATGGCCGAGAAGGCATCCGACACCTTCTGCTGGTAGATCAGCTCCCAGTCGCCGCCCTTGATGGGCGCGGACACGGTGACGTAGGTGTCGCCGTCGCGGTCCGAGGATTCGTAGATGGACACCCCGGCTATGGTGGTGGGCCTCGGAAGCTGACGCAGCGGGGTCAGGTCCAGGTCCTGGTTGCGCTCGTCCTTGGGCCGGGTCTGGTACACGCCCCGGCTGTTCACGATGTAGGCGAACCCGGTCTCGCCGATGCGGATGTCCTGGACCAGATAGGAAAACGCGAGGAAATCGATGGTGGCGCGCAGGAGGAGGCGGGATTCTCCCTCGCCCTGGGCCACGGAGATGATGAAGTGCGGGGACTGGCGCAACCCGCTGAACACGTCGCTGATGCTGGCGTTGCGCCCCTTGGAGCCGAGGAACCAGTCCGCCTGGGAGTAGTCGGCCCCGGCCAGGCTGAACGGACCGGCGTAGGACACCTGGCGTCCCTCGGCGTCGACCACGCCGAGGTCCACGAAGATGCGGCCGTACTGCTGCTGCATGCCGCGCAGGGCGCGGTCGAGGTAGACGGGGTCGACCAGTTGGTCGTGGGTGGAGGTGCGGGAGATGTATTGGACTTCGGTGAGCTTGTCCTGAAGAAAGGTGTTGATGTTGGCCGCGTGCTTGTCCACGACCTCGGCCAGATGGGCGTAGACCTTTTCCCGGTAGATTGAGCGGAACTGGTGGAAGATGACCCCGCCCACGAGGATCAGCGGCATGAGCGACACCGTGATCACCGTCAGGGCGATGTTCCAGGAAAGCCTGTCGTAATTTGACTTCTGATCCGGGTGCATGGGCCAACCTCTTTTGGGTCCCGGGCATCATCGCCCGCAGGAACTGCCTCTAGCCTGTTTCCCATTGAGCAAACGGTGTGCCACTTCTCCCTGGACCGGAACACCGACCGCCATTCGACAAACACTCCTCACTCGCTTGAAATTACAGTATATACGGCCCATAATGCCAATCCCTCCGCCGCTCCCCCCACATCGGCTCCCCGCCCCCCGAAACGGACCTCGGACCTGTTTTCACGCATAAAACGGTACTTTTCTACCCACTGGCGCAAAATGTACCAACAGGCCATTTTCGCCCCAAGACCCGCGAACCGGGGCCGTTCCGGCTGGAGGACGCGTCAAGCGGGGCAAAATGTACCAATCGATACCACACCCTGCTGAATCACCACAAGAAAACCGAACAAAAAGTTTGAGAGCCGAAGTGGCCGATAAGGAACCACCTAGCGACATCCATTTGGAATATTTAGTCTATCCAGCAATTCTGGAGCGGTAAAAAAAGTATCAAAAAAGGTATGGGCAAACAGGCTGTGGCATGTTCATTGTAATGGAAAGGCGGGAGAGAACGCGCATGAACGGAATCCGCATCCTGATCGTCGACGACGAGATCGATCGCTGCGCTGCGGCCCTGGCCAAACGGCTGGTCCGCCGGGGGGCTTCGGCGTCCGTGGTCGAATCCGGCGAGAAGGCATTCACCGCCCTGGAAGAGCGCGGCGCGGACGTGGTCCTGCTGGACATGAACATGCCCGACCTGGACGGCATGCAGACCCTCAAGATCATCCGCAAGAACTTCCCGGCCACGGCGGTCATCCTGCTCACCGGAGCGGGAGACCTGTCCCGGCACATGCGCACCTTGGAGGCCGGGGCCTTCGACTTCCTGCACAAGCCCGTGACCCTGGAACGGCTCCAGGAGCGAATCCTGGCCGCCGTGGGCCGCGGACCGACGGGCTAGGCCAGCAGACCGGCGGCGCGCAGCCGCGCGCGCCGGGCCTCCAGGTCCGCCTTCACGAACCCGGATTGAACCCGGAGCATGTGCTCCAGGTTCGGCGCGTGCCGCTCTTCGAGGAAGGACTGGTGCGCCCTGCTCCGCGCCGCGGCGGAGGGGGAAAGATCGAGGAAATGCGTGGATTCGCGCAGATGGGTGATGACCACGTCGCCGAGATAGGCCACGGGCTTGCCCTGGGCCAGACGCCGCAGGTCCAGGTCCAGATCGTCGAACTGGCTGGGGGAATAGGCGAGGTCGAACCCGTTGCTCGCCGCCAGGCTTTCGGCTTCGAACAGGTGGCAGCATCCGGTCACGGAACCGGCATACCGCCGGTAGCTCAGGAGCGGAGGGACCAGGCACTCGGCGCACGGCTCCTGAAGCGTCAGCTTCCGCCCCGCGCGGGCCGCGTCCTCCGGCCACAGCAGAAAGCCGTCGCCGTGCTGGGTCAGGGAAGGCGAACGCACGTCCGCCACCCGGCACCCCCAGACGCCCGCTTCCGGGAAATCCCGCACCCCGGCGGCAAGACCGGACAGCCAGTCGCGCGGCACCAGTACGTCGTCGTCGAGATAGGCGATCCACCTCGCGCCGTCGCGCAGGGCCGCGTCCAACAGCCAGTTGCGGGCCGCGGGCGCACCCACGTTGACCGGCAGGGCGACGATATCCATGGTGCCGCCGAACCGTACGCGCGCCTCTTCGGCCACGGCCAGGCTGTCGTCCCGGCTGCCGTTGACCAGCACCCGGACGGTGACCTCGCCTAGTTCCGGCCCCAGGTCGGAATCCAGGACGCTCTCCAGGGTGCGCTCCAGCTCGCGCGCCTTGTCATAGGAATAGATGGAGACCGCGCAGCCGCCTTCCAGCCGCCCGCCCAGCGCCGATGGGAAGGCGAGGCTGTCGAGATACAGCAGCGCGGTCGAATGCTCCGGAAAATCGGCCAGCAGCTCGCCGAGCAACCCCATGGCCCCGTCCGCGTCACCGGCTTCGGCCCGGGCCACGGCCAACCGCAAGCCCCAGGCACCGGGACCGTAGCGGCGGGCCATCTTCTCCAGGCCGGTGGCGGCCCGGTCGTACCGCCCGGCGGCCAGTTGCGCCTCGGCCAGCAGTAGGTTCGCCACCTCCGGGTCCCTGGGCGCGACCGACCGGCGCAGGAATTCTTCAAGCCACTCCCAACGGGAAAGCAGCCCCTGGTACTGCCACGCCTGGCGGACCAGCGGCAACAGCGGCTCCCGGCCCGCGTTCCGCTCGAAGAACCGGGTCAGCCCCTCGAAATCCCCCTGCTCGAACAGGAGGTTCGGCTCTTCCGGCTCGGGTCCGCCCCCTTCGGCGGCCAGCCGCCGGGCCAGGGCCACGCCCTGGGGCGTCAGGGCGGGGACGGCAAACAGTTTCGAGAGCCGGGCGATCTCGGCGGCCAGCGGCGCGTTGAGCGGGAACTCGGCCCAGGCCATGGCGAACAGCCGCGCCCCCAGCGACAACAGGGTGCCGGAAGGGCCGGACGTCCCGGAACCGCCGGCCAGACCGAAGGCCCGCTGCCCCGCCGCCAGCAAATGATTGTGCCCGATGGTTCCCAGGGAAAGATACTCCCTCACCGCGTTCTCCCGTTGTTGTCCGGCCCCGTTCCAGGGCCGCGTTGGACGTGTCAAATTGTCGTACCAACCGGACAGTATTACAATTTCCGTTCCAACGCCCCCCTTCCGGCAGGCCCCGCGACAAACCCCGGACAGGGCGCGAAAAGAGTAGTTGGCGGTTGCATTGCCAGCCTTCTCAAGGCAATCTGAATGGGTTGCGCCCTGCGGGGCGGAAACCGCACATTCACCAGACTCAGGAGAGAACGTGACCCAGAGAATCGAAGCAGGCAACCTGTCCATCAGCAAGCAACTTGCCGAGGCCGTGCGCACCATCCTGGCCGGAACCGGAATCGACGAAGCCGCGTTCTGGTCCGGCGCGAAGTCCGTATTCGACCAATTCACCCCCCGGAACCGGGAGCTGCTGGCCAAGCGCGACCGCATCCAGGAAGCGCTGGACGGCTGGCACCGCGAACACCCCGGCCCCATAGCCGACATGACGGCATACCACGAATTCCTGCGCGGGATAGACTACCTCGCGCCCGTGGGAGAAGACTTTTCCATCACCACCATGGGCGTGGACGCGGAGATCGCGACCATCGCCGGGCCGCAACTGGTGGTCCCGGCCACCAACGCCCGGTTCGCCCTGAACGCGGCCAACGCCCGATGGGGCAGCCTGTACGACGCCCTGTACGGCTCCGACGTCATCGAAAAGGACGCGGTCCAGGCCAAGGGATACGACCCGGCGCGCGGGCGCAGGGTCATGGACTTCGCCTCGGCCCACCTGGACCAGGCCGCGCCCCTGGCCCGGGGCTCCCACAGGGACGCCGCGTCCTTTGCCGTCAGGGACGGCGAAAACGGCAAGACGCTGGAGATCACCCTGGCCGACGGCGCGACGACCACCCTGGCCGACCCGGCCCAATTCGCGGGCTACGTCGGCGACGACGACCTCGCCTCGCTGCTGCTGGTGAAGAACGGTCTGCACATCGAGCTGCAATTCGACCGCGAGCACCCCGTGGGCAAGGACCACCCGGCGGGGATCAAGGACGTGGTCCTGGAATCCGCGGTGACCACCATCCTCGACTGCGAGGACTCCGTGGCCGTGGTGGACGGCGAGGACAAGGCGCTGACCTACCTGAACCTCCTCGGCCTGGTGAAGGGCGACCTCACGGCCACCTTCGACAAGGGCGGCAAGCCCCTGACCCGCTCCCTGGAGGACGACCGGACCTTCGTCGCGCCGGACGGCTCGGTCCTGACCCTGCCCGGCCGCAGCCTGATGCTGGTCCGCACCGTGGGCCACCTGATGACCACGGACGCGGTGCTCAACGCGGGCGAGGAAGTGCCAGAGGGCATCCTGGACACCCTGGCCGCCGGGCTGATCTTTCTCCACGACCTGAACGGCGCGGGCCGGTGGCGCAACAGCCCCGCCGGCAGCGTGTACATCGTCAAGCCCAAGATGCACGGCCCCGAGGAGGTCGCCTTCACCTGCGACCTGTTCGCCGCCGTGGAACAGCTCCTGGGCATGGCCCCGCTGACCCTCAAGGTCGGCATCATGGACGAGGAGCGGCGGACCACCGTGAACCTCAAGGAATGCATCCGGGCCGCCAGGGACCGCGTGATCTTCATCAACACCGGGTTCCTGGACCGCACCGGCGACGAGATCCACACCGCCATGGAGGCCGGTCCCATGGTCCGCAAGGAGGCCATCAAGGGAGAACCCTGGCTCGCGGCCTACGAGGACTGGAACGTGGACGTTGGGTTGGCCTGCGGCTTCTCGGGCAGGGCCCAGATCGGCAAGGGCATGTGGCCCAAGCCGGACCGCATGAAGGAGATGGTCGAGACCAAGGGCGCGCACCCCATGGCCGGGGCCAACTGCGCCTGGGTCCCCTCGCCCACGGCGGCCACGCTCCACGCCATGCATTACCACACGGTGGACGTGTTCGAGCGCCAGCGCGCCCTGGCCGGACGCAGGCGCGCCGAACTGGCGACCCTGACCACCCTGCCGCTGATGGGCGAAACGCGCCCGTCCGAGGACGAGATCGCCGCCGAGCTGGCCAACAACTGCCAGTCCATCCTCGGCTACGTGGTCCGCTGGGTGGACCAGGGCGTGGGCTGCTCCAAGGTCCCGGACCTGAGCGGCGTGGGCCTCATGGAGGACCGGGCCACCCTGCGCATCTCCAGCCAGCACCTGGCCAACTGGCTGCGCCACGACATCTGCACCGAGGACGCGGTGCGCGGCGCGCTCATGTCCATGGCCGAGGTGGTGGACCGCCAGAACCAGGGCGACCCGGCCTACCGGCCCATGGCCCCGGATTTCGAAGGGAGCCTCGCCTTCCAGGCCGCCTGCGACCTGATCTTCAAGGGCGCGGGCCAGCCCAACGGCTATACGGAACCAATCCTTCACGCCATGCGCCGCAAGGTGAAGGAATCAGCATAACCAACATCCATCCCAGGAGAAAACCATGCCGCCCGTGACCACTTCGGTATTCGAGCTGCTCAAGATCGGCCCCGGCCCGTCCAGTTCACACACCATCGGCCCCATGCGCGCCGGGTTCGACTTTATGCACCTGATCCGCGAGCTGCCGGAACCGGACCGCCTGGCGGCCGACGCGCTGGAAGTCCGGCTGTTCGGCTCCCTGTCCGCCACCGGAGAGGGCCACGGCACGCCGCGCGCCATCCTGTCCGGCATGCTCGGCTCCCAGCCCGACGCGTGCAGCTCCGACACCCTGGAGCAGTTCATGGACAAGGACCGCACCTTCGACCTCGACCTGGGCGGCAAGACCCTGCCGTTCGCGCCGGGCATGATCATCATGGACGCCATCCAGCACGAATACGCCCACCCCAACACCATGATCTTCCGGCTCAGGGCCGGGGACCGGGTCCTGCTGGAGCGCATCTACTACTCCGTGGGCGGCGGCTTCCTCCGCTGGGAGGGATGGGAGGAGCCGGAACGGGGCGAGCCCGTCTACCCCTACGCCACCATGGCCGAGCTCAAGGCGCACCTGCGGGCCAACTCCCTGCGGCTGCACGAGCTGATCCTGGCCAACGAGATGGCCATCACCGGGGCGTCCGAGGAGGAGGTCAACCTCGGCCTCGATCACATCGTGGCGGTCATGGAGCAGGCCGTGGAGAACGGCATCCAGGCCACCGGCGTGCTGCCCGGCCCCATCGGGCTCCAGCGCAAGGCGGCAGTCATGTACGCCCGCGCCAAGCAGGAGTACTTCCAGGGACCGGGCTTCCTCAAGGCGATCAACGCCTATGCCCTGGCCGCCTCCGAGGAGAACGCCGCCGGGCACTGCGTGGTCACGGCCCCCACCTGCGGGGCCGCGGGCGTCATCCCCGGCATCCTGTTCATGCTCAAGCGGCACATGGGCTCGCTCCAGACCGAACTGCGCGAGGGGCTGCTGGCCGCCTGCGCCATCGGCTTCCTGTGCAAGCACAACGCCTCCATCTCCGGGGCCGAGGTCGGCTGCCAGGGCGAGGTGGGCGTGGCCTCGACCATGGGCGCCGCGCTCATCGCCTACGCCCGGGGCTACCGTTTCCAGGTCACGGAGAACGCAGCCGAAATCGCCCTGGAACACCACCTGGGGCTGACCTGCGACCCGGTGGGCGGCTTCGTCCAGATCCCGTGCATCGAGCGCAACGCCATGGGCGCGGTCAAGGCGTTCAACGCCTACCTGATCGCCTCCACCCTGGACGAATCCTACCAGAAGGTGGACCTGGACAAGGCGATCCGCGCCATGGCCCAGACCGGCCGGGACATGTCCAACAAGTACAAGGAGACGTCCGAGGCCGGACTCGCCCTAAGCTTCACCGAATGCTGAAAAACACCCGGCCCGCTCCCTGCGGGCCGGGTCCGTTCTTCGCCCCGCAGACGGGGCTGAACCTTGTTCTGCGCCATGCCTCGGGGGCAGAATTTTGATTGCTTTATCGCCCTATTCCTGCTAAAAAATCCTCTTGGCTTTCAGCCCATTTCCCATTTGGAGTTTGCAGTGATTTCTTTCAAAGGCGTCAACAAGTGGTACGGGGATTTTCAGGTCCTCAAGAGCATCAACCTCGACATCACCAAGGGTGAGGTGGTCGTGGTCTGCGGGCCTTCCGGGTCCGGCAAGTCGACCATGATCCGGTGCATAAACCGGCTGGAACCGATCCAGGAGGGCGACATCCTCGTGGACGGCATGAACGTCAGCGATCCGCGCACCAACATGACCCTGTTGCGCGCCGAGGTCGGGTTCGTCTTCCAGCAGTTCAACCTGTACCCGCACATGACGGTCATGGAGAACATCACCCTCGCCCCGACCCTGGTCCGGGGCATGAGCCGGGGTGAAGCCACGGCCATCGGCATGGACCTGTTGAACAAGGTCGGCATTCCGGACAAGGCCGGGGCCTATCCGTCCCAGCTCTCCGGCGGCCAGCAGCAGCGCGTGGCCATCGCCCGCGGCCTGGCCATGCAGCCCAAGATCATGCTCTTCGACGAGCCGACCTCCGCCCTGGACCCGGAGATGATCAACGAAGTCCTGGACGTCATGAAGTCCCTGGCCCGCGAAGGCATGACCATGGTCTGCGTGACCCACGAGATGGGCTTCGCCCGCGAAGTGGCGGACCGCGTCATCTTCATGGACGACGGCTATCTGATCGAGGAGAACACGCCAGAGGAGTTCTTCCACAATCCGCAATCCGACCGGACCAAGGACTTCCTCAGCAAGATTCTCAGTCACTAAGGGATTTACGCCCTTGCCGGACATGGTGTCCGACAAGGGCTTTTTCATACGAACTCAGCTAAACCAGGAGAGGTACATGAGAGTTCTCAAAATCTTCGCCTTGACCGCGCTGCTGGTCATGGCCGCTTCCGTTGCCTTCGCCGGTCCCACCTACGACCGCGTCATGTCTGAAAAGGTCGTCAAGGCCGGTCTGTCCAACCAGGGCATTCCCTTCGGCTTCATCGACGACAAGAACGAGTGGGTCGGCTTCGACGTCGACATGGCCACCGAAATCGCCAAGCGCCTCGGCTGCAAGCTGGAAAAGGTCGTCGTCAACAACAACACCCGCATCTCCTTTGTCCAGACCAACCCGCCCAAGGTCGACATGGTCCTGTCCAACATGACCCACAAGCGCGTGCGCGACGAGAAGATCGACTTCTCCATCACCTACTTCTTCGACGGCCAGAAGTTCCTGGCCAAGAAGGGCGTCGTGAAGGACGTCAAGGACCTGGCCAACCTGAAGGTCGGCTCCATGCAGGGCACCACCTCCATCGTCAACGCCACCGCCTACCTGAAGGAACTGGGCAACCCCAATCCGCAGGTCACCGGTTATGACGGCGAAGTCGCCATGTTCGAGGCCCTGCGCTCCGGTCGCGTCCAGGCCATCACCACCGACTCCACCATCCTGCTCGGCTACGCCGCCAAGGTTCCCGGCCAGTTCGAGCTGGTCGGCGACTTCATCTCCGACGAGCCTTACGGCATCGGCCTGCCCCAGGACGATTCCGCGTGGCGCGACGCCATCAACTTCACCCTGCAGGACATCTGGAAGGACGGCACCTACAAGACCATCTACGACAAGTGGTTCGGTCCCGATTCCAAGTACCCCTTCCCGCTGACCTCCAAGATCGAGATGTGGCCGTAAGCCCACAGCTTATTGCATGACACCGGGTCCCGGAGCAGCCGCTCCGGGACCCTCTTCCTTACAAAGAGCACGATGTTTAAACGGTATTTCGAAAAAGTCTGGGTCCAGAACCTCACCCTCCTCGCCCTGGTCGGCCTGGTCGTCTACTATTTCGCCTTCATCTTCGAGTTCAAGTACGACTTCGACTGGGCGGTCTTCGTCACCGAGGGGCAGTACGGCCACATGGGCCACCTCATGGTCAACGGCATCAACACCACCCTGACCATCACCTTCTACTCGGCGGCCATCGCCCTGTTCATGGGCACCGTGTTCGGCCTGGCCAGACTGTCCGGCTTCAAGCCGGTCTATTGGTTCGCCACCAGCTACGTCGAGCTCTTCCGCAACACCCCGCTGCTCATCCAGCTGTTTTTCTGGAACTTCGCCCTGCCCTACGCCTTCCCGGAGGAAATCCGCTTCAAGCTCTTCGAGATGGATTTCGAGTTCTGGTGCGCGACCATCGGCTGCGGCATCTTCACCGGCGCGTTCATGGCGGAGATCATCCGCGCGGGCATCCAGTCCATCCCCAAGGGGCTGCTGGAGGCGTCCTATTCCTCGGGCCTGACCTTCTCCCAGACCCTGCGCAAGATCATCCTGCCGCTGGCCTTCCGCGAGATCATCCCGCCGCTGGGCAGCGAGTTCTTGAACAACATGAAGAACACCTCGCTGGCCATGACCATCGGCGTCACCGAGCTGTGCTGGTCCATGACCGAGGTCTACTCCCTGACCTACCGCACCTTCGAGGCGTTCTCCGTGGCCACCCTGGTCTACCTGGGCCTGTCCCTGACCATCGCGGGCATCCTCTACATCGTCAACGAACGGCTCAAGATCATGCCGCGCGACCAGGTCACTCCGCTGCGCAGGCTGGCCGACATCCTTTTCTGGCCCTTCGACGCCCTGGGCAGGCGCATGGAAGTCATCTTCTGGTACTTCCGCAAGAGCCCGGAGCAGAAGACCATCTCCCCGCTCAGGCGGCTCCTCAAGGCGTCCGCCAGGAAGCTCGTGCTGGCCGCCAAGGGGCTGTTCGTGGCCGCCCTGGCGTATCTCCTCTACATGGTCGCCTTGGCCCTGGTCCATTTCAACTGGGAGATCATCTGGGCCAACCTCAAGACCCTGCTCATCTGGCGCTTCCCCAACGGCGACGAGACCGAGTTCTTCATGGGACTGGGCGGCCTGGCCGGGTCCGTGCTCATGGCCGTCATCTCCATCACCGGCAGCTTCTTCATCGGCCTGTTCGTGGGCATGGGCCGCACCGCCCAGAACCGGGCCATCCGCATCCCCTGCACCCTGTACATCGAGCTCATCCGGGGCGTACCGCTCATCCTGGTCATCCTCTGGTTCTACCAGGCGATCCTCGAATTCGTCTTCAAGGTGGACGTCCACGCCTTCTGGGCCGCGACCATCGCCATGACCTTCTTCTTCGGCGCGTACATCGCCGAGACCGTGCGCGGCGGCATCGAGAACATCCCGCCCGGCCAGGTGGAGGCGGCCAAGGCCTCCGGCCTGACCTACTTCCAGACCATGCGCAAGATCATCCTGCCCCAGGCCCTCAAGCAGATGCTCCCGGCCCTGGTCGGCATGTTCATCGCCGCGTTCAAGGACACCTCGCTGGCCTACATCATCGGCGTCATGGAGCTGACCCGCGCGGCCTACGCCATCAACAACCGGATCATGATCTACCCCTTCGAGATCTACACCACCGTGGCCGTGCTCTATTTCGTCTGCTGCTACTTCATGTCCCTGTACGCCAAGCGGCTGGAGCGCAAGCTCAGCCCCGAGACCGTGCGCATCGAGATGTAGCCCGACCCGTTCAACGACCAAAAGGGGGAGCCGACGCTCCCCCTTTTTTTTGGCCCTTTCTAGGGCGAAGGACGCCCCCGCATTGCGCAGCAGGAGTGCAAAAACGGTACGCCCGGACGGCTCTCAATCACTCAAGACACTCTATTTATTGGATAAAGCATGTTGGCACGAAGGTTGCCCCTGTACGTGTGTCAGTGAACACAACCGCTGGAGGTCAGCATGTACCGTTTCATGACCATCACCCTGTCCCTGTGCGCCCTGCTGTTCGGTGCGAGCCTGGCCGTCGCCGCCCCCGAGGTTCCCGGCGACCTGCGGCTCGCTCCGCCCGAGACCATCAAGGCGACCAAGACACCGGTGGACTTTTCCCACGCCCGGCACGGGGCGGCGCAGGTGGACTGCGTCACCTGCCACCACACCTGGGACGGCGCGTCCGCCGTCCAGAGCTGCGCCACCCCCGGCTGTCACGACCAGCCCGGCAAGAAGGGCGCGAACGCCTTCTACACGGCCTTCCACTCCAAGGGCAGCGACAACAGCTGCCTGAGCTGCCACAAGAGCCTGAAGAAGGAAGGCAAGGCGGTCCCGGTGGGCTGTTCCGAATGCCACGCCAAGTAATCGACATCCTCCAAAGCCATACCCCCTCAACCCCCGAAGGCCCGCCCAGGCGGGCCTTCCCCTTTTCCGCGCCCGAAAGAAAAGGCCCGCTCGAAGCGGGCCTTGTTTCTCGTCCGTGATGCCACGGCGTCAGGAGACGCGCAGGGCCTCCTTCACGGCCTTGAGCTTCTTGACCTCGGCCAGGGCGGAGTACAGCTGGTCCAGGTCCTTGACCTCGACCGTGAAGTTCAGGATGGAGGTCCCGTCCACCTTGGATTCGAAGTTGCCGGAGTCGATGTTCACGTCGAGGTCGGCCAGCATGGTGCATATCTTGCCGAGCATGCCCGCCTTGTTCAGGCACTTGATCTTGATCTTGGCCGGATACGGCTTTTCCTCCACGCCCTCCCAGCTGACCTGGAGCAGCCGCTCGTCCTCGAAATTGGAGATGTTCGGGCAGTCGATGCGGTGTACGGTGACGCCCCGGCCGCGCGTGATGTAGCCGAGGATCGGCTCGCCGGGCAGCGGGTTGCAGCAGCTGGCGAAACGCACCAGGACGTTGTCCACGCCGGAAATCTGCAACCCCTCGGCGCGGGGCTTCTTCTTGGGTTCGCCGGGGCCGGACGGTGCGGCGTGGTCGTCGTCGAACTCCGCATCCTTGTCCCGGAACTTGCGCTCGTCCAGCACGTCGCCGTGGGTCATGGCATAGAGCCGCTTGACCACCTTGCGCGGGGTGAAGCGCGAGAACCCGATCTGGGTCAGCAGCTCGTCCACGCTGCCGCAGTTGAACTCCCCGGCCAGCTTGATCAGGTCGCCGTCCTTGATCGCCTTCTGCATGTTGATGCCGACCCGGCGGCCTTCCTTCTCCAGCATCTCCTTGGCCAGGGAGATGGCCCGCTCCTTCTCCACCGTGCGGGTGTACTGCTTGATGCGGGTCCGGGCCTTGGCGGTCTTGACGAACTTGAGCCAGTCCCGGCTGGGGACGCGGTTCTTGTCCGTGATGATCTCCACGGAGTCGCCGTTCTGGAGGGTGTACTGCAACGGCACGATGCGCCCGTTGACCTTGGCCCCGGCGCACTTGTCGCCCACCTCCGAGTGGATGGCGTAGGCAAAGTCCACGGGCGTGGCCCCGTCGGGCAGCTCCTTGATGTCGCCGTTGGGCGTGAACACGTAGACCTCGTCCTGGAACATCTCCAACCGCAGGGAGGACATGAACTCTCGCGGGTCGGACAGCTCGCGCTGCCAGTCCATGATCTGCTTGAGCCAGGTGTAGCGCTCGGCGTCGCGGGTGCCGGTGGACTTGCCCTTCTTCGCGCCCTTGCCCACTTCCTTGTACTGCCAGTGGGCGGCCACGCCGTATTCGGCGATCTGGTGCATCTCCTCGGTGCGGATCTGGAACTCGATGCGCTCGCCGTCCGGCCCGATGACCGTGGAGTGCAGCGACTGGTACATGTTCGCCTTGGGGATGGAAATATAGTCCTTGAACCGGCCCGGCACGGGTCGCCACGCCGCGTGGATGAGGCCGAGGACCGCGTAGCAGTCCTTGAGCGAGTCGACGATGATGCGGAAGGCGATGAGGTCGAAGATTTCGTCGAAGGTCAATCCCTGCTGCTCCATCTTCACGTGGATGGAGTGCAGGTGCTTGGTGCGCCCGAAGACCCGCCCCTTGATCTTGTTCTTCTTGAGCATGTCCGAGATCAGGTCGATGACCTTCTCGATGTACGGCTCGCCCGCGGCGCGGTGCTCGTGCACGGCGTCCGAGAGCTGCTCGAAGACGTCGGGCTTGAGATAGCGCAGGCAGAGGTCCTCCAGCTCGGTCTTGACCCGGTGCAGGCCCAGACGGTTGGCCAGGGGGGCGTAGATGTCCTGGGTCTCCTGGGCGATGAGCCGCCGCTTGACCGGCTTCATGTACTCCAGGGTGCGCATGTTGTGCAGCCGGTCGGCCAGCTTGACCATGAGCACGCGGATGTCTTCGGCCATGGCCAGGATGAGCTTGCGGATGTTCTCCGCCTGCTGCACGGCCTTGGACTCGAAGTCCATCTGGCTGATCTTGGTCACCCCGTCCACGATGTCGGCCACGTCCGAGCCGAACAGATCCTCGATCTCGTCCACCGTGGTGCCGGTGTCCTCCACGGTGTCGTGCAGCAGCCCCGCGGCCACCGTGGCCTCGTCCAGCTGCATGTCGGCCAGCAGGTTGGCCACGTTCATGGGATGGGAGATGTACGGCTCGCCGGAGCGCCGGACCACCCCGTCATGGGCCTGGGCGGAAAAGACGTAGGCCCGCTGGATCAGGTCCAGGTCGGGTTTTTCTATATATGACGCCACCTTGTCGGTGATCTCGTTGATGCGAATCATGTATGCGTGGCCTTATGGCTGGTGTTGCAGCCGTCGTGGAATCCACCACTTCTCGAAATTATAGGATATCCCCGCCGGGGCGGCCTTGATGTTCTGTATCCGGGCCTGGACGATGGGCAGGGACATGGGAACGTAGAGAAAACAGTAGGGAACGTCTTCGTGCAGGATTTCCTGCACCCGGTCGTAGACGGGCTTGCGCTCCTCCTGCACGACCATGTGCCGCCCGCGCTCCAGAAGCTCGTCCAGCTCGGGGTTGACGTAACGGATGAAGTTCAGCCCGCCGTCCACCGCCATGGAGGAATGCCAGACGTTATAGATGTCCGGGTCCTGGAGGATGTTCCATCCCAAGATAATAGCGTCGAAGCGGCCCTTGTCAACGAACTCCTTGATGAACGCCGCCCACTCCACCGTGCGCAGGGAGACCTGGATGCCGATCTCCTTGAGCCGCTGCTGGAGGATGACCCCGGTCTTGATGCGCTGGGAGTTGCCCTGGTTGGTGATGATCGAGAACGCGAACCGCTTGCCGTCCTTGTCCAGCCAGCCGTCGCCGTCGGAATCGGTCCAGCCTGCTTCGGCCAGCAATTCGCGGGCCTTGGCCGGGTCGTAGGCGCGCGGCTTGACGTCCTCGTCATACTGCCAGGTGCCGGGCTTGTAGGGACCGTTGGCCGCCTTGCCCAGCCCGTAGAGCACGCCCTTGACCAGCTCGCGGCGGTCGATGGCGAAGTCGATGGCCTTGCGCACGCGCACGTCCTTGAAGAACGGGTGCTTGAAGTTGAAACCCAGGAAGGTGTAGCCGAAGGACAGGTACTCGAACTTGTGGAAGCTGCCGTCCCATCCCGGCCCGGTGGTCTGGTAGAGATACTGGAGGGGATCGAGCCCCATCATGTCGAGGTTGCCCGCCTTGAGCTCCAGGAACTGGGTACCCATGTCCGGAATCATGCGGTAGATGACGCGGTCGATGTACGGCCTGCCCTCGAAGTAGTTCGGATTGGCCTCAAGGACCAGCTGGCTGCCCGCGTCCCACTCCTTGAGGATGTACGGCCCGGCCCCCAGGGGCTGGCGGCTGTATTTGGTGTTCAGCAGGTCCTCGCCCTCCAGGGCGTGCTTGGGCAGGATGTCCGTGGCCCAGGAGACCAGCGCCTTGGCGAACGGCTGGTCGTAGGTGACCTCGAAGGAAAATTTGCCCGTCTTGCGGAACTCCTTGACCAGCTTGAAGTTGCCCGCATAGGCCGTGGGCGTCTCGGGGTCGATGGTCAGCCGGTAGGTGAACTCCACGTCGTCCGCCGTGAGCTGTACCCCGTCGGTCCAGTAGATGTCCTCGCGCAGCTTGAACTTCAGCAACTTGCCGCCGTCCAGCACCTCGTAGGACTCGGCGGCGTAGGGCACCAGGTTGATGTCCTTGTCGTATTTGAGCAGGCCGACGTAGATCAGCCCCGCGATCTCGTGGGACGAGGAATCCGAGGCCAGGACGGAGATAAGGTTGCTCGGCTCCCCGATGGTCGGCTGCACCAGCGTGCCGCCTGACTCGGGCGCAGCGGGGACCGCCGCCGGGTCGATCGGCGGCACGGGCGTGGCCGGGCCGCCCCCGTCGGAGCAACCGGCCAGGAGAACCAGACAGAGCAATGGTGCCAGAAGCTTGAGTAGTCTCATTTTCCCTTGCAAAAACAGTTTGGTTGGACCATACAATTATGCGAGCATGGCTGATGTTCACAGTATGGACCAATGGTAGCCAAAAGCCAAGAGTCCACATGGAGATAGGGAAAACAAATCCGACTTGCCCATTGTCCGGGTTATATGTAAGAAGTCCTGTTCGATTCCCTTGAAGCGATGAATTGAAGAGACCCCGAATGAGTAGCGGCGAAGAACAGATAGTCAAATCCATATTGCAGGATTTCATAGGCGACAGCATCCCGGATTACATCCTGGAGAGCGCCCATGGTATTGTTGCCGAGAACGGCGTTTCCAAGCTGGACTTGAAGAAACGTGAACAGTACTGGGATATTGACGGCCAGGTCCAGGGCGACGAATTCCAGAACTACACCTCGGAAATCGGCCTGAACCTGTCGGATCAGACCATCAACTACTACTGCAACTGCCCCGATTCCTTCTCGGGCGTCTGCCGTCACGTGGCGGCCACCGCGGTCAAGTTGCTCAAGTCCCTGGACACCGAGTCCGGCGGCGAGATGCCCACCCCGCGCACGGACTGGCGCCAGACCTTCCGTCCCTTTTTCGCCACCGAGCTGGAGCCGGAATCCGGCCGTCATTACCTTATCTACCGAATTTATCCCGAACTGGGCCGCCTTCAGGTGGCCTTCTTCCGCGCCCGCCAGAACAAATCGGGCATCTCCCAGGTCCAGAACGAAGTCACCCTGGCCCAGATCGTGGAGAACCCGGACTGGTGCGACACCTCCCCGGCCCTGCCCGGCGTGGCCGAGCAGATCGGCCACTACCTCGACTACTGGGGCCACAAGGTGGAGATCCCCGCGGGTCTGCACTCCTGGTTCTTCCGCGCGGTCAAGAACGAGTACTATCTCTACCTGCGCGAAACCGACCAGCCCGTGACCATCGAGTCCAAGACCATGCAGCTCAAGCTCTCCCCGACGCTCTCCGAGGACGGGCTCTCCTTCGACATCCTGCTGGCGCGCGAGGACAAGATGCCCTTCTCCATCACCGACGAGGAGGAAATCTATTTTTACGGGCGGCTGCCGCTGTGGGTGTACTACAAGAACTCCTTCTACCCGGTGCAGACCGGCCTGGACCCGAAGCTGGTCCAGGGCATGGTCGAGCAGAAGCCCATCGTCCCCCACGCGGACGTGTCCGAGTTCCTGGACCGCGTCTGGACCCAGATTCCGGTCAGCGACCTGTGGGGACAGGAGGACTTCCTGGAGCGTGTCGGCCCCATCTTCAAGGATGCAGAATACGACCCCAAGCTCTACCTGGACGAAGAGGGGTCCCTGCTGGTGCTCAAGATCCAGAACATCTACGCCAACGAGCACGGCGAGTTCATCATGCCCGGCCCCAATCCCGACCTCCAGACCGGCTCCTATCACGAGGGCGGCAAATCCTATCTCATCCGCCGCGCCCAGAACGAGGAGGCCCAGCTCCTGGCCGAGTTGCAGGACATGCACTTCCAGGCCAGGAACAACCACATCTGGTTCATGGAGCAGGAGGAGGCCATCACCTTCCTGCTCGACTTCTACCCGCAGCTGGTGGAGGCGTACCGGGTCTTCGGCGAACAGAACCTGACCCGCTACAAGGTGCGCACCACCCAGCCCGTGGTGGTCGCCGAGGTGGAGACGGACGAAGAGGACAAGTGGTTCAACCTGGAACTCTCCGTGGAGTACGACGACCAGCGCGTGCCCATCGAGATCATCTGGGAGGCATGGACCAAGGGCAAGCGGTACGTCCAGCTCAAGGACGGCTCTTACACCAGCCTGCCCGAGTCCTGGCTGAACAAGCTCGGCCACAAGCTCAAGGCGCTCGGCTTCGACCCGGAGAAGGCGCCCAAACAGCAGTTCAACCAGTTCGAGGCCCCGGTGCTCGAAAAGATCCTGGAAGACCTGCCCCAGGCCCAGACCGATGAATTTTTCGTCAAGCTGCGGGAGAAGATAAACAACTTCGACCAGATCAGGATGATCGAGCAGCCCAAGGAATTGCAGGCCACCCTGCGCCCCTATCAGATTCAGGGCCTGAGCTACCTGAATTTCCTGCGCGAGTACGGCTTCGGCGGCATCCTGGCCGACGAGATGGGCCTCGGAAAGACCATCCAGACCCTGTCCTACATCCAATCCCTGGTGGACAGCGGCATCACCGGGCCGAACCTGATCATCGTGCCCACCTCGGTCCTGCCCAACTGGGAGCGCGAGGCGCAGAAGTTCGTGCCCGGCCTGAAACGGCTGACCATCTACGGGGCCAAGCGCGAGGGCCTGTTCCAGCACATCAAGGACTCGCACCTGGTCATCACCACCTACGCCCTGCTCAGGCGCGACCTGGACGAGCTGCTCAAGTTCGAATACGCCAGCGTCATTCTGGACGAGGCGCAGAACATCAAGAACCCGAACACCATCACCGCCCGCTCGGTGCGCAAGCTCGAAGCCGGGCTGCGCGTCTGCCTGTCGGGCACGCCCATCGAGAACAACCTGTTCGAGCTGTGGTCCCTGTTCGAGTTCCTCATGCCCGGATTCCTGGGGTCCCAGCACAGCTTCCAGCGCGGCATCGTCAAGCCCATCAAGGACGGCGACGAGGAGACGCTGGAGTATCTGCGCACGCGGGTCAAGCCGTTCATCCTGCGCCGCACCAAGGCGGAGGTGGCCAAGGACCTGCCGCCCAAGATCGAGACCACCCACTACTGCGAGCTGGTGGACGAACAGCGCGAGCTGTACAACGCCCTGGCCAAGAAGCTCAAGGACCAGGTCCTCCGGGACGTGGACGAAAAGGGCATGGCCAAGAGCCAGATGTCCATCCTCGACGCCCTGCTCAAGCTCCGCCAGATCTGCTGCCACCCCAGGCTGCTCAAGCTCGACATGCCCGGCGTGTCCACCAACCTGCCGTCCGGCAAGTTCGACGCCTTCAAGGATCTGGTGGTGGACATCATCGAGGGCGGCCACAAGGTGCTCGTCTTCTCCCAGTTCGTGCAGATGCTCCATGTCATCCGCAACTGGCTGCAAATCCGGGAAATCCCCTTCGCCTACCTGGACGGCTCCTCCAAGGACCGCTTCGAGCAGGTGGACAAGTTCAACGATTCCCCGGACATCCCGATCTTCCTGATCTCCCTCAAGGCGGGCGGCACCGGCCTGAACCTGACCTCGGCCGACTACGTCATCCACTACGACCCGTGGTGGAACCCGGCGGTGGAGAACCAGGCCACGGACCGCACGCACCGCATCGGCCAGAAGCGCCAGGTCTTCGCCTACAAGATGATCTGCCAGAACACCGTGGAAGAGCGCATCCTCAAGCTCCAGGAACAGAAGAAGGACGTGGCCGAAGCGATCATCCCCGGTCAGTCGGCCCTCAAGAGCCTGACCCGCGACGACCTGGAGATGCTGTTCGAGATTTAATTCGTAAACAGGAAATATTCCTATTTACAACAGTCAGTCGTCCTGCTAATTCTCGTGGGTCGCCGCGTAACGGCACTCAACCACAGGTTTTTCCTTGGAGAGGTCCATGAGACATCCCATGCACAAGATATACGACTGGTCCACCTTCGCCTTTGACCCGCTGCACGAATTCTGGGAGCGTGACGCCACCCAGCGCGCCGTGGCCGGGTTCCTGGTTCTGGTCTTCGTCCTCGCCCTGGGGACCATCGAGATGAAACGCCAGGGATGGATGCCCGCCCCGCTGGACCACATGGTCCCGACCAGCCACTACATGGCCATCAACCTGGCCTTCACCCTGGTCCTGGTGCTGGAGGTCATCAGCCTGATCTTCACCCTGCCCTGCTCCATCTCCAAGGCCGTGGGCAAGCAGTTCGAGATCCTCGCCCTGATCCTGCTGCGCAGCGCGTTCAAGGCCCTGGCCGACTTCCCGGAGCCGATCACCATCACCGGCCACGAACAGGAGTTGTGGGTCATCATCGCCGACGGCGGCGGGGCCGTGGCCATCTTCGCCCTGCTCGGCGTCTACTCCCTGCTGCGCCGCAACCTGGACGAGACCCTGCGCAAGGGCGAGCCGCTGTTCAAGTTCGTGGCCGCCAAGAAGCTGGTGGCCCTGATCATGCTGGTCATCTTCATCGGCATGGGCATCAAGAACGGGCTGCATTTCCTGAACGGGGAGCACCCCTTCCACTTCTTCCAGAGCTTCTACACGGTGCTCATCTTCAGCGACATCATGCTGGTGCTCATCGCCCAGCGGTTCCTGCCCGAATTCCGGGCGGTCTTCCGCAACTCCGGCTTCGCCCTGGCCACCCTGCTCATCCGGCTGGCCCTGACCGCGCCCCCCTACTACAACGTGGGCATCGGCATCGGCGCGGCGATTTTCGCCTGCCTGCTGACCCTGGTTTACAACATCTTCTATTCGACCAACTCGCGTTTTCTCCGCAAGCGGGCCTAGCAGGCGGGATCAGCCCCGGACCAGGGCCGCGGCCTCGGCCGGGGAGACGGACGGCGCAAGGACCCCGAACCCGCCGGCAACGAACCCCAGGACCGTGCACCGGCAGTGGGCGGGCTTGAAGTGAAAGAGGTCGCCCAGGGGATGGCCGGTCACCCGGCAGAGCACGGCCCGGATGACCCCGGCATGGGTCGCGGCCAGCACGGGCATTTCGCCCCCGGCCAGCCTGCGCATGGCGCCCATGGCCCGCTCCGCCACTTCCTCGAAGCTCTCCCCGCCCGACGCGCGGAACGAAGCGAACTCGCGCCCCCGCCGCGCATAGTCGCCGGGGTGGTCCCGCCGAATGGTCTCGAAAGGAAGTCCGTCCCACTCGCCCATGTCGATCTCGTCCAGCTCCGGCCAGGTCTCCACAGGCAGCCCCAGCCGCTCGGCCAGGGGAGAAACCGTGTCCACGGCCCGGATGGCCGGGCTTGAGCAGAGCCGCGCCAACCCCGCCTCCGCGAAGCTCCCGGCCAGTTCCATGGATTGGGTCTCGCCGTCGGGCGAAAGGCGCGTCGGAGTCCGCCCGATGCACGTCCCCGGCGCAACGTCCGTGACGGCGTGGCGCAGCAGGATGATCACGCCAACGCCTCCGCCGCCACCCGCTCGGCGGGCTCGCCCATCTCGCGGTCGAAACGGGCCATGAGCACGCGGGCGCGGGTCAGGCGGCCCAGGATCGCCTCCTCGGCGCCCTCCTCGTGTCGGTACATCTCGGCCTTCTCCAGATAGCGGCCCTCCAAAGGCACGGCACGGTCGCAGCGGACCAGCTTGTCGGCCAGAAACACGGCCTCGCGCTCGGTGATCGGCACGTCGTCGGCCTGGGAAAGATCGAAGTGATCGGCCACGATGTCCGCCGCGCGGGAAAAACCGTGGTCGCGCAGCAGCTCGGCCCCGGCGGCCTCGTGCCGCTTGGTGCCCTTGCCGATGTCGTGGGTCAGCGCCGCGCCCAGGGCCAGGCCGGGGTCGAGCCGGACCGCGCCCGGGCGCTCGGAGAACCGCGCGTTCAGCCGTTCGCACAGGGCCGCCGCCACCCGGGCCACGGCCCGGCAATGGCCGATGATGTGGTCGCTGGTCCCCTGCATGGCCCACAGGGCGCAACATTCGTCCTCCAGGGGATAGCCCGCGTCGGCCACGGCCAGGGCGAATTCGTAGTCCTCCGGATGGTCGAGGTCGTGGACCGTGCCCAGGTCGGCCACGTCCACGTCGAGCGCGGCGGATTCCAGCCCTTCCAGCACCGCGCGCAGGCCGCCCTTCCCCCCGTGCACCGCATGATGATCGAGGATAGCCGGAATCGCCTTGGCGGCAATAAGCGGCGGATGGCCGCGCTCGCCCAGGAACCGGGGATAGAGCACGGACGGGGTCTCCCGCGCAAAGATTTCCAGCAACCGGCGCACGGTCTGCGGACGCACCAGGGGGATGTCCGCCGGGAGCATGAAGAAGCCGTCCGTTTCCGGCGGCAGCGCGCGCACCCCGGTCAGGACCGAAGCATACATGCCCTGCTCGAAGGCCGGGTTGTGGACCGCTATGCCGCCCGCCTCCATGACGCAGGCGGCCACCGCTTCGGCGCGCTTGCCCGTGACCGCCACGACGCGCTCCACCCCGCTCTCCCGAAACAGCCGGACGCAGCGCGACAGCACGGTTCCGCCGGGCAGCGGCAGGAGCGGCTTGAACCGTCCCATGCGCGAAGACAACCCCGCCGCCGGTATGACCGCCGCAATGTTCAGGCTCATGCCTTGCCCGCCCTGACCTGGATCAGCTCGCCCACGATGCTGACCGCGATCTCCTCCGGGGTCCGGCCGCCGATGGGCAGCCCGATGGGGCTGTGGCAGCGGTCAATCTCCCCTTGGGTGAAACCGCCCGCCAGGAGCGAGGCGTAAATCTTGTTCCGCTTGGTGGAGCTGCCGATCATCCCCACGTACCGGGCCTTGGTCCGCAGCGCCTCGGCCAGCACGTTGCGGTCGTGCAGATGGCCGCGCGTGACGATGACCACGAACGCCTCGGGGTCGTCCCGGAAGGAATTGCAGCACCCCTCGAAGGACGGCAGGACCACCACCTGGTCCGCCTCGGGGAACCGCTCCCGGTTGGCGTACTCCGCGCGGTCGTCCAGGACCACGGTGCGGAAGCCGACCATGGCCGCCACCCGCGCGGTGAACCGGGACACGTGTCCGGCCCCGAAGATATAGAGCGGTGCGGGCGGAATGAACGGCTCGTCGAGGAGGACGGTCCCGTTGTCACGCTCGAACACGGGCGTCTCCCCGCCGGTCGGACCGGCCTCCAGAAGATGCTCCACGGCCCGCAGCCCGCCGTTCTCGGCCAGCCGGGTCCGAAGCAGTGCGCTCCGCCCCGCGCGCAGCAGGGAGTCCAGCTCGCCGTAGGCGCGGGCGCAGCCGCCGTCCGGTCCCGCCAGCTCCAGAAGCAGGGTCAGGCCGCCGCCGCAGATCATGTCGGAATCGGCGGCCAGCTCCTGGGTCATGTCCACTTCCATCAGCCGGGCCTCGCCGTCAGGGCGCGACTCGGCCAGCATCTTCCCGGCCTCCCGGCAGGCGCGGGCTTCGGCCAGTCCGCCGCCCACGGTGCCGATGATGGAGCCGTCGCCGCGCACCGCCATCTTCGCGCCCGAGGAACGCGGCGTGGACCCGGAACTCTCCACCACCGTGGCCAGGACAAAGGGTTCGCCGCCACGCACCAGCCCGCTCACTTCCCGCACAAATCCGATCATCGTTCGCTCCCTGTATCCAAACGGCGCTTGCCCAGGCCCGGTATGGCCGGTCGGCGACCGTCACGCAATTGTATTTCCAACTCCAATGCGCCGCAATCCAGGGACGCGGCCACACCGGGCAACGTCCGCAGGGCGGCGAAAACATCCTCCCGCTCCACCTGGCCGCAGATGGTCAGCGAGAGCCGATTTGTCGCACGGCGGGCCTCGAACCTGGGATCGAACCGGGCCGCGAAATCCCCCACGCCGGGCAACCCGTAGAGCAACTCGTTCAGCTCATCCAGGCGCAGGACGCCCGCCCCCAGTTCGACGCCGTCCCCGACGCGCCGGACCTGGGGGTCCAGCCGCTTGAGGGGCGAGCCGCACACGCACTCCCCGGCGAGGATGCGCCCCACGTCGCCGGTGCGGTACCGGATGAGCGGCATGCCGCGCCTGAGCGGCGTGGTCACGACCATCTCGCCGAACTCGCCGTCCGGCAGGAGCCGCCCGGTGTCCTGGTCCGCGATCTCCACATACACGTCGGCCTCGCGCAGGTGCATGCCCGAACCGGGCGCGCATTCCACGCCGCCGCCCAGGCCGGTCTCGATCATGCCCCAGTGGCGGAAGGGACGGCAACCGGGAATCCCGGCCACGTTGCGAACCACGGCATCGGGAACGGTGTCCCAGCAGAGCAGGGCCGAACGGATGGGACCGTGGGTCGGCCCGCGCCGGGCATAGGCCAGGGCCAGCAGATTCAGATGCGCCGGAGAACCCACCACGCAGGTCGCGCCCAGGTCCAGGCAGCGGTCCAGAGCCGCGTCCGCGTCCTCCAGGGGACCGAAGGTCTCGGCCCGCGCCCCGAACCGGGACAAGGCCTCGTCGAGCAGCCGCCCCACCCCGCCGGGCCGCTCGCCGGGCAGGAAGACCAGGGCGGTCTCGCCCGCGCCGAGCATGTTGGCCATGCCCCGGCTGAAGAATTCCGTGGTCGCGGCCAGGTCCTCGCCGGTATGGAAGACCCGCTTGGGGATGCCGGTGGTCCCGGAACTGGTCAGGGTGACCACCCGCGCGATCTCGTCCTGCGACACGCAGAGCAACCGCTCCGGGGCCGCGCCGAGCAGGTCCGGCGTGATCATCGGCAGCTTCGAGAAATCGTCCAGGGAACGCAGGGACGCGCCGTCGAACCCGTCGAGGTGACGAGCATAGAACGGGCTGTTCGCCCTGGCGTGGTCAACCAGTTCGGCCAAGCGGTCCGCAAGCCACGCTTCAAACTCCGCCCGCGACGGGATCGCCCCGTCGGCCAGCCCCATGCGGCGCGACAGCCAGAGGTCAGGGAACGGCAATGCCATCGCACTTCCCCCGGTACAGGGTCTCGCCGTCCATGGACGTCAGGTTGTAGGCGCAGAACGGGATGAGCCGCCCGTCGGGCGAAACCTCGTGGATACAGCAACCCTTGAGCCGGTCCAGGTCCAGGGTCCAGCAGTCCTGAAAGGCCATGGCCGACACGGCCAGGGTGTGGGTGGCCGCGCGGCGGATGAAGGCGTCAAGCTCGTCCGTCGGCCCGGCCTCGGCAGGCTGCCCGAAATCCATGGGCAGCTCGCGGCCCGGCCGGGCCCACTGGCGCTTGACGAACGTCTTGGCCGCATCCGCCCCCTCCGAGGCCGGGCGCGGTGCGCAGCCGCACTTGGACCCGGCCGAGAGCCGGGTCAGGCCGCCCGTCTCGGTGACCACGTAGTTGGCGTGAAAGGAGCAGTAGGCGTGCTCGCAGCCCGGCGGGCTGAAGTCCGAAGCCCGGAGCAGGCCCGAGGTCTGCGCCTCCAGGCCGCGCATGATCTCCGGCAGGGTGATGCGCTCCCCGTCGCCGGGCGGGCTGGGATAGCGCCCGAAATAACTGACCGGCTGGAAATGGACGCCGCGCACCACGGGGGAGCGGTCCACGGCCAGCCGCAGGATGTTGCCCAGTTCGTGGTCGTTCACGCCGGGAACCACCGTGGGGACGAGGATCACGCCCACCCCCGCCTCGGCCAGAGCATCGAGGGCGGCCAGCTTGTCCGCGATCAGCGGACGACCGCGCAGCGTCCGGTAAACGCTGTCGTCCGTGCCGTCGAACTGGAGAAAGACCGAATCCAGACCGGCCTCGGCCAGCCTCACGGCATACCCCTTTTCGCGGGCCAGGCGCAGCCCGTTGGTGTTCAGCTGGATGAACGGGAATCCCTTGTCCTTGCCCATGCGGATGAGATCGGGCAGATCCTCGCGCACGGTGGGCTCGCCGCCGGAGAGCTGGATGTTGCAGAACCCGGAGGCCCGCTCCACCCGGTCGAAGAGGCGGCCAATGTCGTCGGGGCACGGGTCCGGGGACGCCTTGGCCCCGGACGAGGCGAAGCAGACCGGGCAGCCGAGGTCGCACCGCCAGGTGACCTCGATGAGCGCGGTGCAGGTGTGCTGGCGGTGGGCCTCGCACAGCCCGCAGTCCAGGGGGCATCCCTTGTCCACGCTGGTGAACGGGGTCTTGGGCCCGGACGGGACCTTGTCCCGCGCCCAGGAGGAAAAGGACGGCTCGCCGCGCCAGACCACGGTGCGGAACTCGCCGTGGTCCGGGCAGGTCTTGACCAGGAAGGTCTCGTCGCCCACGGTCTCGTGGGCGGCGGGAATGGGCGTCAGGCAGACGGGGCAGACACTACCGGAGTTCACGACAGGTCGCGTCCCTGTGCCGGGTCCAGCCCGTTCTCGACCAGGATTTCGCGGACCTTGGCGTTGGCGTCGGCCACCAGCCCCCCGCACCGCTCCGGGTGGGGCGCGCCGCAGCCGCCGTCCAGGATGTCGCCGCAGGCCGTGCCGCCGTATTCGAGGGTGCGCGCCACGAACCAGTCGCGCATGGATTCGAGCATCAACGGCAGGGAGTCGTCCGGCTCCTCGTCGTCCGTGCCCTTGGCCGCGTACAGGCCAAGCGCCAGGACCGAGCCGGTCAACACCCCGCACGGCCCGGAGCAATCGCCCAGCCCGTTGCACAGTCCGCCCGCCGCGCGGACCAGGTCCGGGTCCTCGCGGCCCATCTCGTCCAGGGCCATGATGACCATCATCTGGCTGCAACAATAGCCCTTTCCGCCCAGTTCCATGACCCGGAGTCCGTTGTCGTCCAGCATCATTTCACTCCTTGCTTCCTGGCGATCATCAAGAAATAGCCCGCATTCCGCCCGCAGCCGCAACCGTGCCGCCCGGCCTCGCCGCTCCAGGCGAGCCGCGCGGCGAGGTCCCGGAGGAGCCGGGAGTGGTCCTCGGTCAGTTCCACGGAGAATCCGCGCTCCCGGACCAGCCCGGCGATGTCCGCCAGGGGCGCGGCGCGGTCGGCGCAGGACGCACCGCCCTCCGCCGGGGAACCGGACGCGCACAGGTCGGACAGGACCAGGAAGCCGCCCGGCCTGAGCACGCGGTGAAATTCGTCAAGCCCCCCCGCCCTGTCGTCGAACAGGGAGAGCACGCATTCGCAGAACACGGCGTCGAACCGGCCCTGGCCAAAGGGCAGTTCGTCGCCCCGCGCGCGGATCAACCCCGCAGCCCCGTGCGCACGCGCCAATTGACCGGCGGACGGCTCCACGCCGAAGGCGCGCACGCCGAAACGGGAGCGCAGCCGGGAGACCGTGGCCCCCAGCCCTGCCCCCACGTCGAGCACGGTCCAGCCCGGCACCGCGCCGATGAACTCGGCGGCCCGGTCCGTCAGCTCGAACCCGCCGGGGCGCAAGGTCGGCCCCGCCGCCTCGTGCAGCGCTTCGCGCTCCCACAGGGGAACCGGCGCGGACGCGACCACGGCTACTTGTCCTCCAGCAACTGCTCCACCTGATGCATCTTGCCGCCCGCCAACCCCTCGGGGATGAGCACGTATCCGCACTTGGCGCAGACCGGCAGCTCCACCTTGAACAGGGATTCGAGATACTCCAGCTCCACCGGCTTCATGGACATGGGTTCATCGCAGGCCGCGCACCGCCATCCGGCGGCATCGGCCTCGGGCACCTTGATCACGCTCACGGCTGGCCTCCCTTGATATGCATGCGGTGGCTCCAGGCGTTGTGCACCAAGTGGGAGCCGTCCCGCTTTTCGTATTCGACCCAATAGGTCACGACCACCGGCCGGAACGAGGCCAGGAACCGCCCGGTCTCCGCATGGACCAGATGACGGCCCGACCGCTCGGCCTGGAGCAGGACCTTCTGCACGTCGCTCTTGAGGATGCGCCGCGACTCCATGGCCGCCGCACCCTGCTCGGAGAACTCCACGGCCACGGACTCCCAATCCTCGGCCCGGACGCCGCTCTCCTCGCCCCACAGCCCGCGCAGCAGGGTTTCGCGCAGCCGGACGCGGTTCTCGCGCCGGGCCGAATGGCCGGTGACCGGCCTCGCTCCCCCCATGCCTTCGGACGGATAGAGCAGATCGTACAGATGGACGGCCCGCCGGCCGGTCCTGGCGATCATCTCCCGGCACATGGCGCAGTAGGTGACGTAGTCCTCGTCAACGCCCTCGGTCCGGGCGCGGGCGGCGGCCTCGGCCAGGTCCGGGTCCACCTCGGCAAGCAGCCCGCCGTAGCCGCAGCACTGGGTCAGCCCGCCGGTGTAGCGCGGCTCGACCACGCTCACGCCGAGTTGGCCCAGCAGGGAGCGCACGTCGGCGCGCAGGGAGCCGTCCTCGCGGGCCGCGCACGGGTCGTTGACCGCCAGGGTCCCGCCCGCCTCGGCGGATTCGGGCAGCCCGAGCGCGCTGAGGATGGACCAGTGGGACACGATCTCGGCCTGGGGCATGGCCTCGCGCAGGAGCTTCATGCACGACGGGCAGGCCGCGATGATGTGCGGCGAGCCGAGCCCTTCCCAGTCCGCCTTGAGTTCGGCCAGGGACTCGCCGAACAGCGCTTCGCGGCCCGACCACTGGGCCGGCGCGCCGCAACAGCGGAGCATCAGCCCGACGTTGCCCAGCCGGGCGCGGAGGTCCGCATAGGCGCGCTCCACTCCGTCCGGGGAGGTGGCCGCCAGCTGGCAGCCGGGGAAAAACACGTAGTCGCTGGCAGACGTTCCCGGCGCGTGCCGGGCCAGGGCGCAGCGGTCGCCGTCGGCAAAGGCCATGTCGCGCAGGGCGAATTCGTGGGCCGACGGGGGCATGGTCCCCTTGCCGATCATGAAACGCCGCGCGTCCAGGCAGACCTCGGCCATGGAGAAATCCTCGGGACAGACCGTCTCGCACAGCCCGCAGAGCATGCACGAATTGATCATCCTGTTGGCCTGGCGCGTGCCCTTGACGATGGACTCGTTGTTGTAGATGCGGCGCACGTAGACCTTGGGATAATGCTTGTAGTGCTTGAGGTAGACGCACCCCTTGACGCACTCCATGCACTCGCATTGCAGGCAGCGGGCCGCTTCCTCGCGGGCCTTGGCCGCGTCGTAGCCGCCCTTGGCCGGGACCGGGGGCGTTGGTTCGATCCCTTCCAGGCTGGTGAAGAGCCGGGTCGGGTACGGCCCCTCCAGTTCGCGGCTGGTGACCATGGACACGCCCTGGGTGAAGCGCAGGACCGAATTGGCCGCACGCCGTCCGGCGGCCGCCCGGAACACGGGCGATTCGGTGCCGGGCGTGCAGGCGAACAGGCCGTGGCGGGCCGTGCCGAGGGTCAGTTCGTCCGGCTCGCCGAAGGCCATCAACCCGAGAGAAACCGCGTCGCCGTCCACGAAGACCGCGTCGCGCTCCTCAAGCTGGGCCTCCAACAGGTCGGCTGTCGGCTCCTGCCCGGTCACGAGGGTCACGCCGAGTTTGGTCAGAGATTCAAGCTCCTTCTCCAGCACCCCTTCGGGCAGGGAGAACGAGATGGAGGGCGCGGAGCAATAGAGGGTCACGGAGAACCCACGGCGGCCCATCTCCCAGGCCGCGCACAGCCCGGCCAGGCCGCCGCCGAGGACGGCCACGCTCTTGCGGTTGGACGGCAGCGGGCGCGGCGGATTCACGGCCTTGGCGTTGTCCGCCAGGAACCGCTCCAGCGCGCCCATCTCGATAGGCCCTCCCCGGTCGCCGCGCACACAGGCCGACTTGCACGGCTCGTCGCAGGCGCGGGCGAGCACGCCGGGCAGCGGCATGGTCTTGGCCAGCACCGCCCAGGCCTTGTCCACCTGCCCCGCCGCCAACAACCGGCAACATTCGCGGGCGTCCACATGCAGGGGGCAGGCCGCCACGCAGCGCGCCGACTCCTCCTGGATGCACTTGTTCTCCCAATGTCTCAATTCCGCCTGTTCCATGGCACCCCGCCTGCAGAAAAGGGCGGCCCATGCCTAGGCACGGGCCGCCCCTGTTGATGGTTGACGTCGATTAACCCTTGAGGGCGGCAAGCACCTTCTCGGGGTATGCGGGCAGGTCGCGGATGCGGGCGCCGCAGGCGTTGTAGATGGCGTTGATGATCGCCGGGTGCGGACCGCACAGCGGGATCTCGCCCACGCCGGACGCGCCGAAGGGACCGTCGGGACGCGGGGACTCCACGTAGATGATCTCCATGTTGTCCGGGATCTGCTTGATGTACGGGAAGCCTGCGCCGGCCAGGGTGGAGTGCTTCTGGATGTCCTCGTAGTCTTCGGACAGCGCCAGGCCGATGCCCTGGGCGAGGCCGCCGTAGATCTGGCCGTCGGTCACCAGGAAGTTGTTCACCATGCCGATGTCGGCGACCATGGTCATGGCCTCGACAGTGGTCTTGCCGGTGGCGACCTCGACGGCCACCTCGGCCAGGAACACGCCGTACATGTAGCAGCAGAACGGGTTGCCCTGGCCGTTTTCATCGCAGTCGTTGGCCGGGGCCGTGAACTTGCCGTGATGGCGCAGTTCCAGCTTCTCGGCGACCATCTCGTCGTAGGTCCGGAAGGTGCCGTCGGGCTTGGTCATCGCGGTCACGAGGCGCTCGCAGGCGTTCTTGGTGGCCTGGCCGACCATGACCTGAGAGCGGCTGCCGCCCGCGGGTCCGGCCATCGGGGCCAGGCTGGTGTCGGCCATGACCAGATGGATGCGGTCCGGGGTGATGTTCAGGGGACGCAGGGCCTCGTGGGCGGTGCCCAGGGTACCCATGTCCGCGCCCTGGCCGTGGTCGCCCCAGGTGGAGTAGATGGTCACGGAGCCGTCCGCGTTCAGGGCGGCGTCGACCTCGGCGGAGTCCGGGCCGTCCAGGCCGGAACCGTACACGGCCACGGCCACGCCCACGCCGCGCTTGATGGCGTCGGTGGACTCGGCGGCGGCCTTCTTCTTGGCGGCCTCATACTTGGGGCGCACCTTGTCGATCATCTCCGGCAGGGAGTAGACCTCGGGGTCCTGGCCCGTGGGGGTGGTGGAACCCTTGCGGTAGACGTTCTTGTAGCGCAGCTCCAGCGGGTCCATGCCCAGCTTCTCGGCCAGCTCGTCCATCAGCACCTCGGAGGGGAACTCCGCTTCCGGTCCGCCGTAGCCGCGGAAGGCCGCGCCCCAGCAGTGGTTGGTGCAGACGGTGCGGCCCTCGCCCCGGATGGCCGGGATGTCGTAACCGGCGCCGATGAACTGCGCGCCGCGCAGGGTCAGCAGATCGCCGAACTCGGAGTACGGGCCGTGGTCCACGGTCCAGTCGGTCTCCATGCCGAGCAGCTTGCCGTCATTGGTGGCGGCCATGCGCACGGTGGTGAACTGCGGCGAACGCTTGCCGGTGTACTGCTGCTGCTGTTTGTAGGTGTAGTTCAGGTACACGGGACGGCCGGTGGCCAGGGCCGCCGCGCCGACCAGCGCTTCCATGGTCGGGGAGAACTTGTAGCCGAAGGTGCCGCCGGTGGGGTTCTGGACCATGACCATGTTCTCGGGCTCGACGCCCAGGCCGGGGGCGATCATGAACATGTGCAGGTGCACGCCGATGGACTTGGAGTGGATGTACAGCTTGTCCTCGTCCATGTAGGCGAACCCGACGTCCGGCTCGATGGGCAGGTGAGGCTGGCGCTGGGTGTAGTAGTCGCCTTCGACGACCACGTCGGCGGAGTCGAAAATCGGAGCGGTCTCGGGACCCTTGGCGATCTTCTGGACGTAGTAGACGTTGGGGGTGCCGGGGTGAATCTCGATGGCGTCGTCGGCCATGGCCGCGGGCGCGCTCATGTACTCGGGCAGCTGCTCCAGCTCGACCTTGACTTTGGCCGCGCCTTCTTTGGCGGCCTTCGGGGAGTCCGCGCAGACGATGGCGATGGCGTCGCCGTACTGGAAGACCTTCTCGTCGCACAGGATGGGACGGTCCCAGCCGTCGCCCTTGTTGCTCGGGAAGGTGATCAGGCCGGTGATGCGGTTCTTGCCCTTGACGTCCTTGTGGGTCACGACCTTGAACACGCCGGGAACGGCCTCGGCCTCGGTCACGTCGATGGACTTGATGTTGGCGTGGGAGACCTCGGCCTGCACCAGTTCGCAGTGCAGGGTTCCGGGGGGCAGGCGCAGACCGACGTCGGCGCCGAAGTCCCAGGTGCCGGTGACCTTGGCCACGGCGGTCGGACGCGGGAACTTGGTTCCCCAGATGCGGCCGTCCTCGGGAATCCTGAAGATCAGGTCATCCATGGTCTTCTCGCCGCGCATGACCTCGGCGGCGGCCATGACCGCGTCAACCAGGGGCTTGTAGCCGGTGCAGCGGCAGGCGTTGCGATTCTTCTGGAACCAGTCGCGGACCTCTTCGCGGGTCGGCTTGGGGTTGCTCGTCAGCAGCGCGTAGGTGGAGACCAGGAAGCCGGGGGAACAGAACCCGCACTGGGCTCCGCCGTAGGCGATCCAGGCCATCTGGATGGGATGCAGGTTGCCGGGGGTGCCGATGCCCTCCAGGGTGATGACCGTGGTCCTGTTCTCGATCCGTTTCATTTTCAGGTTGCAGGAACGGGTCAGCTTGCCGTCCTTGATGATGCTGCAGCTGCCGCAAAGACCGGTGCCGCAACCGACCTTCACGCTCGTCAGGCCCAGGTTTTGCCGCAGGACGTTGGCCAGGGACTCATCCGGCTCGCAGACGACGTTCCTGGAGACTCCGTTTACTTGGAGCGTCCGTTTGATCATGACAGTTTCCTCCTTATTGTGTCTCACTGTCTCGCAGATGCGATCTGGAAATCCATTGATCGAACCGTACGTTTATTTGCCGAAGGGACAGACGGGATAGCGACAGACCTCGCAGGTCGCACAGAAACCGCCGTGTCCCAAAGCTACTATGTCTTCGCGGGTGACCCGCTCCCCGGCCAGAATGCGCGGGACGATGATGTCGAAGATCGAGGCCCGGTAGTACATGACGCAGCCGGGCAGACCGAGGACGGGAATCCCGTCCAGGTCCGCGACCATGAACATGACGCCGGGAAAGGTCGGGGAGCCGTAGGTCAGGACCTCGGCCCCGGTGGCCCGGATGGCCGTGGGGGTCTGGTCGTCCGGGTCCACGGACATGCCGCCCGTGACCACCACCATGTCCGCGCCTTCGGCCACGAAGGCCAGGATGGCGTCGCGGGTCATGGCCGGGTCGTCCGAGGACAGGGTCTGGCCCATGACCTCGGAGCCGAGCTTGGCGAACTTGGAGCGGATGACCGGACCGAACTTGTCCTTGATCCTGCCGTGGTAGACCTCGCTGCCGGTGGTCACCAGCCCGACATTCAGGTGGCGGAACGGCTTGACCCCGACCACGTAGTCGTACTCGGCGCAGATGGCCTCGACGCGACGGATCTTGTCCTCGTCGATGACCAGCGGGACCACGCGGGTCCCGGCCACGGCGCGGGTCTCGGTGATCTGCTGCCCGGTGTGCATGGTCGCCAGGACGACCTCTTCGATGGAATTGATGCGGGTCAGGGCCTCGACGTTGACGTCGAGCAGGCCGGGCGCGGCCACGAAGTTGATGCGCCCCTCGCTGACCTCGGTCAGGGTGATGCCGGGTCCCTTGGCGGCGGCGGAGATGCGCTGCGCCGCCTCGTTCTCGTGGATGGTGCCCGGGTCCATGCCGAGCACGTAGATGTGCTCCTTGCCGATCTCAAGCAGCGTCCTGACGTCCTCTTCGGCGATGATGTGTCCTTTTCTGAACACCGGCCCCTTGCACTCACCCGGAACTATCTTGGTCATGTCGTGGCAAAGGACCATGCCCACGGCATCCTGAACTGGAACAGTCTTCATTCTACGGTGCTCCGAACCCTGTCTTCGACGCCCGGCCCCCGATCGGGGCATGGACGCCCGGTAATATGTCTAAAGAGGCATAATGATAGGACATACTGCCCCCTTATCGCCTCCGGCCCAATCCGGCACCGGTCTCACGACCAGTATGCCGAATTGGGCATAACATATTCCGATGAATGAATCAGGTCAACCGTATCATGAAAATATTAGTATGTTTTTCATTGTGTTATGTGTTCTTTTTTCGAACACTTCCGGCACCCTTGGACCACCAATCTTCCGATAATCCAGGCCGTTCGAACCGATCGGGGGAATGGCGGCCGGGCCGGATCATTTCTCTTCGCGCAAATCGAGCCACCGCCCCTTGGTCAGCCGTTCCAGGTCGCCCGGGGTCAGGCGGAAGACCGCATGGGGCGTTCCGGCCGCCGCCCAGATGACCTCGTACTGCCGAAGATCGGCGTCGAGGACGGTGAGCAGCGACTCGTTGTGGCCCACGGGCGGGATGCCGCCGATGGCGAACCCGGTCTCGCGCTTGACGAACTCGCCGTCCGCGCGCTTAAGCCGCACCCCCGCCGTTTCGCGAAGCCTGGCCGTGTCCACCCTGTTGGAACCCGACGCCACCACCAGGACCGGCCTGCCGCTCTCCGCGTCCTTGAAGACCAGCGACTTGGCGATCTGGCTTACGGTGCAGCCGATGCTGTCCGCCGCCTCCTGCGCCGTGCGGGTGGACGAGGCCAGCTCCCGGACTTCGAATCCGCCTCCCAACCCGGCCAGGAAATCCTGGACTCTCTGCGCGCTCCTGCTCAACTTCCCGTCCATGGAACACTCCTTTTCACGAGGACGCCGGGGGCTTGCCCGCCCGCGCGCCTCCTGGTATTGATTTCGTGCCGTGCGCTAAAGCGCACACGGCCCGATTACCACCGTGCGTTAAAACGCACAAGAGGAAACCATGTCCGAAGAACCATTCAGGCCGGTCATAGCCGAACGGCTGAAAGCGTGTCGCAGGGAGCGGAAAATGAGCCTGGACGCCGTGGCCGAGGCGACCGGCGTGTCCAAGGCGATGCTCGGCCAGATAGAACGCCAGGAGTCCGCGCCGACCATCGCGACCCTGTGGAAGATCGCCTCGGGCCTGGGCATCTCCTTTTCCCTGTTCTTTGCGGACGGGACCGGGCCGGAGCTTGAGCGGGCGCCCTTTCCCAACGATCCCCAGATGGCGGTCAGCGTTCTGTTCCCCTACGACCCGGCCACGCGGATGGAGATGTTCACCATCACCCTGACCGGCAACCACCGCCAGATCTCGGCCCCGCACCGGTTCGGCGTGGTCGAGCACGTGGTGGTCCTGTCCGGGGAGCTGGAGCTGGTCTGCGAGGGCGAGGTCCACCGGCTCAAGCCGGGCGGGACGCTCCGCTTTCACGCCGACGTCCCCCACGAGTACCGATCGGTCACGGACTCGGCGGTCTTCCAGAACATCATCTGCTACACCTGAGCCGCGGCGTACCGCGCCCGGCGATGCCCTATTCCGTCTCTCTTCCCAGGGGTAGGCGGATAATGAAGGTGGTCCCGACCCCGACCTCGGATTCGATGTCCACGGTGCCGCCGTGCTTTTCCACGATGACGTCGTGCACGATGGCCAATCCCTGGCCGGTCCCCTTGCCCACTTCCTTGGTGGTGAAGAACGGATCGAAGACCTTGGCGATGTTTTCGCGAGGGATGCCGCACCCGGAGTCGGTGATCCGGATCTCCACGCCGTCGCCGATCTCGGCGGTGGTGATGCCGATGGTCCCCTTCTCCCCTTCGGTCACGTTTTCCATGACCGTGTGCGCCGCGTTGACGATGATGTTCAGCAACACCTGGTTGATGCCGCCCGGAAAACAGGTCACCAGGGGCAGGTCCGGGGCCAGGTCGGTGGTCAGGTCGGCGACGTACTTCCACTCGTTGCGGGTCACGATGGCCGTGTTCTCGATGGCCTTGTTGATGTCCACGGCGCTGGGCTTTTCCTCGCCCGGATGGGAGAAGTTCTTCATGGCCAGAACGATGGTCGCCACGCGCTCCACGCCCTCCAGTGCGCGATCGCACGCCTTGGGCGTCTCCTCCATGACGAACTCGATGTCCATGTCTTCGCGGAACGCCTCGATCTCCTCCTTGAGCCCCGCGTCCGCCGAACTCTCCAGGGAGCGGACGTAGAGGCCGATCAGCTCCTCCAGGTCCTGGAAGGCATCCTTGACGAAGCGCACGCTGTCTCCCACGTACTGAATGGGAGTATTGATCTCGTGGGCGATTCCCGAAGCGAGCAGGCCGATGGATTCGAGCTTCTGGGCCACGTTGAGCTTGCGCTCCAGGTTCTTGCGTTCGGCGATGTCGAAGACCACCTGCACCAGATGGCCCTTGCCGCCGATGTGGACCTCGAAGAGCTGCCGGGAGACCTGGCGCAGCGTGCCGTCGGACAGGGTCAGGACGCCTTCCTCGTAGGACACGCGGTCGCTCGGGTCCGGGCAGAGCAGTTTCTTGACGCCGGCCTCGGTCTTGAAGGCGTAATCGGTGGCACAGGACATGGGCGCGAGATGTTCCTTGGGCAGGGAAAGCAGGGTCTCGCCCACGTGATTGCAATCCACCAACTCGCCCCGCTCCGGGTCGAAGACGAAAATGGCGGCCCCGATGCCCTCGAAGACGGTGTTCAGAAATTCCTGGTGCTCCTCCTGCTGGGCCTGGATGCGCTTTTGCTCGGAGATGTCGTGGACCGAGGCGAGGATCACGGGCTGGCCGCCCAGGTCCATGCGCACAAGGGTCGTCTCCGCGTCGAACCGGGTCCCGTCGCCCGGCCGCATGGCCTCCCACTCGGCAACCGCCTCCCGCCCTTGCAGGGCTTCCTCCCACAATCTCTCAAGCCGATCAAAGTCGTTGTCCGGACTGGAAATATCCTTGAACGAGAGCAGGAATGCCTCGCTCCTGCTGACCTCGAACATGGAGAGCATGGTCTCGTTGACGTCCACCAGCTCGCCGGACAGGGTGTAGATGAAGATGGCGTCGCGCACGTTGTTGAACAGCACCCGCATGGCGGCCTCGGCCTCGCGCCGCTCCTGAACCTCCTTGGCCAGGGCCTCGGAACGCTCCCCGAGGGTGGCGGTCCGTTCCTTGACGCGGAGTTCCAGCTCGTCGTTGACCTTGTGCAACGCCTGCTCCACCCGGATTCTCGCCCGGACCTCGCGTTCCAGCTCCCGGTTCTTTTCCTTCACGGTTTCGGATTGAACGGCCGCCTCGGCTATCTTCAGGTTCAGGATCAGGTTGCGCTCGCCGACCATGAAGCTGACCATCCCGCCCGCCAGCAGGACCACGGCCAGCAGCACGTTGTAGAGCAACAGCTTCCAGGGGGGCTGCGACCCGAGGACCTCGGCCTCGGGGGCCAGGGAGACCCACAGGAGGGGGGTGTCGCCGATGCGCGTCACGGCCACCAGATACCGCATCCCTTCCCCTGACTGCTCGTTCACCAGCCGGGTCTCCACGCTGCCCGGCGAGGGCAGCTTGCCGCCCCCCACGATGCGGACGACCTCGTCCGGGACGTGCTTGCCCGGCGAAAACACGGTCTTTCCGTGAACGATGAAGCCGAACTCCGCCTGTTCCTGACTCTGGTGATCGAACATGAGCACGGGCAGAATATTGCCCATTTCCAGCCAGGCCACGATAGACCCGACGCGACGGCCTTCATACCGGATCGGGGCTTGCAGTATGAGGTTTGTTCCCCCATCCTCCCCCTGGGAAAAGGTGAAGGAATCCTCCTTCCAGGACAGCTTGACGGACTGTTGCTTCTCGAAAGCCCCTGAGTTGTCGGCCAGCACCACGCCGCCAACATCCACGAAAGCGATCCGGTCATAGACGTTGTGGCCCCCCAGGCTCTTCAGCCGCATGAAGCGGTCGAACAATTCGGACACCGAGACCAGGGTGGCCCACAGCCCGTACTCCCTGGACATGCCCAGGGACTCGTTTTCGAAGTAGGAATATACCTCCCGGCTGGCCAGCAGGTTGTCCAGGTCGTTGCGCCGCTCGGAAAAGAAATGCCCCAGGGTGTTGGCCTTGCGCGCGGAAGAATCCCGGAACTGGTACAGCGCGGCCTCCCGCAACTCCGTCTGCGTGGAGTAGTTGGTCCAGACGATGTACACGACGAACACCGCCAGAAAAGCCATGACGGCCCCGACAACCTTATGCGTCTTGTTCAAGGGAACCCCCTTCCTATTGCCCGAAGAATTCCGGATAGAAGCGGAAGACCGAGGGATAATACTTCTGCACCAGTTGGTCGTATTCGCCGCTGGCGCGCAGCCCGGCGTAGAATTCGTTGAAGGCCCGGAGCAGCTCGGGGGCGTCCTTGGCGAACCCCGCGCCCATCTGCTGCTGCTCCGAAACCGGGCCGAGCACCTTCAGCTTGCCGGGCCACTTCTCCAGGGCCACCAGTGTGTCCGGGACATCCAGCAGGGCCATGTCCGCTTCCCCCTTGATGATCGCCGGGGCGATGTCATTGAGGCTGCCGGGAAAGCTGAAGATCTCCTTGGCCACGTTTTCGATGCCGTAGAGGCCGGGCGCGAGGCAGGTACCTTCCTTGCCCATGACCCGCCGCCCCCGGAGAATCTCCTTGACGGCCTTGATGTCCTCTTCGATCGCTCCGGCGGACCGGATGGGACGCGCAGGGAAATAGGACCCGGCGATGCACCAGACCTGGGTCGGGAAAGTGGGCGCCGAGTAGTTGACCAACTGCTTGCGCCAGTCGAGCTCGGTCAGCCCGGTGGCGATGATGTCGCCCTTGACTTCGGTCGAGCCGACCACCTGCACCTCGTCGCCGACAACCTTGGTCACCTTGCCCGTCAGATCGCCGAACAGGCTGCTCCAATCCGACTCCACGAAGCGGTACTCGACCCCCAGGTGGCGAGCGAAGAGACGCATGATCTCCACGTCCAGTCCGGTATTTTCGTCGATAATGAAGTTGGCGTAGGGAATGCCGATATGCCGCAGCACACCCGCCTTCCTGACGTCTGCCAAATCCCCTGCGGCCGCCCGCCCGGGGACGAGGAACAGCGCCAGGCACAGCACAACCAGAACCCGCAGCATGTTTCGCATCTTTTTGCCAGCCATGATCACACCTCCCTCTGGTTCCGCCGGGTTATTGCAGGAAATTCAGAGGCACGAGGACCCTGATCGTCGGCGAAAGCCGCTTGGACTTGATGAAATTGTTCAGACGCATGAGGGCCGTCTCCGTAACCTCGGTTCCTTCGGCCATCAGGTGCACCTTGTCGATGCTCCAGAGGGCCTCGTCCAGGATCATGCCCGGCAGCAGCTCGGTCAGCCCCACCTCGCGCCGCACGTACCCGTCCTCGCCCGCAGTGCCGCGTTCAAGCACGTCCAGGACCTTGAGATCGTACACGCCGGTTCGGGAGCGCAGGCTGTCGATGGCGTCCTGCTGGGACATGCCCCGCTGGATCAGCACGTCATAATCCAGGCAGGCCCGCAGAATCCTGGCCTCGGTCGACATGGTGGGGTTATCCACCAGGCTGTCGTGCTGGTGCAGGATGATGTCCGAGACCGCGCTCATCCGCGGTATCTGGGCGAGCATGCTCGCGGTCACCGCCGGGTGCATGTCGTAGATCTGCTGTTCTTCCGCATCCAGCTTGTCGCCGTTGAAGACCTTTTCCAGGACCGTATCCGTCAGGGTCACGCAGCCCAGTTGGCAGAGCATGGCGGCCAGGTCCAGGTAGAGGTTCTGCCTGAGCTTCATGTTCTGGCTGATGTACCCAGCCAGCCGCCGGACCCGTTCGCTTCGGCCGAAGGCCTCCGGGTTCACCAGGCTGAGGATGTCGGTCAGCACCTTGATGCATCCCCTGAGGGTGCCGCGGAACAGCTCACGCTCGGCCACAACCAGCGAATACTGCTTCATGCACACTTCCAGGGTCCGGATCATGACGTCCAGGGGGCTGGGCTTGGTCAGGAAGCGGAACACGGCCCCGTTGTTGACCGCAGAGATGGCGGACTCCACGTCGGCATGCCCGGTCAGCATGACCCGAACCGTGTCCGGGGACAGCTCCTGGACCTTGGCGAGAAAGGTGATCCCGTCCATCTTCGGCATCTTGAGGTCGGACACGACCACGGCGTACGGACCGGAAGTCTTGATCTTCTCCAGCCCCTCTTCCGGCCCGTTGGCGGTGTCCACCTTGAACTGCTTACGCAGCGACGCGCGGTAGGTATCCAATATTCTGGGCTCGTCATCGACGAACAGCACACTCGGACTCTTCTGCATGTCAGTCTCCTGTATATTCGATGCACCGCTCGCGCCAGGCATCGATCCGTTCGCTCAGCCCAATGGCCTCCAGGCCGTCCATATCCATCTTGGAAAACGCATATGCCGACTGCTGCGGGGCCAGCTCGTGCTGCAGCACGTTGGCCACGTGGACGATGTGTCCCACCGAAAGCCCTCCGTCACACTTCCTGACCGCGTGATGACAGTAGATTCCCTCCACCACGGCCTCATCGAAACCCCACAGGGCCATCAGATACGCGCCGATCTCGGCATGGGTCGTGCCCAGGGCCTTGCCTTCGGCTCCGACCACCGGGCCTCCCTCGGACCTCACCAGGGACAGGACCTTGGCGTACAGGTCGCTCATGCTGGTGACGAAGACGAGCTTGCCGATATCGTGAAGCAGCCCGGCGACGAAACAGTTGTCGACAAACACGGAGTCCTTGGACTCCATGGCGGCGATGGTCTTGGCGTAATACCCCACCTGCAGGCTGTGGCCCCACAACTTTTCCACCGAGTAGCCGTCCAATGTATCGGCATCGAGCTGGCGCAGGAAATTGACCCCCAGGACCAATCCCTTGAGGATCTCGGTTCCCAGCAACACCGCCGCGCGGGAGGGATCGGAGACCGTCTCGTAAAAACCGAAGAATGAGGAGTTCACGACCTTGAGCAGCGTGGCGGAGATGCCGGGGTCCCGCCGGGCCAGCGCCCCTATCCGCTTCAGATCCGGCTCGACGTTGTTGAGTTCCTCGGTGATCTGCAAAAACATCTCGGGCAGGGCGGGCAGGGTGCCGATCCTGGTGACCGCCGCCCGGACCTTCTTCTCGGTCAAGATGTGCCGCAACCGGACCACTCGCCGGATGACATCGACCAGACAGCTCGAGCTGCACGGCTTGGTCAGGAACTGGTGCGCGTACTTGGTGGAGTTAAGCAGCGACTGCCTCTCCGAGTACCCGGACAGGATGATGCGCACCGTGTCGGGGCTCTCGCGCTCCACTATTTCAAGCATCTCGATTCCGTCCATGTGGGGCATGCGCATGTCCGCGACGACCACATCGAAGGGCGCGGCGCGAATCTTCCTCAATCCCTCCTCCGCGCTGGAGGCGAACTGGCAGGTCCAGACCTTGCGCATGGCGTGAAGCATGGACCGAAAACTGGCGAGAATGTTCTCGTCGTCGTCCACGAACAGGATATTCAACTTCATATTCTTCACTTGCAATCGTCCCGGCGTTTCGAAACCAGTTGTTCTTTCGTGCGAGGCCGCAGCGGCCGCATCTCCATTTCAAGGTAGCATAACACCCTGCTGGTATTCCATGGCAATTATAGATCAGCGAAACTGTTCCAAAATTGCATCCGTAATTATCCCGCAGGCGCAGATCGTACAGGCTCCCCCGCCTCTTCCGAAGCTCCATGAAGGCCGCTTCCAGGCCCAGGCTCGGGCGTTGCGGGACCATCTTGCCCCCGCCGCCCGGCAGGGCACAGGACGAACAGCAACGCCGAAGCCCATCCGCGCCTTGCAACTCGATTTGCGGAACACAAAATGATCAAGGAATGCAGATCGCGACAAGAGAGAACACGCACCCAAGGAGTACGATCCGGGAAGGAAATGCGCGGCGCACAGCTGATTCAGGCGGGGCGATTCAGGGATTGGTCAGGGGGCAGGCCAGCCTGCGACGCATGCCCCGCGCGCGAGAAGCGGGCGAGGCCGGACAAAAGAAAGGGGCGGCCGAAGCCGCCCCGTAAAACTCTTTCCGTCCCGCCGCGCGGAATACACCCACGGCTAGAACGGAACGTCGTCCATGCCGCTGGCCTCGGACGGGAACGCCGGTCCGAGATCCTCGTCCTCCGGCTGCGGAGGCTGGTTGTTCTGCTGGCGGTAGTTTCCGTTCTGGGGACGGCTCTGCTGATAGTTGTTGTTCTGCTGGTAACCGCCCTGCTGCTGGTAGCCGCCCTGCTGCTGGCCGGGCTGCTGGCCTTCGGGATTGCGGTCCAACCCCTGGATGTTGTCGGCCACGATCTCGGTGGTATAGCGGTCCTGGCCGTCCTGGCCCTGCCACTTGCGGGTCTGCAACTTGCCCTCGACCAGGACCAGGCGGCCCTTGCCGATGTAGTTGTTGACGAACTCCGCCTGCTGCCGCCAGGCCACGACCCTGTGCCATTCGGTGCGCTCGACCTTCTGGCCGGTCTGGCGATCGCGGTATCCCTCGTCGGTGGCCACGGAGAAATTCGCCACGGCCTGCCCGGAGCTGGTATAGGAAACTTTCGGGTCCTGTCCGACCCGTCCGATAATGATGACTTTATTCATGCTGCCGGCCATATTTTCTCCTTGGCTGTCGGAAGTCGATTGAGTGAATGCAATATCAGAATTTGGCCGCGATGTCTTCCAGCGAGTCCATGGTGTCCTCGAGCTGATAGATCAGTTTATCGGCCTCGCCGGGCTTCCATTCGCCCAGCGCCTTTTCGATGGCGATGCGCAGTTGGTCGGCCTTTTCGGCCTCTTCCTTGAGGGCCTTGGCTTGGGCGTCGGGGATCAGTCCGGCCCGGACCGCGTCGAAGACCGCGTCGGCCAGCTCCAGCACGCCCTTCTTGGGGATGGCGGAGCTGTCCTGCCAAGCCAGTTTCCAGAGAGAAGGCCAGGTCTTGCGGACCTCGTCCTCGCTGTACGTCCACGCCGAAACCCTGACCTGAAGCAGTCTGCCCATGGTGTGCCTCCCCTGGTTTGTCTTACGCCTCTTCTTCCCACTCGCTCTGGATGCGGGCGACCACGTCCTGGATCACGGTGAGCTGGTCCTCGGGGCAGACGCCGATGAGGGGCTCGCCCTCGTCAACGTTGTCCCCGCGACCGAAGTAGACGGAATAGATGATGCCCTCCGGCCCGGAATAGGCCAGGGGGGTCTCCCGCTTCATCCGGGAGACGATGAGAAATTCCATGCCCTCGTGGACTTTGACCGAGCGCTTGCCCGAGACCTTGAGCTTCTGGTCCACTTCCGGGACGAAGTAGTACTTGGCCCGCTCCGGGGCGCGGAAGAGGAAGAGCGCCTCCTGGAGGATCAGCTCGATGACTTCCTTGCGGGTCAGGTAATGCTTGATGGTCACCAGCGGCTCGCCCGCCTCCACGAACCGGCCCTCGTGCTGCGTGTGCACGGCCTCGATGACGCCCTTTTCCGGCGCCGGGATGGGCTTGCGGTTCTTCTCGCGGGTCAGGTTGGCCAGCAGGGTGCCGGGCTTCTCCTTGAAGTCGCCCGCCGGGCCGCGCACCTTGTCGTCCGGCTTCAGCCCGGCGAATTCCACCACCCCGGTGTGGGGGGCGCGGACCACGATCTCACGGTAGGGAGAGGCCTTTACCTTATCGAGTAACTCTTTAATATTAAGCACTATTTTTCCTTTTTATGCGATCTCGTCCGAGCGTGTTTCAAACACGCCGCACGCACGGGGGTGTCTCATAAAAATCACCGATAGTAAAGGTTGCGCCCGCCCATGGTCAGGAGCGACTGGTGGAGGTTCTTCTTGACCTCCCGGCGGTCCCAGATGCCGTGGATGTGGCCCCTGGAGAGCGCATGATACGCCTTGTGATAGTTGGGCGGCACGGAGATGCCCGTGGTCTCGGTGATGACCCCGGGCCCGGCAAAGCCGATGTTCGAGGACTGGACAGCGAACTGGTACGGCGAACAGCCCAGGAAGGAGGCTACCGGTCCGGCGTAGGAGTTGGTGTCGTAGAGCACGAGGTACAGGCCGCCCGCGTCGATGTAGCGGCGCACGGCGATGGTGCAGCGCGGCATCTGGATGACGCCGTTCACGCCCTCCTGGATGCGGATGCCCGCCGTGCCGTGCACGTAGGCGATGAACGGCTGCCGCTTGCGGGTGGCCCGCTCCGCCGCGCGGATGAACTTCTCGCCCTCGGCCGCGCCCACGGAGCCGCCCCTGAACGGGGCGCAGAGCACGGCCACCACGGTCTCGACCTCCTCGATGGCGGTCTCGAAGGTGATGCACGCGGACTTCAGGCCGGTCTTCTCCTTGGCCTGGTCCAGTTTGAGGTCGAACTTCTCGTACCCCAGGGGATTGACGGACTCCAGCTGCTGGTTGAACTCCTTGGCCTCGCTGTAATCGAAGACGTTCTTGAGATACCAGCGGTACTCCATGGGAAAATGATGGCCGCAGGACGGGCAGACCCCGGCGAAATCGCCGAACAGGTCCGGCACCCACAGGTCCGGGCAGTGCTGGGTGCGCACGTTGGGACAGGTGATGGTCCGGTCCTCCTGGCTGCGCGGGCTGGTCCACGCCCACTCGCTGCCCGACAGGCACGCCCCGTCCTCCGGGCAGGAGAGCCGGGTCAGCCGGTCGGCCACGGCCTCGCCGCTGCGGGCCGCCTCGGAACCGTTGCCGGGCAGGACCCTGTCCAGGGCGCGCTTGATCGGCATGAGCACCTTGTGGCGCACCAGATGGGCCTCGGCCCCCAGGTCTTCGAACATGGCGTTGAGCCGTTTCTTCTGGCGGCCCAGGAGGTCGTAGCGCAGGAAGGAATGGGCGGCCCAGATGGTCCCCTTGGTGGCGGCCACGGCCCGGCTGAAGATGCCCGTGCCGTCCAGCCGCGCATGGCGGCTCAGGGCCCGGAACTTGCGCTGGCGCTGGTCCACCAGCCGGTTGAGGGCCGACTGGGACAGGGTCCAGCGCATGTAGATGGACTCGGCATCGTCGGTCTTGGAGGTGCGCACGGCCATGGCCCGGTAGAGCTTCATGGGCTTGACCGAGCTGACCACCTCGTTGGTGGCCTGGATCAGCTCGCGCCGCAGCTCCCGGAAAAAGTCGTAGTGATGGGGCCGCGCGCCGAGCGGCGGCTCCTGGAGCACCCGGTCCACGTACCCGTTGGCCAGGTTGTCGTCGGCGGTGATGCACAGCTGGCGGGCGCACTTCTCGATGAGCTCCGGGGTGGCCCGCTCGCCGCCGCGCAGCCCGCCCTCGATGGCCGCCGCGCCCTCGGGCGAGATGACCGAGTAGTAGCCGTGGGAGAGCATCAGCCTGCGGTCGGCCAGCCCGATCGCCTCGGCCCCGCCGGACCCGCCCTCGGAAAACACCGAGACGACCGGCACGCGCAGCCCGGCCAGTTCGTAGAGATTGCGGGCGATCTGCTGGGCCGCGCCCGGCCAGTCCTCCACCGGATACGCGCCGGGGGTGAAGACGAAGGTGTGCACCGGAATGTTCTCGGTCTCGGCGACCTTCATGTAGTGCAGCGCCTTGGCGTTGCCCCACGGCTTGACCGAGCCGCCGTTGCGGAACGCCTCGCCGTGGCCCTTTTCCTGGCCGATGACCATGACCATCTGGTTGATGACCTTGTCACCCACCCGCCGGGAGAACACAGCGCGGGCGATGAGCATGCTGGGATCGATGTTGTACTCGCCCCGCCCGCCGATCTCGGTGTAGTTGTCGTAGACGTTTTCGAGGATGTCCTTGAGGCAGACGCGCTGGGGGTGGCGCACGATGCGCACCCGGTCCATGGGCGTCAGGGTGGTGTCGAGCTTGCGCTCGGAAAAGTCGAACAGGTCCTCGATGCGCGACAACTCCTCGCGCGAAACACCGGCCGGCCGGGACTGGTTGCGCTCCATCAGTTCGCCGAACTTGGCGGCGAGCAGCCGCACGGAGTCGTCCTCGCGGCTGGCGAAGATGTCGCGGATGTAGGTCAGCCGGTCCTTGAGGGCCTGGATTCTTCTATCCCTGTCCATATCAGAACTCCAGGAGCCTTGCGGTCTTGGCCTTGAGGTATTCGATGTTGGTGTGGAATTCCTCGGTGGAACCGGCCACCCGCCCTTGCAGGCGGAGGTCGTCCAGGAATTCCAGGCCGCGTTTCTTGGCCTCGGCCAGGTCCGCGCCCCAGACGATGGCCAGGGCCAGGTTGGGGTCGTATTCCATGGGGATCTCGTAGGCCCGGTCGCGCGGAACGTGGGTGTGGACCTGGAGCCAGTCGCGCTCGGTCCAGCCGAGTTCGGTGATGGTCCCCGCGCAGGGGGTGAACCGCTTGTCCGTGTTCTCGGCCACCACGCGGTATTCAATGCCCACCCCTTCGAAGGAGATGTCGTCCTGGGTGTAGCGCAGCTCGTCGCCCAGGGCCAGGCGGATCTGCTCGGTGATGATGTCCACCGGCCGGTCCTTGACCCTCGAGATGACGGCGGAAACGCCGTTCTCCACCTGGATGCGGGTGTTGACCTCCATGAGGAACGGCTCGCCGCGCGGGGTGATGATCCACTCCCAGGTGCCCACGTTGTCGTAGCGGGTCTCGCGGGCCATGGCCAGGGAGTGCGCCGTGATGTCGTCCATCACGCCCGCCGCGTCGAAGGTGTACGGGACCACGCCCGGCGCGAAACCCGGCGCGACCTCGATGCGCTTCTGCTTGCCCGTGGACTGGACCGAGCAGTTGCGGGTCCCGAAATGGACGTGGTGCTTGCCGTCCCGCTGGGAGACCACCTGCACCTCCAGGTGATTGAAGTCGAAGATGCGCTGCTCGATGAGCACGCCCTCGTCCCCGAAATTCCGTTTGGCGTAGTTGCGGATGCGGCGGAAGACCGAGCGGAACTCGTTGAAGTCCCCGACCTCCTCGATGCCCATACCGCCGCCGCCCGCCGCGCCGAGGCCTTGACCATGATCACGCCGTCCACGATGCCCTGGCTGGCCTGGAACTCGAACAGGGAGGAGGCGATCTCGTCGGCCTCGATCTCGCTGTACACGGGACGGTCCGAGCCGGGCACGGTGGGCACCTTCAGGGAGCGGGCGATGCGCTTGGTGTTGATCTTGTCGCCCAGGTCCCGGATGACCCACCAGGACGGCCCGATGAACTCCATGGGCCGGTCACGGCGCACCACGCGGCGGGCGAAGCGGAAATCCTCGGCAAAGAAGCCGTAGCCCGGATGCACGGCGGTGGCTCCGCTCGCGTCGGCCACGGAAAACAGCTCATTGGCGTCCAGGTAGGAGGTGATGGTGTAGACCGCGCCATCCCCGGCCAGCTCGCGGGCGAGCCGGACATGGCCGGACGTTCTGTCCTCGCGGGTGCAGACGCAGACGAAATCCAGCCCCAGGCGGCGGCAGGCGCCCATTACCCGCATGGCGATCTCGCCGCGGTTGGCAATGAGGACCTTGTGGCGGTCGATGTTCTTGAGGGTCACTGTCAGCCTTGCTCGCGTTTCTTCTTGCGCAGGGCGATGAGCCGCTTCTGCACTTCGAGGACCAGCTTGTCGAGCTTGATCTGTTTCTGACGGTCGAGGTCCACGAAATTCAATCCGACGATGCCGTTGTCCAGGACGCGCATGGCCATGGCCGCAGCCCCGCCGAGGAACAATCTGTCCTTGATGAGCAGGTCCACCTCGAAGGTCTGCTTCTCGGCGAACCCACGTTCCTTGTCCATGACGGCGAACCCCGTGGCGCTCAAATCCATGACCTCGAGGACGCGGCCCGTTCCGGAGAACCGGACGGTCAGCCCGGGGACCTTGGTGCGAAAGGCCTTGCGAAGCCTTTCCTCCTCTTCGGGCATGTTGATTTCAAAATCCATTTCTTCCCCCAAAGGCTATGTAAAAGCGATGGACCCTACTTCCCGGAAACCCGTTTTTCGAGCACGAACTCCACGCGCCGGTTCTTGGCCCGGTACTCTTCGGAGGTGTTCGGATAGAGCGGGTTGAGATAGGCCAGCCCCGTGGCCGTCAGCCGGGTGGACTCCAGCCCCATGTTGAGCAATTCGCGCAGCACGTTGACCGCGCGCATGGCCGAAATTTCCCAGTTGTCCCGGAAGCGGGAACCGGAGCTTGGACGGACGTTGTCGGTGTACCCGATGATCTTGATGTTCTGGTCCTTGTGCTGGATGAAGAAATCCTTGAGCGCGTTGACCACCTCCACCCCCTTGGGCGAAAGGTCCACCTGGCCCGAGGCGAACATCACGTCGCCCGGCACGCGCAGGGTGATCACCCCGTCCTCGAAATTCGCGCTGACCAGCCCCTCGACGCCCTTCTTGGTCTGCAGGGTCTTGACCTCGGCGAACACCTTCCGCTGCGACTCGATGATCTGGCGGCGCATCATGGCCTGGTCGATGAGCACCCCCGCCTCCTCCTGGGAGATGCGGCTGGTGGCGATCTTCTCCATCTTGCCCTGCAGCGCCTTGGTCACCGACGAGAAGGTCTCGGAGAACTTCTCGTTGTCCAGGGTGGACATGGAATACAGGAGCACGAAGAAGACGAGCAGGAGCATGGAGAGGTCGGCGAAGGTCGTCAACCACTCGGTGCTCTCCTCTTCCTCGTCCGTTAAGTCGAGCAGCAGATCGTCATCGTAGTCGTCTTTGCTCATCGCTGGGTCTCACGTTCGACCGGGGCCAGGAACGAGGACAGCTTCTCGTAGACCAGCCGCGGGTTGTTGTTTTCAAGGATGGACTTGGCGCCCTCGAAGATGACCTCCAGGTGCAACTGCTCCTGGAGGGTGCGGGCCTTGAGCTTGGCGGCGATGGGGATGAAAAAGAGCGTGGACATGGCCGACCCGTAGAAGGTGGTCAGCAGGGCCACGGCCATGGCCGGGCCGATGGACTTGGGATCGTCGAGCTGGGAGAGCATCTGGACCAGGCCGATGAGCGTACCCATCATTCCGAAGGACGGGGCCAGGGCCGCCAGCCGCTTGAACACGTCCTGGGCCACCTGGTGGCGGCGGCGCATGGAGTTGATCTCGATGGTCAGGGTCGTGCGGATCAGGGACGGATCGGCGTTGTCCGCGATGAGCTGGCAGGATTTCTTGAGGACCATGTTCTCGGTCTGAACGTTCTCCAGGGCGATGAGCCCTTCCCGGCGGCTGATCTCGGCCACCTTGACCATGATGTTGACCACGTCCCGGACCCGGCTCTTGCGGCCAACGAACATCTTGAACGCAGCCCGGAAGGCCTGTATGATTTCTTCGAACGGAAAGGCCACCAGGATGGAGGCGAGGGTTCCGCCGACGACGATCATCATGCCCGGAACGTTGATGAAGACATCAACCGCCCCGCCGATGATGATGGCGCCGATGATGAGCGACAAGCCGACGGCGAGACCAAGTAGCGTCACGATATCCATAACCAGTGCCTTCCCTTGCGATTAGTCCTATCGATCCGTTAGCCAAAGCCCTACGCCCGCCCAGCAGCGGGCTCTATCCACAGGAGCCAACATGGAATACCATAAAAAGATACTACATTCTGCCGCATACATACATGAAAAGCTAGGCAAAATTCAAGCGGATACCGTGGCCATGGTCACGGGCACCGGACTGGGCGGCCTGACCGCGGCCATCGAGGACCCCGTGATCATCCCCTACGGGGACATCGACGAGTTCCCGGTATCCACGGTGAAAAGCCATGCGGGACGGCTGGTTTACGGCACCATAGACGGGGTTCCGGTCCTCGCCCTGGAGGGCCGTTTCCATCTCTACGAGGGGTTCTCCGCCCGGGAGGCGACCCACAACATCCGCGTGCTCGGCGAGCTGGGCGTGAAGACCCTGATCCTGACCAACGCGGTGGGCGCGCTGAACCCGTCCTTCGAGACCGGCTGCCCCATGGTCATCGAGGACCACATCAACCTGACCGGGCACACGCCCCTGCGCGGCGCCAACGTGGACTCCTGGGGCGACCGGTTCCCGGACATGTGCGCGGTCTACGATCCCGCCCTGCGGCAGCTGGCCGTGGACAAGGCGCTGGAGCTCGGCGTGCGCCTGGAGCGCGGCGTGTTCATGCAGATCATGGGGCCGAACATGGAGACCCCGGCCGAGACCCGCATGTACCGGGCCATGGGCGCGGACGCCATCGGCATGTCCACCTGCATGGAGGCCATCGCGGCGCACCACATGTCCATCCGCATCCTGGGCCTCTCCTGCCTGACCAACAAGAACCTGCCCGACTGCATGCAGGAGGCGTCTTTAGAGGACGTCATCGCCCAGGCCGAAAAATCCTCGGCCACCATGGTCAAACTCATCCGGGCGATCCTAAAGGAAATCCCGCAACCTGCCGAATAGGTTTTCGGGCATCCATGCCCGCGCCTTTTCCATGGAACGAACGAACCGGGACGGCACGACATGAACAGAGCGGCCTTGAGCATACTGATGACGGCCACACTCCTGCTCGCCCAGGGGTGCGGCAACCGCATGTGGGAAGACGGCAAGGATACGGCGTCGACCACCTTCAACTACGTGTTCGACACCGCCCCCACGGCGCGCCCCTACCACGACACGGCCGAGATTCCGGTCATCGAGCTGAACTACCGGGCGGCGGACACCCTGTACGCCAACGTGACCAGGGAGGAGCTCACGCCCGAGTCCGCCCTGTTCGTGCGCCGCTTCGTCAACCGCCAGGACCCCGGCGACAACGCCATCTTCGGCTACGTCATGGCCGAGCAGGTCGCCGACCGGCTGGTCCAGCACGGGATGCTGGTCACCGAGGGCGAGCCCAACGTCACGGACTTCAGCTACGCCGCGGGCGTGACCCCGGACGACTACCGCAAGACCGGCTCCAACATCACCGGCTCGACCAAGCCGCTGCCGCCCAGGGCCGCCAAACTGACCGGCTCCTACGTCATCGGCGAGGACTACGTCTACATGACCGCCAAGGTGGTCCGGCTGGTGGATTCGGCCGTGGTCTCGGCCCACAACTGGGTCCTGCCCGTCACCGACAACATCCGCCAGATGCTGCCCCAGCTGCGCACCGACGAGGGGCTGACGCCCACGGTGAAGACCTCCTTCGGGCAATAGACCCGGACGCAGAAAACGAAAAAGGACGCCGGAGACCCGGCGTCCTTTTTTTGATTCACATGAACGGGAGGCTAGTCGATCTCGCCGAGTTCCTCCACGCGCCAGACCTCGCCCGCGTCCTCGCCCCATTCCTTCTTGGCCAGCCGGTGGCCGAGGTTGAACGCCTTGGTGTTCACCGCCCGGATCTTGGGCGGCAGGGCCGATTCCAGGGACTTGCGCATGGTCGCCTGGTTGATGAACGGCAGGAGGTAGGAGAGCGCCCCGAGGACCACGGTGTTCATGGCCTGGGCCACGCCGACCTTGTCCTTGGCCAGGCTGGTGAACGGCAGGCCGAGGAACTGGTTGGTGGGCGGCTGCTTGACCAGGTCGGACTCCAGGACCAGGATGCCGCCCTTCTTGAGGTACGGGAAGTAGGAGTTGCACGCCTCCTGCGACAGGGCCACCAGCAGGTCCAGGGACTCCGCCTTGGGATAGCTGATGCGCCCGGAGCTGATGACCAGGTCGCACTTGCTCGATCCGCCGCGCGCCTCGGGGCCGTAGCTCTGGGTCTGGGTGACGTTGTAGCCGTGGCCCAGCGCCAGCCCCTGTCCCATGACCTTGCCCAGGGTGATGATCCCCTGTCCGCCGAGGCCGGAGAAACGTATCTCGAACCGGTCGAGTTCCTGTTGCGCCTTCATCTACTTGCCCCCCTTCGCGGCCTGCTTGAGGAAGTTCTGCTGCATGGCGTAGTACCGCTCCTCGAAGCCGGGACGGTCGCGGTCCACGAACACGCCGATGGGCATGCGGTCCCGGCGCTTGTCTTCCGGCATCTCGTTGTACCGCTCCAGGGGAACGGCCGTGGATTTGAGCCAGTTGTACATGTCCACCGGGCTCTTGTACTTGTTCTTGCGCCCGAACTGGGTATGGCAGGGCGTGATCGCCTCCACCAGGCTGAAGCCGGGCCGCCCGATGGCCTCGGTCATGATCTTCTCCAGCCGATTGACGTGGAAGACCGTGCCGCGCGCCACATAGTTCGCGCCCGCGCCCCTGGCCAGCTCCACGGTGTCGAAGCTGGAGTCCAGCTGGCCGTAGGGGTTGGTCATGGTGGTCGAGCCCTCGGGCGTGGCCGGAGAGGACTGCCCGCCGGTCATGCCGTAGATGTTGTTGTTCAGGATCAGGGCCGTGACCCCGATGTTGCGCCGCGCCGCGTGGATCAGGTGGTTGCCGCCGATGGACAGGGCGTCGCCGTCGCCCATGAGCGCGATGACGTTCAGCTTCGGATTGGATATCTTGATGCCCGTTGCGAAGCTCAGGGCCCGCCCGTGGGTGGTGTGGACCGTGTTGAAGTCCACGTAGACGGCGAGCCGGCCCGAACAGCCGATGCCCGCCACCACGACCACGTCGTCCTTGGGGATGCCCAGGGAGTGGATGGAGCGGATCAGGGTCCCGAGCACGATGCCGTGGCCGCAACCGGCGCACAGCACGTGGGGGAACTTCTTGTTGTGCCGCAAATACTGATGGATGATTTCGTTTCCGGTGATCTTGCTCATGTCGCTACCCTTGCATGATGACCTTGAGGATTTCCGAGGGGGTGACGATCTGGCCGTCCACCCGATTGATCGTCCTGACCGAGGCGTGGCCCATGTTCACGCGTTTCACCTCGCGGGACATCTGCCCCATGTTCATCTCCGGCACGACCAGGGTCCGGGCGTGGGCCAGGATCTTCTCGGTGTGTCTGCGCGGATACGGGAACAGGGTCTTGAGCTTGAGCAGCCCGGCCTTGACCCCGTTGCCCCGCGCCTGCTGCACGGCCAGCTCCGCCGAACGGGCCACCGAGCCGTAGGCGATGACGCAGACCTCGCAGTCGTCGGTCATGATCTCGTCCACCAGTTGAATGTCGTAGAAGAACTGGTCGATCTTGCGGTGGATGCGGTCCATGAGCTCCACGACTTCCTCGGGCCGCTGGGTCGGGAACCCGTTGCGATCGTGGGTCAGGCCGGTGACGTGGAAGCGGTAGCCCGAGCCGATGGGCGGCATGGGCGGCACGCCGCGCACGGTCTCCTCGTAGGGCTTGTACCACTCCGGCGGCATGGACGGCACGGTGCGGGAAAAGACCTCGAACTCGCCCTCGTTGGGAATCTCGATCTTCTCGCGGGTGTGCGACGTGACCTCGTCCAGGAGCAGGATGACCGGGGTCCGGTATTTCTCCGCCATGTTGAAGGCGGTGATGGTCATGTCCAGACACTCCTGCACGTTGGAGGCGGACAGGACGATGATGGGATGGTCGCCGTGGGTGCCCCACCGGGCCTGCTGCACGTCGCCCTGGGCCGGGCTGGTGGGCAGCCCGGTGGACGGCCCGCCGCGCATGACGTTGACCAGCACCATGGGGGTCTCTGCCATGACGGCGTAGCCCAGGTTCTCCTGCATCAGCGAGAAGCCGGGGCCGGAGGTGGCGGTCATGGCCTTGCGCCCGGAGAGCGACGCGCCGATGACCGCGCCCATGCTGGCGATCTCGTCTTCCATCTGGATGAACACGCCGTTCTCCAGCTTGGGCAGCCGGGAGGCCATGATCTCCATGATCTCGGAAGACGGGGTGATGGGATAGCCGCCGTAGAAGGTGCATCCCGCGAGCAGCGCGCCCTCGACAACGGCCTCGTTGCCGAGCGCGAAAATTTCAGTCCGTTTCTTACGTCTGGGCATGTCGCCTAAGCCCCCTTCCCGCCCGTCTTGGTCTTCGGCGGCGCGGTTTCGGCGTCCGTGTCGGACAGCCCGTTATCCATGGGTTCCTTGTCGCTGACCACGATGGCGAAATCCGGACAGTGCAGCTCGCAGAACCCGCACCGGATACAGTCCTCCTCGCGCTCCACAACGGCCTTGCCTTGCAGGCTCAGGCCGAGAACCTTGGCCGGACAGAATTCGACGCAAATGCCGCAGCCTTTGCACCAGTCCGGGTAGATGGTCACCTTGTTCTTGCCTTTGTTCTTCTTGGGCATAGATCCTTCCAGGGCTGAGAAATTCCTCCAGGCCGGGCCTGGAAATACGGAAAACATCGCTCCGGGCGCCCGTTGATTACGGTACCCACCCGGTTTCCTAACAGGATTTTTTCTCCTGTCCAACGATTTTAAAAAATTCATTTTCCCCTCTCCGAAAGCGGAGAGGAAAAAACGCGAAAAGCGTCCGGAGCAAAACACCCCGGACGCTTTTTTCGAATCGAAAAATCGCGAAAATCAACCGGCGAGGACCGCCAATGCGTTGATCACCGATGCGGCCAGGGCGCTGCCGCCCTTGCGTCCATGTATGGAAATGTACGGGATGTCGCGGCTCATGAGCAACTCTTTGGACTCCGCCGCGTTCACGAACCCGACGGGCATGCCGACCACCAGCGCGGGGTTCGCCGCGCCGTTGTCCACGTGCTCCACCAGCCGGATGAGCGCGGTGGGCGCGTTTCCCACGACCCATATGTCCGGGTGCAGCTCGGCCACGGCCACGTCCACGGCCGCCTTCGCGCGGGTGATTCCCTCGGCCTTGGCACGCTCGACCACGCGGGGATCGTTCATCAGGCAGTGCACGGTGCAGCCGAGCGGATCGAGCCGCCGGACCGGCATGCCCCGCCGTGCCATCTCCGTATCCGAGACGATCACGGCCCCGCTGCGGAGCGCGTTCAGGCCGGATTCCACGGCCCGTTCGTGAAAACGGACCAGCTCGAGCATCTCGAAGTCCGCCGTGGTGTGGATCATGCGGCGCACGATCTCCCACTGCGCCCCCTCGAACGGGCGCGGGCCGGGGACCTCGGAGTCGATGATGCGGAAGGATTCCGCCTCGATGTCTTCCGGCTTGCGGAAGTCCTGGAACGTTATGTCGGTCAAAGCGGGACGCCTCCGGTACAGGTTTGGATCATTTTCTCATTCGTTCTTTACGAAAAATCGAAACGGTCCGGAACACATTTTCATCGTTTTCCGGACCGTTTCAAGACGGTTCAAATCCGTTCGGCGCTCCGCCGACCACCCGGTGCCTAGCGGTCGCGGGCCTGATAGCGCGACAACTGAGCCTCCAGCCTGCGGCTGTAGGAGGTCAGAATGAAGCAGATTGCAAAGTACAGACAGGCGATGGTGATCCATATCTCGAAGGACGCCACGGTCTCGCGGTTGTCCACCTGCACGCCGGTGCGGGTCAGTTCGATGACGCCGAGGATGGCGGCCAGGGAGGTATCCTTGGTCAGGGAGACGAACTGGTTGACGAAGGACGGGATCATGTTCCTGAGCGCCTGGGGCAGAATGACCAGCTTCATGGCCTGGACATGGGACAGGCCCGTGGACCGCGCCGCCTCCATCTGGCCCTTGGGCAGCGCCTTGACGCCCGCGCGGACGATCTCGCCCACGTAGGCGCTGGTGAAGACCATGAAACAGAACATGGTCGTGGAGAACGCGGGCATGGTCTGCCCGGTGACCACGGGGGCCAGGTAGTAGAACCAGAAAATGAGCAGCAGGAGCGGCATGCCGCGGATCATTTCGATGTAGCAGACCGAGGGATACTTGATCCACCACTTGCGCGATAGGCGCATCAATCCGGCGGCAAGGCCGATCCAGAACGCCCCGAAGATGCCGAAGATGGCCAGGATGACGCTGGCCACCAGCCCTTCGGGATTGTGGATGAAGGGAAAGGCCCAGTCCAGGCGGGTGTTGCCGTACAAAAAGTAGTCGAAGTTCGCAAAAGCTATGTCCCAATGCATCGCGCCGCCCCTAGTACATGACCTGGATCATGAAGTGCTTGTTGTACATGTTGATGCAGAACGAGACGACCAGCGAGATCATCAGGTAGATCAACAGGGCAACGGTGAAGGCCTCGAAGGGCATGGCGTGATAGGACTCGACCTGAACCGCCTGGTACATGATGTCGGTCACGCCCAGGACCATGACCAGGGAAGAGTTCTTGATCAGATTGAGGGCCTGGGAGATGAGCGGCGGAATGACGATGCGCAGGGCCTGGGGCAGGATGACGTAGCGGTATCCCTGGAGGAAGGAGAGGCCCACGGCGCGGGAGGCTTCGAGCTGGTTCTTGGGGATGGAGAAGATTCCGGCGCGGATTTCCTCGGCGATGAAGGCCGAGGTGTACACGGTCAGGGCGATGATGCCCATGATCAGCTCGACGTTGAAGAGCATCCACTCCCCGACGAACTCGTGGCCGAACAGGGTGAACGGGCCGGGGAACCAGGTGTAGAGGTCGTTCATCCAGTCGTTGATGACCTTGGGGATGACGAAATAGGACGCATTGTACCAGAAAAATATCTGCACGAGCAGCGGCGTGTTGCGGAAGAACTCGGTGAAGGCGAGGCTGAACCACTGCAACGGCTTGAAGGGGGTCATCCGCATGACGCAGATGATGATGCCCAGGATCATGGCGCAGATCAGGGAGATGATCGAGATCTGCATGGTGGTGCAGAACCCCTCCCACATCCACCGGGCGGGCTCGCCGGAAAACATCTCGGCCCATTGAAAATTATACTGCAAAATAAAGTCCGTCGTTTGAGGTGGTGATCGGAAAAACCGGGAGCGCTCTGGAGCGCTCCCGGTGAATCAGACTGAATCGGGCCTTACATGGGCCAGAGTTCCATCTCCCAGCCGGCGGGCAGGTCGTAACCCATCCACTTCTTGAACAGCTTGTGGTAGGTGCCGTCGAGCCACATCTCGTTGAGGGACTTGTTGACGAAATCGCGGAAGGCGGAATCGTCCTGGGGAACGCCGAGGCCGTAGGGCTCGGAGGAGAAGAAGGCGCCGACGATTTCCCACTTGTCGGGATTGTCGTCACCGGCCTTCAGACCGGCCAGAATACCGGAGTCGGTGGTCACGGCCTTGACCTTGCCCTGCTTCAGCGCCATGAAGGCCTGCGGGTATTCGTCATAGGAGATGACCTGGGCGGCGGGCTGCGCGGCCTTGATGTTCTTCTCGGAGGTGGAGCCCTTCACGGTGCCGACCTTCTTGTTGGCCAAGTCGTCGGTGGAGGTGATGCCGGAGCCCTTTTCGACCAGCAGCTTCTGACCATCCATGAAGTAGGTGATGGAGAAGTCGATCTGCTCGTCACGGGAGAACTTGTGGGTCATGGTGGCGGCCAGCAGGTCCACGGAGCCCTGGGCCAGCATCGGGATGCGGTTCTTGGAGGTGACGACCTTGAACTCGGTCTTCACGCCCAGCTTGTCGGCGATGTACTTGCAGATATCGACGTCGAAGCCGACCAGTTCCTTGCTGTCGGGATCAATGAAGCCGAACAGGTTGACGGAGTCCTTGACGCCGCAGACCAGGACGCCCTTGGCTTTCACGTCCTCGATCTTGCCGGCGAACGCGGCGTTGGCCGCGAACACGAAGGACAGCACCAGTGCCAGAATAAGTACCAAACGTTTCATGAATCCTCCTCTCTCTTGAGATTCCGTTGTTATGACGATTAAAGAATTTCCTTCAGGAAGTTCTTTGTGCGCTCATTTTGGGGGTTGCGGAAGAACTCGTCCGGGGCGGCCTGTTCGACCACGATGCCGCCGTCCATGAACAGCACGCGGTCGGCGACCTCGCGGGCGAAGCCCATCTCGTGGGTCACGCAGAGCATGGTCATGCCTTCGCGCGCCAGGTCCTTCATGACGTTGAGGACCTCGTTGATCATCTCCGGGTCCAGCGCCGAGGTCGGCTCGTCGAAGAGCATGACCTTGGGCTTCATGGCCAGGGAGCGGGCGATGGCCACGCGCTGCTGCTGGCCGCCGGAAAGTTCGGCGGGATATTTGTGGGCCTGGTCGTGGATGCCGACGCGCTCCAGGAGGCTGAGGGCGATCTCCTCGGCTTCGTCCTTGGGCATGTTCTTGACCTTGATGGGCGCCAAAGTGACGTTTCGGAGCACTGAAAGGTGTGGATAGAGGTTGAACTGCTGAAAGACGATGCCGATTTCGGCGCGCAGCGTGTTGATATTCACATCCTTGTCCAGGATGTTCTTTCCGTCGAAAAGGATCTGCCCCTTCTGGTATTCCTCGAGCCTGTTGATACAGCGAATGAAGGTGGACTTGCCGGAACCGGACGGACCGCAGATGACCAGCACCTCGCCCTTGTTGACGGATTCCGTAATCCCTTGGAGGACATGGAAGTCGCCATACCACTTGTGCAGCTTCTGCACTTCGATCATTGCCATGTGAAGATGTCTCCGGGCCTAAATATGAAAGTAAAAATTGCGGAAACCCTCGATCGGAAGCGTGTCCAGACAGACCAAGAGGGCTTCAGCCACGAACAGAAAATATGGTCGGAAATAAGAATAAAGTCAAGGCGTCCGGGGAAAAAGACAATTGTGTCAACGCATAAACCCGCACTCGGGCAGGTATCGGAACACCCGGTTTTGACGAACAAAAAAGGGGCCCGACGCACCGGCCCCTTTTCAATTTCGATTCAGAACTATTACGACAGGATAGGAAAATAGTACCGCGCTCTCCCCTTCTCGGGCTGATAACCGCCCTACATCATTCCCGCCTGGCGGTAGTAGATTGCGGCACCGGGATGGATGGGGGCGGACAGCCCCTGGAGCATGCCTTCGCGAGTCAGGCACTGGAGCGCAGGATGTTGCGCCCGGAAGGCGTCGAGATTCTCGACGACCTCGCGGGTCACGGCGTAGACCACGCCGTCGGGCACGTCCGAGGAGGTGACCAGGGTCGCCTTGACGCCGAAGCTCTGGATTTTGCCGTCCTGCGAGGCCAGTTCCGGATAGAAGGAGGTGTCGATCTCTGCCGGGACGTAATACGGGAACTTGGCGAACAGCGCGCCGACCCCGGATATGGGCACGATGACCACCTTGCGCTTGCCTTCGGTGGCTTCCTTGATGGCCGCGGAGGGATGCCCCACGGTGTAGAAATAGGCGTCTATGGTCCCGGATTGGAGCAGGTCGGATGATTCTATGGCCCGAACCTCCACCGGCTTGATATCGCCGAGCGACAGTCCGACCGCACCAAGCGCGTCGGTGGAGTTCCTGTGCTGTCCCGAGCCGGGATTGCCGATGTTGACGCTGTGCCCCTTGAGATCGCCGATGGTCTTGATGCCGGCGTCCGCGGCCGCGACGAGCGTCAGCACTTCCGGATGCAGGGAGAAGACGGAACGAAGTTTGGTCTGCGGTCCTTTCTCCGCCCATTCGGCTATGCCGTTCACGGCCTGGTACTGCCGGTCGGACTGAGCCATGCCGAATTGCATGTCCCCGGCCAGAACAGCGTTGATATTGAACACCGAGCCGCCGGTGGACTCCACGGACATCCGGATGTCGTACTCGTCGCGCTTGGCGTTGACCATATTGGCGATGGCTCCGCCGCTCGGATAGTAGACCCCGTTGACGCCGCCCGTGCCGATGGTCGCGAAGGTCGCCTTGCCGTGGTCAAAGGTCGGTGTCTTCAGCTCGGTCATGGTGGATTTGTCGGCCTTGAGGCGCTCAAGCCCGACCTTCTCCTTAGGCGCGGGCTCCTCGCCCCCGCCGCAGGCCGCAAGGAACAACATCAAACACAAAAGAAACAGCGTCTTGGCTCGCATACGATCCTCCTGATCACCCACCTGACCGCCCCATTCTCAAAAATCATCAACGTAATGCCGATAGCACAATTCTCAAGCTATGCAAATCCGCTGATATTTTGGACAAGAAGGAGATAATAAGCCGATCTGCCTCCCTGCCTGGGTGGGACGGAGCATTTGGCGCTTCAACCGGCGGCGTTTCGACCTTCAACTCGCCGTAACTCTACATTTTTCCCCATCATCCACCCATAAGGGCCATGGGCGAACAAAATCAAAAAAAGGGGCCTCTCCGAAGAGAGGCCCCTTTGATTGTGATGGGAACCTTGAAGCTAGTTCAATTCGCGTTCCTGCGGGAACAGCGGCAGGTAGCGGTACACCAGAGTCAGGACCAGGAAGCCGTAGGCCACGATCATGATCGAGGAGGCGTACTCAACCCAGTTCGGGTAGTAAACCTGCCAGGAGTCGAACGGCATGGCCGGGAAGGCGATGGTCTGGACGGTGAAGATGTACCGATTCAGGGACACGCCGATGCAGTCCAGGATGGCCGCAGTGTACAGCAGGGCCGGACGATTGCGGATGGACGGGGTGATCAGCATGATGGCCGGAACCACGCCGCAGAGGACGATCTCGGTCCAGAGCAGCCACTTGCCGTAGATCCAGCCGTAGAACATGTCGTCGAAGGTCAGGCCGACGGAGGGCAGGTAGCCGGTGGCCCACGCCCAGGTGTCGAGGATCTTGAAGAACATGTAGACGGTGAGCATGGTGCCCGCGATCTTGCCCATGAGGGCCTTGGTCTTGAAGTCCACCAGTTTCTTGCCGGTCAGCTTCTCCATGAAGGTGGCGACCAGGACGGTGAAGACCGGACCGGAACCCACGGCGGAGAGGACGAACAGGAAGAAGGTCCACGGCCAGATGAAGAAGCCCTCGCGGAAGGCGAAGGGACGACCGATCAGGACGCCGTACATGCCGCCCAGGGAACCCTGGTGGAAGGTGGACAGGAACGCGCCGATACCGGCGAACAGAGCCATGTTCACGTGCATGTTGTGCGCCAGGGCGTGGATGAACGGTATCTTGTTCAGCTGCTTCTGCTCCAGGACCAGCGGGACGAACTCGATGATCAGGACGGTGCAGTAGCAGGTGATGCAGAAGATAACTTCCGTCAGCATGGAGTGGACGTTCGGATGCCAGTAGCCGAACCATGCGCGGCCGGGCTGCCCGATGTCGAGCGTCAGGACCAGCATGGCGCCGGAGTAGCAGATGAAGCCGACCACGACGGTCAGGTTGATGATCTTCTCAAGTTGTTTGATCTTGAGGATATACTTGAGCAGGCCGGTGAAGAACGCGCCGGCGCCCAGGGCGATAACCGCAAGGTCGAAGGTAATCCAGGCACCGAACCCGAAGTAGTTGTCGAGGCCGGTGGTGCCGATTCCGTTATAGAGGACGAGCACGGCGGCATAGAGACCCCAGGTGAAGAACCCCAGGATCACGGCGGTCCAGATCAGGAACCGGCCGAACGAGCACCGCTGCACCCCTTCCGGGAAGAGTTTGCTATCCATTTACTCAGCCTCCTAGTGGTGTCCGCCGGCGTCGGCGTTGTAGTTGTCGCCCTGCTTGCGGACCCATTCACGCTCGGACATGTAGTAGACCTGGGGATGCAGGCCCAGCTTCTCGAGCAGACGGAACGCGTTCGGGCTCTTGGCGAGTTCGTGAACCGCGTGTTCGGGGTTGTTCAGGTCGCCGAAGGTGATGGCCTTGGTCGGGCAAATCTCGGCACAGGCGGTGTTGTACGCGCCGTCGGCCAGATTCATCGGGTCCTCGCCGTCGAGGCGGGCCTTGTTCTTGGCGTCCAGGTAGCGGGAGTGGCAGAAGTTGCACTTCTCGACCACACCGCGCGGACGGACGGAGACGGACGGGCTGAGGCCCTTGTCCATGCCTTCCGGCCAGAGCGGATCCCACCAGTTGAAGTAACGAGCGTGGTAGGGACAGGCAGCCATGCAGTATCTACAGCCGATGCAACGGGGGTAGATCTGGGAGACGATGCCGCCCTCCTCGTTCTTGTCCGTGGCCACGACCGGGCACACGGGCACGCAGGCCGGGTTGCCGCACTGCATGCAGGGACGCGGCAGGTAGGCGGTCTCGTGCTCGGGGAAGGCCTTGCCGTTGGACAGCTCGTACACGTTCATCCAGGTCAGGGTCCGAAGCTTGTTGGACGCGTCGTCACGGGGCTTGGTCAGCGCCTGGACATAGTTATAGGGGTCGCTTTTGGTCATGGGAGCGATATTGTTCTCCACCTGGCAGCCGACCATGCAGGCGCCGCAGCCGGTGCACTTGTCAATATCAATGACCATGCCCCACTTGATTTTGAATTCTTTCATTTGCATGACGGTTCCCCCTAGATTTTGGCGACGTTCACAGTGGAACCGGCCCATGTGGAGGCGCCGGCAGCGGCCTCCGAGCTCACCGTGAGGATCTTGTAGACATTATCGCCCTTGCCCTTCGAGAACTCGTCGCCCACGGTGTGGCCCAGCCCCAGGGGAGCGGCCACGACGCCGGGCATGACGCCTTCGAAGATCTGCACCAGGGCTTCGCACTCGCCCTTTCCGCCGGAGAGCTTGACCTTGGAGCCGACGGAGACGCCGAGCTGCTTGGCCGTGGCGGAAGCCATCTGGACGACCATGTAGTCGCCGACCAGCTGGTTGTTGCTGATGGTGCAGGGAGCGTTGGGCGTGGTGGCCTGGTTGGCGGTGCCGATGTTGAGCAGGGTGTAGGGAGCGAGCCCCACAGCGCCGGTGCCCTTGACGGGAACCGCGGCCTTGCCCACCACGTTGGGAGCCAGAGACAGGGGCACAGGGGTTCCGCCGTCAACGACGAACGCCTCACCGCCCTGCAGCGCTTCCACATCCGCGCCGATGGCCTCGGCTTTGGCGCCGAGCACTTCCTCGAAGGTCTCGAAACCGAGGTCGGCCAGGCCGAGCACGAAGGTGGCGGCGCAACCGGCATTGACGGTCGGCTTGGACACCGGAGCGCCCATGGAGTAGGTCGCGGCGGGCAGCCCGTAGGGGGTGGCCAGATCGTCGAACCGCTCGTAGGGGTGCAGGGTCGGCAGGACCAGGTTCGCGGAAGCGGTGGTCTCGGTGTTGACCATGTCGAACGCCACGGTGAAGCCGGCCTTGACCTTCTCGGGGAGGGCGTAGGCGGGGTTGGCTTCGTAGACGAACAGCAGGTCGGTGTCCACGCCTTCCAGGATATCGGCCTTGAGCATCTCGGAGCGGCTCATGGCGGAAGGGATGGCCTTTTCGAACTCGGGCACGACCTTCATGGCGCCGCCCAGCAGGACGTTCAGGGCGAACGCCGCGGCATGAGCCGCGACCGAACCGCCGGGAACGACCACGGGGCTGGAAGCGGCCAGCAGCTGCTTGGCGATATCGGCCATCTGATCGGCCTTGACGCCGGTGGCGGCCTCGACCTTGGCCGGGCTGTAGTCGTTCATTACCATAGCCTTGTAATCATAGAAATCGGCGGTACCGGCCATGTTGCCCGCCTGGAGCACATAGTAGGTGACGCCCAGGAGGAAGGCGGCCATGCCTTCGGCCGGAACCGGCACCCACTTGGAGGTGACGGAGGCCGTCTTGGTCTGCATGGGACCGGCGAAGATGAACTTGCCGGACTCGTTGGCCGCGAACGCCTTGAGGTTGGCGACCGTCGGGCCCCAGGATTCCAGGGCGTCGGCACCCGCCAGCAGGACCACGTCGGCCCCTTCCAGGTCGTAGCCGACCTGGCCTTGGCTGCCCATCAGGCCGGTCCAGGCCTTGTCCGCGGCCTGCATGTCGCAGGGCATGACGTAGAAGGCGTCGCTGCCCGCGCTGTTCAGCAGGGCGGAGAAGACCTCGTTGACCGTGCCGGTCTGATCGCCGGAAATGACGGCGACCTTGGAACCGGCGGCCGCCAGCTTCTCGGCGACGACTTCCTGGGCTTTCTCCCAGGAGATCTCCTCGCCGTCCAGCATGGGGGCCTTGATCCGGGTGGGGCTGTTCATGACCTGGACGCCGTTGGCGCACAGGGGGCAGATACCGCCGCCGGAGATCGGGTTGTCCGCATTGCCCATGGTGCCGAAGGCTTCACCGGCAACGGTGCGGACCTTCACGGCACAGCCGGACTCGCACATCTTGGACACGGTGGGAACCGCACCGGCCGCCCCGTACTTCAGCTTGGGGATCCACGGCCAGTTCTGGGTCCAGATGGACACATCATCAAGGGCTTTCCAGACCGTCGGAGTAAAGAGGATACCGACGGTGGCGCCCACACTCATCTGAATAAAAGCTCTGCGTGCTACGCTCATTCTCAGTACCCCTTTACTTATGACAGGTGTAGCAGGCGTTGGGCTGGCCCTTGAGGGCGTGGCACCGTTCGCACTTCCACATCTTCATGGTCATCTTGCTGTAGCCGGACAGGATGTTGCGCTCGAAGGCCGGCGGCTCGTCATTCAGTTGGATGTCCTTGAGATGGCACAGGTTGCAATTCTGCTCGGGGGCGTCACCCTCGAAAACCGAGGGATCGACCACGCTGGCCAGCTCCTTCTTCATCCCGGCGAGTTCCTCAATGGAGAGGTTCATGTGCGCGGCATGAGAGAAGTAGACGTTGTCCGGCTGGTACTGGTAGTTCAGCCAGGGAACTTCCTTGCCCTGGATCAGGTACTTGACCACGTACTCGCGTTCGGCCTGCATCATCTTGTCGTCCGAGGAAGCAAGATTGTCCTCGATGGCGCCGATGCCGGCCTTCATGATGGCTTCGTAGTCGTTCGGATCGATGCCCTCTTCGGCAATGGCTTCCATCGCCTCTTCGGGATCGACCGCGTGACACTCGGCGCAGACTTCGTTGGTCGGGAAACCGGCGTAGGAACCGTCCTCCCGGAAATAGTGACAGCTCTCGCAATCCATTCCCTGTCCATCAACGTGCACGGCATGGCTGAACCAGACCGGCTGTTCCACTTTTTCGAAGAACAAGCCGGGGATGACAGCCCATCCCAGTACGCATGTGGCCAGGAAGCCGATGATAAAGGGGAACACCCCTCCACACCGTTTCGATGCTTTTCTTTCCTCCATAACCTCGCCCCATCACTCTAAAGTTAATGTGAAAATCACACCAATTGAACTACGTTCCCATAAGGCACCAAAGGATTTGGTGTCAAGAGAATAAGAAAATTTTCACGATCTCTCGGAATGTGAAAACCACTGACATTCCAATTGGTAACCTGCCAAAAACCGGGGCGCGGCTATTTCTGCACGCGCCCGTAAACGTCGTCGAACCGGACGATGTCGTCCTCTTCGAGATACGGACCGCTCTGTATCTCGATGATGTCCAGCGGGACCTTTCCGGGATTTGCCAGCCGATGCTGGGAAGCCTTGGGGATGTCCACGGACTGGTTTTCGACCAGGATCACCGGGACGTTGTTCACCTCGACCTCGGCGGTCCCGTCCACCACCACCCAGTGTTCGCTGCGGTGATGATGCATCTGCGAACTGAGCCGCGCCCCTGGGTTCACCTGGATGCGCTTGATCTTGTAGTGCGGCCCCTCCTCGAGCACGGTGTAGTTGCCCCACGGGCGGTACACGGTGGGATGGCTCTCCACCAGGCTGCTGCCTTCGGCCTTCAGGGCGGCCACCACGTCGCGCACGGTCTGGACCCGGTCCATGGGACAGGCCAGGGTCGCGTCCCGGGTCTGGACCATGATCATATTGGATAGGCCCGAGACGGCCAGCTTGCCGCCCTCGCTGATGAGCAGGCAGCCGCTGCAGCCCATGGCCAGGACGTCGCCCTTGACCACGTTGCCGCTCGCGTCCTTTTCACCGAGGCGGTACATGGCCTCCCAACTGCCCAGGTCGTCCCAGTCGAAACCCGCGCGGACTGCGGTGATGTTGTCGATCTTCTCGACCACCCCGTAGTCTACCGAAATATCGGGGATATCCCTGTACCCCCTGACGAGCGGCGTCTCGTCGCGACGCATCCACCAGTCCCACAGGACCGGCTCGAACCGGGCCACCTGGCTCAGGAAGAGCTTGGCCGAGAACAGGAACATGCCGCTGTTCCAGAGGTGGGAGCCCTCGCGCACGAACCCCTCGGCGGTGCGCAGGTCGGGTTTCTCCACGAACCCGCGCACGGCAAAGGCGTTGCCGCCCAGATCCTCGCCCAGGGCGATGTAACCGTACCCGGTCTCCGGCTTGTCCGGCTTGACCCCGAAGGTCACGAACCGCTTGTCCGCGGCCAGCTCCGAGGCCCGGACCAGGTCAGCGGCCCACGCTTCGCCGTTGCGGATCAGGTGGTCGGACGGGAACACGGCGGCCAGGGCCTTGGGATTGACCTCCACCACCCTGTCCAGGCCGAGCATGATGGCGGGCAGCGTATTGCGGCCCAGCGGCTCGGCCAGTACCTGGGTCTCCAGCCGCGCGTCCAGCACGGAAACCTGCTTGCGGACCTCGAAGACGTGCTCCTCGTTGGTCACCACCCAGACGTGGTCGGGCGGGAACATCTCCAGCACGCGGGAAACGGTCTGCTGCAGCAGGGTCGTGGTCCCGTCCAGGACCAGCAGCTGCTTGGGCAGGAGGTTGCGGGAGAGCGGCCACAGCCGCGTCCCGGAGCCGCCCGCGAGGATGATGGCGTGGCAGTCCCCGGCCAGGGCGGGTCGGACGGTATCGGTATCGGTCATGGCGTCAGCCCTCGAAAACGAATGGCGAATCGAACTCGGCCAGGGTCGGCAGCCGCCTGTCCTTTTCCGAAAGGACGGGCTCCCTGCCCTGGAGGGCGCTCTGCCAGTCCATGGCGATGGAGGGGTCGTCCCAGAGGATGCCCCCTTCGTTGGCCGGGGAATACGGCGCGTCCACCTTGTACTGGAATTCGGTGTCCGGCATGAGCGTCACGTAGGCATGGCCGAAGCCGCGCGGCACGAACAGCCGCTTGAAGTTGGCGGCGCTCAGGATGATCCGTTCGCTCTTCCCGTAGGTCGGGGAACCCTTGCGCAGGTCCACCACCACGTCCAGGACCGCGCCCCTGGTCACCCAGACCAGCTTGGCCTGGGCCTTGGGCGGAGTCTGGAAATGAAAACCGCGCAGCACCCCCACGTCCTTGGAATAGGCGTGGTTGTCCTGCACAAACGAGGAATCAATGCCGATCTCCCTGAACCGCTGCTCGCTGTAGCTTTCGAGGAAAAAGCCGCGCTCATCCTGAAACACTTGGGGAACCAGGACGAGCAGTCCGGGGAATTCCGTCTTGTGGACCTGCATTGATTACTCCTTTGGAAATGACGATCGTCGATTGGTGTTCCTGTAGCCGAGTTCGGCAAACCGCACAACCCCGCCCCGCTTCCCAACCTCGAAGATCGCAAAAAAAAGGGGGTTACCGGTTCACATTTCCTTTCCATTTTGCTAGGTCCACTCTCAGGAAGCACACTTCAGCCGACCGAGGGTCCATTCACATGAATTTTCTGGACATCATTCTCATCTGCATCATCCTCCTGTTCCTGATCCGCGGCTTTTTCCGGGGATTGGTCCAGGAAGTGCTCTCGCTGATCGCCATCCTTCTGGCCTTTTTTCTGGCATCCCGATTCGACGACGTGCTGGCCCCATACCTGAAGGCCTACATCGAGAGCGACGTCACCGTGGGAGCCCTGTCCTACACGCTGATCTTCGTCGCCACCCTGATCGTGGTCTGGCTGCTGACCAAGCTGCTCAAGTCCGTGCTGGAACTCTCTCTGCTCGGCTGGATCGACCGCACTGCGGGCGGCGTCTTCGGCCTGCTCGAAGGCGTGCTCATCTGCATGGTGGGCCTCCTCTTCCTGCAGACCTTCGCCCCCAAGTCGGACATCCTCAACGAATCCTTCATCGCGCCCCGCACCCGGCACATGGTCGAAGCGCTGCACGACTACGTGGACCTGCCCCAGGCCCTGAGCTCCGCCAAGGGCGTGCTGGGCATCGGGGCGGCGACAAGGCCCGCTCACCGGACCTGCCCCGGCTGCCGCCAGGGCGCTGCTGGGCATCGGGGCGGCGACAAGGCCGAATAGCCCCCTTCAACCGTTTCACCTTTTCGGAGGTCACTCGCCATGAGCGACAATTTGCATGACGCCCCGGCACGGGCCATGAAGGAACTGCTCGGCGTCATCGACGCCCTGATCGCGCCCGACGGCTGCCCCTGGGACCGGGAGCAGACCCCGCTGAGCCTCTGCGACTACCTGGTGGAGGAGGCCTTCGAGCTCATCGAGGGCATCCGGACCGGCGACAAGAAGGAGGCCATGGAGGAACTGGGAGACGTCATGTTCATCCTCCTGTTCATCGCCACCCTCTACGAGCGCGCCGGGGACCACACCCTGGCCGACTCCATCAACCACAGCACGGCCAAGATGATCCGCCGCCACCCCCACGTCTTCGGGGACAAGCAGTTCGAGGACATCAAGGAGCTGTGGGACAACTGGGAACGGACCAAGCGCGAGGAGAACAAGGGCACCGACCGGAAGCGGGTCTTCGACTCCCTGCCCTCGGGGCTGCCGCCCCTGCTCAAGGCATACCGCATCAATTCCAAAGCCGCCCGCAACGGGTTCACCTGGGATTCGGACGAGGCCGTGGAGGCGCAGTTCGAACGGGAGCGCGAGGAATGGCGCGAGGCCCTGGCCTCGGGCGACCCAGAAGCCTCGGAGCGGGAATTCGGCGACTGTCTCTTCACCCTGGTGGAGCTGGGGCGGCGCAAAGGGATCAAGGCCAACGCGGCGCTCGACTTCGCCAACCAGAAGTTCCTGGCCCGGTTCGGCAAGATGGAGGAGCTGGCCGAGATGCGCGGCGCCTCCCTGTCCGACATGAGCCTGGACGAGATGAACCGCCTCTGGGACGAAGTGAAGGATTGGGAAAACGGTTAGCCCAGCAGGAACTTGATCAACAGGAAGACGACGCCGCCCGCGCCGATGGCCGCATACATCAGCAGTCAGGGCAGGCATCGCTCGCGCAGTTTCCAGATCAGCAAACCGGCGACCGCCGCGCCCGCGCCGATGGAGAGCGCCAGAATCAAGGTCTCGCTCACGATCTCACCCCCGCTCAGGGCCACCCGGTCCGGCCGCTGCCGACCATCACGTGCAGAATGTAGTACACGGAGAAAAGCGTGCCCAGGACCGTGACGATCACGTACCCCGTGGGCAGCACCGGGCGCTGCCAGCGGATAAGCACCGCGCCCACGATCACGGCTATGACCGCGGCCAGGATCAGATACGGAATCTCCAGGGTCATGGGAACCTCCATTACCTGAAATATACACGGCCCTGCGCATATTGGCCAATATATTTATCTTACCCCTAAAGATATGGAGAAAACGGCCGACATGACGGATAGGCGTTATTTCCGTCCTGACGGCAGGAGGGTATGATATGACCATGGCAATCGGCGGTCTGGGAGACTACTCGCCGTTCGATCAACAGACGTTCGGCGCGGCCGTGGTCTCCGAGACCCTGGACTACATGAACGACAGCGGCTCGAGCTACGCCCCGGTGGACAAGGTGTCCGCGGAGGCGTCCCTCGTATCAAAGACACTCGACTACATGAACCCCGGCTCCTCGTCCTCGGACAAGGCCGGAATGTCCCAGAGTTACGACTTCCAGACCGACGTCCTCGGCGCTTACGCCAAGGGCTCGGTCATCGACTCCATCATCTGACGGACCGGAAATGACGCCCCCGAAAGGAACCCCGCCCTCCCGCACAGGGAAGGCGGGGCTACTTTTCAGCTCCCCGGCAATCCTCGTCTAACAGCGGCGTCCCGTCTTGACCCGGGAGGTGGCCACCTCTACAATTCCGACATAACCATCAAAATCGGAGCGGAACCCATGCCGGACAAAACGACGCAAGACCGCGCGGCGGGAGCCCTGATGGGCGCGTTCATCGGCGACGCCCTTGGTCTCGGCCCGCATTGGTACTACGACCTTGAAGCGATGCACCGCGACTACGGCGAATGGATAGACGGCTACACCGACCCCATGCCGGGCCGTTACCACGACGGCATGAAGGCGGGACAGCTGTCCCAGTCGGGATTCATCCTGAAACTGACCGCAGGGTCTCTGGTGGACCGGGGCGGCTACGACCAGGCCGATTTCTGCCGCCGGATGGACGAGGAGCTGTTCCCGCTGCTCAACGGCGAACCGGCCAACGGGCCGGGCGGGTACACCAGCCAATCCATCCGCGAGGCGTGGCGCAGGCGCGTGGAGCAGGGGCTGCCCTGGGGCGAAACCGCCGGACACGCCGACACCACCGAAGCCATAGAACGGACCCTGGCCATCGCCGTACGCTACGCCCTGGACCCGGCCGGCCTGGCCGACGCGGTCGCGCGGAACGCGGCCCTGACCCAGGGGGACGACGTGGTCCTGTCCATGACCGTGGCCTACTGCTCGGTCCTCGCCCTGCTGGTTCGGGGCAACGCGCTGGACCCGACCATCTCGGACAAGCTGATGGAGCTGGTGAAAAAGGGGGTCCTGCCCTTCCACGCCGTCACCCGCGAGGGCCTCAAGCCGCCCAGGCCGGGCGACCCGGACCCGCCGCGCGCGGGCCGCTTCGCCTCGCCCGACGCACTGCTCTCGCCCGGTTACATGGCCGGGGCCGCCGTCGATCCGGCCATCCGCATCGAACCGGCCTGGAAAGTCTCCCAGGTCTACGGCATGCCGTGCGCCATCTACCACATGCTCCCGGCGGCCTACTACCTGGCGGCGCGGTTCCGCGACGACTTCGAATCAGCGGTCCTGCACTCCCTGAACGGCGGCGGCCAGAACATGGCCCGCACCGGCCTGACCGGCGCCCTTGTCGGAGCCCAGGTGGGCCTGTCCGGCATCCCGCAGCGGTTCATCGACGGCCTGGAGGACGGGGACGCCCTGTGCGCCCTGGCCCTGAGACTGGCGGAACAGGCGGCCACCCCGCCGCAACGATAAGGTTGGTCCCATGAACGAAACGAAACGAAACCACGCCGTGATCTACCTCTCCCACGGCGCGGGGCCGCTCCCCCTGCTGGGGGACGAGCGCCACGCCGAGATGGTGGACAACCTCCGCGTCCTCGCGAGCAGCATCGAAAAGCCCTCGGCCATCCTCGTCGTCAGCGCCCACTGGGAGGCCGCGACGCCCGCCGTAACCGTGGGCAGCCGCCCTCCGCTGCTCTACGACTACTACGACTTCCCGCCGGAATCCTACGAGATCACCTATCCCGCGCCCGGCGACGACGCGCTGTCCGCCGAGGTTCGGGAACGGTTGGCCCTAAGCGGCATGGACTGCGGCGAGGAGCGGGAGCGGGGCTTCGACCACGGCCTGTTCGTCCCGCTGAAGATCATGTACCCCGAGGCCGACATCCCCTGCGTCCAGCTTTCCCTGATCAAGGGACTGGACCCGTCCGCCCACCTGGCCCTTGGCAGCGCCCTGGCCGGGATCGACCGGGAGAACCTGCTCATCCTCGGGTCCGGGTTCTCCTTCCACAACATGCGCGCCTTCTTCATGCCCGACACCGAGGAAACGGTCGCGGCCAACCAAGAGTTCCAGGCGTGGCTGGCCGAGACCTGCTCGGACCCGTCCCTGAGCGAGGATCAGCGGCGGGAGCGGCTCGCCCGCTGGGAATCCGCGCCCCATGCCCGGTACTGCCACCCGCGCGAAGAGCACCTGCTGCCCCTGCACGTGTGCGTCGGCGCGGCGGGCCGTCCAAGCAGCCAGTGGTTCGGGCCGACCATCTTCGGCAAGGCGGCGACCACGGTTCTTTGGCAGCCCGCCTGATCCCGACCCGACGCAAATGAAAAGGGAAGAGTGCCGCAAGGTACTCTTCCCTTTCCACTTTCAGGACCGCCGTTCGCGCCGTCAGGACTCGACGGCCAGCCTGAGCCAGTTCACGGCCACCTTCCGGCAGAAGTCCCCCGACTGCTGGACAAGGAGGGGGAACCGGGAACGCATGTCGGCGAAAAACTCGTCCGTGAACTGGGAACGGTACTTGGCGTAGGTGCCGATCCGCTCGTTCTGGAACTCCTCGAACCACCTCTCCGCGCCGAGGGAGTCCAGCTCCAGGTGGAACTGGAACCCGTAGGACGCCCGGCCGATCCGGAAGGACTGGTGGGCGCAGGCTTCGCTTTCGGCCAGCAGGACCGCCCCCTCGGGCAGGTCGAAGGAGTCCTCGTGAAACTCCATGAGCGGCGGGATGGGACCGGCCTGGCCCAGGACGGGGTCCCCTTCCCCGGACTCGGTCAGGGAGAGCGCGACGTAGCCGAACTCCAGTTCCGGCATGGTCCAGATGGACGCGCCGAAGGCCCGGGCCAGGAGCTGGCAGCCGAGGCAGATGCCTGCCACGGGTTTGCCCGCCGCGTCGAAGTCGCGCATCAGGCGCAGGAGCGCCGGGAAATACGGTCCGGCCTCGTCGTCGAAGGCGTGTTGCGGGCCGCCCAGGACCACCAGCCGGTCATACCCTTCCGGGGTCGGCGGGAGCGGGTCGCCCCCGGCGGGGTTGAGGGTGGTCAGCACACACCCCATGCGCGCCAGCTCCTTGGTGAAATGCCCGCCGGGCGATTCGTCCGAGTTCTGGACCACCAGCACGCGGGAGCCTATGACCGGGTCCTCCGGGTGCGGCTCGATGGTCACCCGGGTCTCATAAAAGGGCGTCCCCTGGCCCACCACGCTGACCATGTCCCGGGTCAGCAGGTTGAAGCCGTGTCCCGCCTTGTTCCAGCCGCCGCGCTCGGCGATGACCACGTCGCTGCGCATGCCCTCGTCCACCCTGAGCAGCGCCAGGAGGCTGCCGTAGGCCGAGCGGACCAGGACGTGGTCCCCGTCCTTCAGGCCGCGCTTGTGGGCTTCGCCCGTGGCCAGCCGGATGGACGGCAGCGCTTCGTGCTCGGCCAGGGTCCGCTCGGAGCAGATGTAGCCGTGGGGCGCGATGGTCAGGAACTTGTAGGGAAAGTCCGGGTCGTCGTCCTCCAGCACCGAGGGGTCGAACTCGGTCATGAGCTGGAACTTGCCCGACTCCGTGGGGAAGGTGCCGTCCGCATAGGGGACCATGGGCGCGTTCAGCCGAAACGGCCCCTTGCGCAACTCCTCCAGGGTCGCGCCCTGCTCCCATAAAGGGGTGCAGATGGTTTCGAGCCATTCATCCACGGACCGCCGGTACTCCCCGGCAAAGGGGAACCGCGCGGCCAGCTCCTGGAACATCTGAAATTCGGATTTGGTCTCGCCCACCGGCTCGATGGCCGGATTCACCGGGCCGACGAAGTTGTGGCCGTAGCTGGCCATCAGGTCGTCCTCCTCCAGGAAGGTCGTGGCGGGCAGGAAGACGTCCGCCAGCTCGGCGGTGTCGTCCATGAAATGGCCGGAATAGACGACCATCTCGGCCTTGCCGAACGCCTCCACGATCCTGGACGAGTTGGGAGCCATGCAGACCGGGTTGCCCGCCGTGACCACGATCACGCGGATCTCCGGGTCGCGGGCGTTCAGGATCTCCTCGCCCACCTTGCCGATGACCAGGGTGCGCTGGTTCGGGTGCAGCCCGTCGCCCCAGTATGTCTGGTCATAGGGTCCGTACTCCTCGAACCCCTGGCTGACGCCGCCGCCCGGCACGCCCAGGGTCCCGGCGATGCCGCCCAGGGCGTCGATGGGCCGGATGGCGTAGTGCGCGTACTCGTGGCGGTGCAGCCCCCAGCCCAGGAGGATGGAGGTGGGGTGCTGGTGCATGAGGGTGTCGGCCAGCAGCTCGGCGTCGGACACCGGCACCCCGGCCATGGAGCACAGCTCGGGCACGGAAAAGGCATCGAGGATCGCCTTGTATTCGGGCCAGCCCACGGCGCGGTTCTCCAGGAAATCGCGGTCCTCGGCCCCGGCCTTAAGGATGAGCTTGGACGCGGCCATGGCCAGGCAGCCGTCGCGCCCCGGCTTGGGCCGGATGTGGTCGGTGGCGAAGTCCACGGACCGGGAGCGCGCCGGGTCCACGACCACCACGCGCCCGCCCCGCTTTCGGATGTCCCTGGCGATCTTCACCAGGGAGATGTTGGTGGACGCCGGGTTGCGCGCCCACAGGACCATGGAGTTGGAGTTGTAGTGGTCCAGGGGATCGTGGGACACCCGGTCGCCGAAGTCGAGATTCTGGGCCCCCTGCCCCGCCCCGCCGCACAGGGAGCCGCGCATGGTGGTCGCCCCGCCGAGCAGGTTGAAGAAATACTTGTTCAGGAGCTTCAGGGCCGTGCGCTCGCCGTACCCCTGGTAATAGAGGACCGCCTCCGGCCCGGACTCGGCCACGACCGTCTTGAGCTTGTCGGCCAGCAGGTCCAGGACCTCGTCCCAGGAGGCGCGTTGCCACCGCCCGTCGACCTTGCGCAGGGGGTGGGTGATGCGCTCCGCGCTGTAGACCCGCTTCACGTATTTCGCGGTCTTGTGGCAGGCCACGCCGCCGGTCAGCGGATGGTTCGGATCGCCGGAGAGCTTGACCAGCTTCCCGTCCTCGACCGTGGCGACCAGGCCGCAGGAGTTGGGACAGTCGCGGGTGCAGGTAGTGATGATCTTGCGTTGGCTCATTGCTTTTATTCCTTTCCCTTTTTCTCCGCCCGGCGCGCGGCCCGGCGCAGGGCCATGCACCCGCCCTGGCAGCGGCGCATGAAGTCCTTGCACTCCAGACAGTCGGTGGACACGTTGGTCTGCCGCATGGCCCGGACGCGGTCGGCGAAGTGCCACATGAGCGCATCCTGGCCGGGGAAGGCCGTCACGTCCGGCACCGAGACGTCCCGCATGGGCAGGCAGTACGACGCCGACAGGTCCGGATGGATGTCTATGGACGGATGGCAGACCCCGGAGAACTTCATGGACACCCGCTCCAGGTAGTTGCGGTCCTCGACCTTGAGGTCGCACAAACGGACGCTGCAATCAAGACCGGTGCGGACCCCCCGGCCCTCGCACGCCTTCACGAAGCGGACGATGTGCGAGATGACCCGCCGGGTGTCGTCGTTGGTAAAATGGTCGTTGGTCGACGAGAAGGACGGCCGGGAGATGTCGTAGCGCACGGACTGCACCCCGTAGCGGGCGCACGCCTCCAGCAGGTACTCGTAGCCGCAGTACCGGCTGGAGAAGTTCTTGGAGAAGGTCAGCCGCGAACCGGACCCGGCGATGCGGGACAGGTTGGCGTCCAGGAGCGCGGCCTGTCCCTCGGCGTACATGTCCGGCTCGTTGTAGTTGACCACGAAGTTGGTCACGTGCGGGATCAGCCGGTCGGCCAGCGCCGTGGGGAACAGGCCGTTGGTGAACAGGACCGGGGCGATGCCCGCCTCGGCCGTGCGCGCGACCATGTCGGCCAGCGCCGGGTGCAGGGTCGGCTCGCCGCCGATGAAGGCCGCCGCCGGAAGCTGCGCCCCGACCATCCAGTCCAGGAGCCGGTCGAAGTTCTCCGCGCTCAGGTCGTGCGGATACTCGGTGTGCAGCTCCCTGGCGAAGCAGTAGGAGCAGGCGAGGTTGCACCGGTAGGTGACGAAGATGTTGATCATGCCGTCAGCCGCAGTCCGGTTTGCAGGTCGAAGGCGAGCATGCGCTCGGCGTTCACCGGGGTGACGCCGATGGGCGAGCCCACGTCCAGGCCCGGGACCTCGCGGCTGTCGATGAGCACCCGGAACTCGGCGTTGGCGCAGCGCACGGTGGCCACGGACTTGGGCCCCAGAGGCTCGATGTCCACCAGGTCGCCCTTGACCGGCGCATTCTCGGGCGCGGCCAGGACCAGGTTCTCCGGCCTGATGCCCAGCTCGAAGCCGGTCACCCGCGCCTTGAGCAGCGGCCGGAGATGATCGGGCAGGTCCAGGGAAACCCCGGCGGAAGGGATGGACAGCCCGCCCGAGCCCTCGTCGTAGACGCCCTCCAAAAGGTTGATCTGGGGCGCGCCCACGAAGCAGGCTGTCTCGCGGTCGGCGGGCAGGTCGTAGACCACCTGGGGCGCGTCGATCTGGACCACCCGCCCCTTGCTCAGCATGACCACCGTGTCCGCGATGGCCATGGCCTCGTGATAGTCCGGGGTGGCCATGAGAAAGGTGTATCCGTGGTCGCGCTGCATGCGCCGCAGCTCGGCGCGCAGCTCGATGCGCAGCTTGGCGTCGAGGCTGGAGAGCGGCTCGTCGAGCAGGAAGAGCTGCGGGGTGCGGATGAGCGCCCGGCCCAGGGCCACGCGCTGCTTCTCGCCGCCGGACATGGTCTTGGGCAGCCTGCCCAGCACGTGGGTGATCTGCAGGGTCTTGGCGATGGCCTCCACCCGCTCCTTGATGACCTCGGCGGATTCCTTGCGGATGACCAGGGGGGAGGCGATGTTGTCGTAGCCGTTCTTGTTCGGGTACAGGGCCAGGTTGTCGAAGATCATGGCCACGTTGCGGTCGCGCGGCTCCCACCGCCCGACGTCGGCCCCGCCCAGGAGGACCTTGCCCTCGTCCGGGGTCTCCAGCCCGGCGATGATCCGCAGGGTGGTGGTCTTGCCCGCCCCGGCCGGGCCGAGGATGACGGTCAGCGAGGCCTCGGGGACCACGAAGTCCACCGCGCTCAGGGCCTGGTTGGCGCGGAACCGCTTGGACACGGATTCCAGGTGAAGGACGGGGGTCGCGCGCCCGGTCTGCGTGGTGGACATCAGTAAACCCTCCCCGCCACTTCGACGGATTCGCGGCGGTTGCTGTCCCCGCCGAAGAAGACCAGGGACTCGTAATCAAGATCAAGGCCCACGGGATCGCCCGTGCGCAATCCGGCCACAGGCGGCGTGACCAGCTTCAGCAGCTCGTTGTCCGCGTCCACGGTGACGACCATCTCCGGGCCGCGCGGCTCGACGTTGTTGATGCGCCCCGCGATGACCGGATGGTCGGACGTGGACAGGGACAGCGCCTCGGGCCGGATGCCCAGGGTGAAGAACCCGGTGGGGGCCGGGCCGTCGGCGCTCTCGCCCATGGCCAGGGCGAACCCGTCCTTGCGGAACCGGATGGCCCCGCCGTCGGTGGCGAACCGGCCGCGCAGGAGGTTCATGGGGGGCGAGCCGAGGAATCCGGCCACGAAGGTGTGGTCCGGGCGGCCGAAGATGGAGGAGGTCTCCTCCACCTGCAGGATGTGGCCCGCGTTCATGACCGCGATGCGGTCGGCCAGGGAGAGCGCCTCCACCTGGTCGTGGGTCACGTAGATGATGGTCAGGCCGATCTCGCTCTGCAGCCGCCGCAGCTCGCGGCGCATGGCCAGCCTCGCCTCGGCCTCCAGGTTGGAGAGCGGCTCGTCCAGGAGCAGGATCTCCGGCTTGGTCACCAGGGTGCGGCCGATGGCCACCCGTTGGAGTTCCGAGCCGCCCAGCTCCTTGACGCTGACGTCGAGCTTGTCCGTCATGCCGAGCAGCTCGGCCACCCCTTCCACGGCGCGGTTGATTTCGAGCACGTACTTGCCGCGCACTTCCAGGCCGAAGGCCAGGTTCTTGCGCACGGTCATGTGGGTGAAGACCGCGTAGTCCTGGAAGACCAGGCCCACGTTGCGCTGCCCCGCCGGGGTGTTGACCACCGTGGCGCCGTCGATCTGGATGTCGCCGCCGGTGGGCTGCTCCAGCCCCACGATCATGTTCAGGGTGGTGGACTTGCCGCAGCCGCTCGATCCGAGCAGGGCCACGGTCTCCCCGGCCTCCACGGCCAGGTCGATGTCGTCCACCGCGATGACGCTGCCGCCGGAATATTCCTTTCTCAGCTGCACCAGTTCCAGTTTGGGTCTGCTCATTGCTTGATCGCTCCGAAAGTCATGCCACGGGCGAGGTGGCCTTGGATGAGGTAGCCGACGATGACCAGGGGAATCATGGCCAGCACGGCCAGGGCGGCCTGCACGCCGTAGAGCGTTCCCGCCGTGGCGGTGACGTACTTGGCGAGCTGGACCGGGATGGTCGAGATGTTCGAATAGGACAGGACCAGGGCGAACATGAACTCCGACCAGTTGAGGATGAAGATGAACATGGTCGTGGCGAACAGCCCGCCCTTGATCAGCGGGATGGTCACGGTCAGGTGCGCGGCCAGCTTGCTGCGCCCGTCGATCATGGCCGCCTCCTCGATCTGCCGGGGCAGGTCGTCCACGAAGGACTTCAGCATCCAGGTGGAGAACGGCAGGGTCACGGCCACGTAGATGGCGATCAGCCCGGTGTAGCTGTCGATGAGCCCGATGTTCGAGAAGATGATCACGAACGGCACGGCGATGGCCGCGGGCGGGAACATGCGCCCGGACAGGATGACCAGGGGCGTGGACTTGGAGTTGTTCCCGTAGCGCGAGATGCCGATGGCCGAGAACAGGCCGATGAACACCGACAGGGTGGTGGAGACGATGGTCGCCAGCAGGGAGCCGAAGACCGCGCGGGTGGCGGGCTGGCTCACGCCGCCCACGCCGTACTTGCCCAGCGCCTCGGGGTCGAACAGGGTCTGGAAGTTGACGAAGGTCGGCTCGGACGGGACCCAGATGGCCGGGGAGGCGTTCCAGTCGGTGGGCGGCTTGATGGCCGTCATCAGGATCCAGAAGACCGGGAACAGGACGATGATCAGGGCCAGGCCCATGATAACCGTCTGGACCGGGGAGAGTTTCTTGTCGTGCATCAGTTGTCGCCCTCCAGGAGCTGGTCGCGCACCGGGGCCAGCAGCATGTGGACCAGCAGGAGGGACCCCACCAGGACCAGGAAGGCCGCCGCCGCGCCGTAGGCGAGCTGAAAATCGTTGAAGGCCAGCTTGTAGATGTACAGGCTGATGGTCTCGGTGGACGAGCCGGGGCCGCCCCGGGTGAGCATGTAGACCTCGTCGAACAGCTTGATGACCTCCATGGCCCGGATGACGAAGGCCACGATGATCACCGGCTTCAGCGTCGGCATGACCACCCGCCAGAAGACCTGCCTGGGGTTGGCCCCCAGGATGACCGCCGCGCGCACCGGGTTCTCGGGCACGGAGTTCAGCCCGGAGAGCAGGATCAGGAAGAAGAGCGGCGTCCAATGCCAGACTTCGGTGATGATCACCGCGAAGATGGCCGTGGGCGCGTGCTTGAACCACTCCATCGCGGCCTCGGCCCCGAAGCAGAATTCCAGCATCTGGTTGATGGGGCCGTTGGACTGGAAGAGCATCCAGAAGATGTACCCCACCACCACGGGCAGGATCATCATCGGCGTGAGGAAGGCCGAGAAGAGCACGGACTTGCCCCGGAACTTGCGCATGAAGAGCACGGCCAGCCCCAGCCCGAAGGTGAATTCGAGGCACAGGCAGACCGAGGAGATGAGGAAGGTCCTGATGACCGCATAGATGAACCGGGTGTCGTAGACGAGCAGCTCCGAATAGTTCTCGAAGCCCACGAAGAAGGCGTCGAACAGGGAGCCGCGCGTGGGCGACCAGTCGGTGAAGCTCATGTACAGGGCCACGAGCAGCGGCATGACCAGGACGAGCACGGAGACCACCTGGCCCGGCACCGTGAAGATGCGGGCGATGGCCTTGTTGCTCAGGCCCTTGCCGGAGGGGGATGTGCTGGACGGTGTTTGTGTCACGTCGGGTACCGGCCGGTCCGGGGGATGTCCCCCGGACCGGCTCATGGTTATGGGTGTCGGTTTAGCTCCACTTGTCCGCGCCGGTGGATTTCTTGATCGGATCGGCGAGGTTCTTGGCCAGGGACAGCCAGGACTTCTTGACCTTGTCCTTGCCGATGCGCCTGGTGATGCGCTCGAACTTCTGCGCGGCGCGGTCCAGGGCCTCCTTGGGCTTCTTGGAGCCGGTCATGCAGGCGTGGACTTCCTTGTCCAGGGCGTCCTGGTACTCGAAACCGCCGGGCAGGCAGAAGTCGGGCACGGTGTTGACCATGTTGTCGTACAGGGTCTGCAGGTACTCCGGGGAGTAGGTGTCGATGAGCCGCTGGGTGGGCTTGAGCATGTGGTTGACGCGGTACGGGTCGGAGTAGCCGCCGAGGTACGGGATGGCGTCCGCCGAGATGGTCGGGGAGGTCATCCACTGGGCGTAGGCGTAGGACAGCTCGGGGTTGGCCGAATACTTGGAGACCGCGTAGCCGTAGCCCCAGCAGAACAGGCCCGCGTAGAGCTTGGTGCCGTCCTTGGTGAAGTCGGCGGGCATGACCGTCGCGGCGATCTTGCCGGTGGTGGCGGGGCCGGTGGACGGAGCCTTGGAATACTTGAAGCCGGACGGCCAGACGATGTTCATGAAGCCCTCGCCGCGCCCGAAGGCGTTGTAGTTGGAGGACCAGGTGAAGGAGAAGGCGTCGGGGTGCAGGTATTCGTTCATGGCCAGCATGTCTTCCAGGGCGGCCACGCCTTCGTCGGAGTTGAAGGTCGGGTTCATCTCGCCGTCGAAGTAGAGCATGCCCTTGGACACGAGACGCTGCATGAACATCCACTTCACGTAGTACGGGGAGCGGTATTCCAGGGAGCCGTAGAACCCGTTGGCCGGGTCGTGCATGAACTGGGCGAGCTCGTAGTATTCCTTCCAGGTGTCGGGCACGGCGAGCTTGCGGCCGTATTTGTCCTCGAACGCCTTGGCCTTGGCGGAGTCCTCCAGGTAGTCCTTGCGGCACAGCAGGGTGATCTGGTCGCCGTCGTTCAGCAGACCGGCCACGCGGCCGTTGTACAGCTGGGCGTGGTGGGAGGCCGGGAAGACGACGCCCCACTCCTTGTTGAACAGCTCGGGATCGTATTTCTCGGTCCAGTCGGTCAGGTCGTAGATGACGCCGGAGTCGATCCAGTCCGGGTAGGACATGGCGGTGGGCATCATCACGTCGTAACGGCCGGTCTTGGCCACGGCCTCCTGCATGCCCTTGGTGTGGACGACCTCGTCCGGCTCCTCGATGAATTCCAGCTCGATGCCCAGCTCGGTCTTCCACTTCTCGGCATAGGGAGTCATGTTGCCGATGGAGCCGGTGGGGATCAGCAGGGTCAGTTTCTTCTTGGTCGCCTTGGCGGCGGCCACCTTGGCCAGTTCCCAGGCGCGGTCCTCGGCGCCCTTGATGGCGGCGAAGGCGTTCAGCGCGCCCAGCGGGGAGATGGCCACGGCGTTGGCCACGGCGGTGGCCACGCCCAGGGTCGCCATGGTCCGGAGGAAGGAACGGCGGCTCATCCCACCGGCATCATATTCCTTCAGGGTTTTTTCCAACTTCACGTTCTTGCTTTCCATTGCACACCTCTGTTTGTGATATGTTAAAAATTCTTGCCAGCTACCCAACATCAGCCAAAATATGGAACGGTCAGAGCGCGTGCCGCTCGTACCCGTTTTCGCACGGGTTGCCCGGACACAGGTCCAGCCACCCCGCTTCCGGGTCCATGATCACGGCGAACACGGTATGGAAGGCCGTCCTCGGGTCCTCGCCGGGGAACCCGTGGGCGCAGATGCACCGGGGATGGTTGGTGTGGTCCCTGGTCAGCTCCTTGAGCTTCTCCGGGTTGAGCGTCCCCCGGTGCTTTTTCAGAAAATTGTCCGCCACCTGCCTGCGCACCATGGACCCGCCATGGGACAGCCAGTTGGGGGTCTCGAAGCGGCGCATGTCGCTCCCCACGAAGTGGTTCGTGTGGGCGATGGAGCCGTCGATCTCCAGCAATTGGTAGTAGGCCGCCGAGGTCTCGGCGCAGAAGGCCACGCCGGAACCGGCGAACTGGTAGTTGATGCCGCCCGCGCGCGGCGAGAAGATGGCCGCGCCCAGGGCGTCGCCGATGCGCTCGGAGGCCAGCGCCTTGCGCATGATGAACGGGTAGATCACGCCGGGACGGGCGTCCGTGGCCGTGACCTTGTTGATGACCGCGCCCACGCCCGCCGAGTTCAGGCCGTTCAGGCCGAGGATGCCGGCAAAGGAGACCACCAGCTGGGACGGTCCCTTCTCCGGCGTGATGCGCAGCAGGCAGAGAAACTTCTCGTAGTACTTCTCCATGTCGTAGGTCTGGCCGATGTAGGCCCGCCCGCCCTCGCCCGCCTCACGGGTGACGTTGAAGGTGGTGCAGCCCCACAGCCCGTCGGGCAGTACCCTGGCCCCCACGGACGGGGCGCGCAGGTCCTCCAGCTCCAGGAAGGAGTTGAGGTACAGGATCTCGCGGAAGGTCACCCCCGCGCCCTCGGCGATGCCGCGCATCTCCTCCACCAGGTCCGGGGAGAACTTCTCCAGGAAGCCGAGGTTCTTCATGCAGAACGTCTCGAGCGGCGGCTTGTCCACCGAGAGGTATCCGTTGTTCATCCTGTGGACTTCGGTCACGGAGTCCACGAACTCGCGGATCAAATTCTTGAGCGCCCTGCCGTGGGCCAGCCCCATGTCGAAGGGGGTGCCGGACAATTCTATGACGGGAACGGTTTTCATCTATGCTCCGGGTTGAAATGCACCTGCGGGAAGGGGCGGACGGGAGTGGTACGCGCCCCTCCCCGCAGCGGAGGTGCAATGGTTAGAGAAGCTCCATGTAGTAGTCCCATTCCCAGGGATCGACGCGGTTGTTGAACTCCGGGGTGCCGTAGTCCTCGAACTTGTCGCGCGCGGTCCGGACCTCGAACTTCTTCACGGCCAGGACCAGCTTGATGAATTCGGGATCGAGTACGGAGTGCAGGTCGGTGTCGTTCTCGAAGGCCTCCACGGCCTCGTCCAGGGTGAACGGCAGCCGGGGCAGGGTGTCGTCCTCGTAGGCGATGCCCCGGACCGGGGCGGCCAGCTCCGGCTTGGAGCGGATGCCTTCCAGACCGGCGGCCAGGGTGGACAGGGCCAGGAGATACGGGTTGGTCCCGCCGCAGGCCAGGCGGTTTTCCAGATGGGTCGATTCGCCGCGGCACCCCTTGAGACGGATGCCCACGGTGCGGTTCTCCATGCCCCAGGTGGCGGTGTGCGGGGCAAAGGAGTTGATCCGATACCGCTTGTAGCAATTGACCGTGGGCGCGGTGAAGATGGTGTTGGCCCGGGCGTGCTTGAGCAGCCCGGCCAGGAAATTGCGGGCCAGCTCGGACAAACCGTACTCGGCGTCGGGATCGTTGAAGGCGTTCTTGCCGGTCTTCTTGTCGATGAGCGAGACGTGGAAATGGGAGCCCGAGGCCGAGGAGTTGATGAACGGCTTGGTCAGCCAGGTGGCGATGTAGCCGTGCTGGAGGGATATCTCCTTGGTCCCCATCTTGTAGAGGAAGGCGGTGTCCGCCGCGGGCAGGCCGTCCTGGTAGTAGAGGTTGATCTCCTGCTGCCCCGGCCCGTGCTCGGAGTTCTGGGTGATGATCCGCACGCCCGCCTGGTCCATCTTGCGCATCAGGTCGTAGGTGTAGTCGATGTCGAAGTTGTTCTTGAGGGTCACGAAGATCGGCTGGCCGTCGTAGACCGGCTTCCGGGTCTCCTTGTCCAAGACGTAGAACTCGAACTCGTAGCCCAGGCGGCAGATGTAGCCCAGGGCGTCGAACTCGTTGATGATCTTCTTCAGCAGCAGGCGCGGGGAGGCCATGGCCGGGCGACCGTCGTACCAGTAGGGATCAACGGTGATGTTGGCGGTGTTCGGGACCCAGGGCAGGACCGTGAAGGTGGACAGGTCGGGCACGGTGCAGTGGTCCTCGAAAGAGACCTCCTCCGCGTACCCGGTGCCGGTGGGGACCATGGACTGGATGTCGAGGCCGAGCAGGCCGCCGTAAAAATTCAGGCCGTTTTCGATATAGTCCATGAAGGCGCCGACCGGGACGGTCTTGCTTCGGGACACGCCGTACAGATCCGCTTGCTCGAAACGGACGAACTGGATGTCGTTGTCTCGAATCTGCTTCTTGATGCTGTCGATTGAGGGTGTTTTTGGCAGGCTCATCGTCTCTTTCCCTTATTTTGGCAATTTATGACATTGTTTGCCCGGACCCCATCCGAGGCAATTTTCATCAATGTAATTCCTGCCGCAACTACAAGGCTCGTGCCATTTCACCGCTTCGCAAGCTATCAACATCGATTTCAAGTGGTTATGCGATACAACAAGCCACTCGCTCGACGTTCATGCCTCCCTCGATCTCTCTCATTTATTAAAATTTAGAATCGCATTCTTAAAAACAAGAACGCTTACCACATTTGCGTTAAACAATTTTATAGAATTATTATAAGTATTTATATCAAAATACACGAGCATTGTAATTTTCTGCAATTGGAACTATGCTGATTGCATGTTTAAAATGTAGAAAATTGTAATTTTCAAATCAGGACAATGGAAACCGATGGCCTCCACACTGGAAGTCTTTGCCCGGCACAGCGCCAACCCGCTCGTCATCGTGGATGGGGCGCAGCAAATCGTTTACGCCAACAACGCCTTCTGCCGCCTTTTGCCGCCCGATTCGCCCTTCCCGGAGGGACGGCGTCTCGCCACCCTGCCGCTGCCTGACTGTTTGCGCCGCGCCCTGCTCGGCGGCCTGGACGAGGCGGACCTGACCGGAGTGGACCTGAGCCTGCCCGTGGAGATAACGTCCGGGAGCGACCGCGAGGAGATGACCTGCCGCACGGTCCGGCTGCCCGACAACACCGTGGCCGTCGAGCTGCTGCGCCACGCCGGGATCGAACGCCTCAAGTCCGCCCTGCGCGAGGAAAAGGTGCTGCGCCGCCAGTCGGACATGCTCCGGGAGCGCGGCCGCAAGCTCTTCTTCGACGTGGTCAACGAGCTGCCGGTATTCGTCTACATGCAGCGGCGCGACTATTCCGTGGCCTACGCCAACAAGAAGACCCTGGCGTTCTACGGCGAGGTCAAGGGGAGGAAGTGCTACCAGATGTTCGGCGGCCGGGACGACCCGTGCCCCCACTGCCCCACCTTCCGGGTGTTCGACACCGGAAAGCCCGTGGACTGGCAGTTCACCGACGACGAGGGGCGGACCTTCCACATCTACGACTATCCCTTCGAGGACGAGAACGGCGATCCCCTGGTCATGGAGCTGGGCGTGGACATCACCGAGCTCAAGCGCGTGGAGCGCGAGCTGTTCCAGGCCCAGAAGATGCGGGCCATCGGCGTGCTCGCCGGAGGCATCGCCCACGACCTGAACAACAATCTGGTCCCGATCATCTTCAATGTAGACTACGCCCTGGGCAAGGCGGACGGGACCGAGGTGGAGCCGCCCCTGGCCGAGGCGCTGCGCGCGGCGTACAAGGCCGCCGACCTGGTGGAGCAGGTCCTGGAATACAGCCGCCAGCAGGACGTCACCCGGTCGGTCCTGCACCTGACCCCGCTGGCCCGTGAGAACCTCGGCATCCTCCAGGGAACCCTGCCCGAGCACGTCACCCTGGAGACGGATTTTTCGGCCGAGCGCGACTGCGTGCTGGCCAACCCCTCGCAGATCCAGCAGGTCCTGCTCAACCTCTGCCGCAACGCGGTCCAGGCCATGTCCGGGGCCGGCACGCTCTCGGTCCGGGTCTCCAACCTGCGCCTGGAATCGCGCAAGGACGCCCCACACAACGGACTGGCCCTGGGCGACCACGTGGTCCTGACCGTCTCGGACACCGGCCACGGCATCGAGCCGGGCAGCGCCGAGCGCATCTTCGAGCCGTTCTACACCAGCAAGACCAAGAGCGGCGGCACCGGCATGGGGCTGGCCGTGGTCCACGCCATCGTGACCTGCAGCGGCGGCTCCATCCGCGTGGACTCCAGGCCGGGCAAAGGCACGACCTTCACGGTCTACCTGCCCTGTACCCCCACGCCGGAGGTCAAGACCCTGGCCCGCGAGACCAAGCCCGCCGTGCGCTCCACCGGCCGACTGCTGCTGGTGGACGACGACGCGGGCGCGCTCCAGGCCATGCAGCGCGTGCTGCGCGACGCGGGCTATGAGGTCTTCACCGCGGACGGCGGGACCGAGGGGCTGAAGGAATTCTTCCGGGGGCGCGGCCAGTTCGAGCTGGTCATCACGGACCAGTCCATGCCCGACATGACCGGCATGGAGATGGCCGCCCGCATCCTGGAGCACGCGCCCGGAACCCGGGTGGTCATCTGCACCGGCCACGTGGAGCCGAGGCTGGAGGCCCAGGCCCGCGAGACCGGGGTGTCCGGGTTCGTCATGAAACCCATGTCGCCCCGCACGTTGGTGGAAAACGTCAACAAATACAGGTCATAGACAGCCATGGCGCGCATCCTGATCATCGACGACGACGAACTCATCCGCAGCGGCCTTTCCCGGTGTTTCGGGGACCTCGGCCACGAGGTCCTGACCGCCCACGGGCTGGGCCAGGGCATCGAGCGCGCCCGGTCCGGGGTGGACGTCATCTACCTGGACCTGAGCCTGCCCGACGGCGACGGCCACACGGCCATCAACGAGCTTTCCGCCGCCCCCGGCGGGCCGGAGATCATCGTCCTGACGGGGCTGCGCGACAACTTCGGCGCCCAGGAGACCCTGACCAGCGGGGCGTGGGACTACATCCAGAAACCGGCCACCCCGTCCATCCTCAAATCGTCCCTGGCGAGCGCGCTGAAGTACCGCGAGGACAAGGTGGCCACGCGGGAGCCGGTCCCGGAGTTCGACGCCGGGGCCATCATCGGCGACTCCCCGGCCATCAACCGGGCCAAGCAGCTCATGGCCAGGGCCGCCGAGAGCGAGGCCTCGGTGCTCGTGCTCGGGGAGACCGGCGTGGGCAAGGAGCTGGCGGCCCAGGCCATCCACCGCAACAGCTCCCGGCGCAAGGGGCCCTTTGTGGTCGTGGACTGCTCCAACCTCACGGAGAGCCTGCTCGAAAGCGTGCTCTACGGGCACGTCAAGGGAGCGTTCACCGGGGCGCACGGCGACCACCGGGGGCTGGTGGCCGAGGCGGACACCGGGACCCTGTTCCTGGACGAGGTGGGCGAGCTGCCCCCGGCCCTCCAGAAATCCTTCCTGCGCGTGCTCCAGGAACACCGCTTCCGGCCCGTCGGTTCCGGCCGCGAACAGACCAGCGACTTCCGGCTGGTGGCGGCCACCAACCGGGACCTGGAGGCCATGACCCGCGCCGGGACCTTCCGTCCGGACCTGCTCTTCCGGCTGCGCACCCTGGAGATTCCCCTGCCGCCCCTGCGCGACCGGGACCGGGACGTGACCCTGCTGGCCGAGCATTTCTCGCAGGCCGCCAGCGACCGCTACCGGCTGTCGCGCAAGCGGCTCTCCAAGCAGTTCGCCAAGGTCGTCACGGCCTACACCTGGCCGGGCAACGTTCGCGAGCTGGGCAACGTCATGGAGGCGGCGGTCATCGCCGCGGGCCACGAGCCGGTCATCTACCCCAAGCACCTGCCCGGCAACGTCCGGGTCTCCACCCTGGACAAGGGCAAGCCCCGGAAGCAGCAATCCAAACCGACGCCCCCCCCTTCGGACGCCCCCATCCAGTCCTACGCGGACTACAAGTCCATGCGCGACCGCGCCTACTTCCAGCAGCTCATGGACCTCTGCGACTTCGACATCCCCAGGGCCAGCCGACTCTCCGGCCTGAGCATTCCGAGCATCTACCGTCACCTGGCCCTGGCGGGCATCCCCACACGATCCGCGAAATAGCTCTTCCCCTCCGATTCTCCCGCCATTCATGCCTGTTGAAGTATGAATATTGACTCAATCATTCAAATGAGTGATGGGATGAAAAACACCCATCACCGTGGAGGAGAATATGGAAAAGATATTGATCATCGGCTGCCGAAACACCATGGACGACGTGTGCATCGGCTGCTCCCGCTGCATGGTGGCCTTCAACCGGCGCGAGGGCCAGTTCGAGCGCTACAAGGACATGGAGGCGGAGGTCCTGGGCATTCTGAACTGCGGCGGCTGTCCCGGGGCGAGCGTCGTCCAGCGACTGGCCCAGGTGAAGCTCTGGAACCTGCCCCTCAAGGAGCAGCCCACCAAGATCCACATCGGCCCCTGTTTGTCCGACCACTGCCCCCATTACGACGACGTGGTCACCAAGATCTTCGCCAAGTCCGGCCTGGACGTCATCGAAGGCACCCACCCCTACATGCCCGATAAAATCTGGGGCTGAACGCGCGGCACCCAGGCGGAAGCCCGGTCCTGAACCGGCTCCGCCCGCTCCCCGCGCCTGGCTCCTGGACGACATCCCACAACAAAAGGCCCGCCCTCGAAAGGGCGGGCCTCACGCATCCCGCGAAAGCAAGGGATCGACCACGGACCGCCGAACATCAGGACAATCCGAGCGCGTCCAGTTTCTTGAGAGCCTCATCGAAATCATAGTTGTCCACGGCCCTGAAAAACGCCCTGACGTCACTGTCGGCGCTCCTGATCCCCGGCATGGAGCGCAGCTTCCCGGCCACAACCAGGGCTTCGGCATTGGACTCTTCGAGCAACACGCGCAACTGGCGCAGGCAGGCGCGCGTTTCCTCGGTAACCGCATCCTCTGCGCCCTCCGGCCGGGCTTCCTCGGGTGACGGCTCCACAAGGGGTTGCAGGGACGCCAGGACCGGCTCCAGCTCCTTGACCACGTCCTGGAGCAACCGGTCGATCTCCTCGGCTGGAGCCTGTCCCTTGCAGCCCAGTTCCAGGGCCAGGGCCCGCTCGCCGACCCCGGTGGCTCCGATGGTGGCCGCGACCCCCTTGAGGGTGTGCGCGCACCGTTCGGCGGCGCTGGCATCGTCCTCCCGGCGGGCTGCCGAGAAACTCCTTCCGAAATCCTCATAATTTTTGGCGAACTTGCTCAGCAAGGAGCGGTACAGCGATTCCTTGCCCTGGACGTACCGCAGCCCGACCGCCACGTCGATGCCGTGCAGGCCCGACAGTCCGAGGTCCGCTTCCGGCTGCGCGGAGGACGCCTGCCTCTCGGGAACCTTGACCCATTTCCCCATGGTCACGAAGAGTTCCTGAACCCGTATGGGCTTGCCGATGTGGTCGTTCATGCCCGCCTCTATGGACTTCTCCCTGTCCCCGGCCATGACGTTGGCGGTCATGGCGATGATCGGCAGCGTCTTGAGACGGTCAATCTTGCGAATCTCCCTGGTGGCGGCGTACCCGTCCATCACCGGCATCTGGCAGTCCATGAGCACACAGTCGAATTCCTCCCGCTCCAGGATCGCCAACGCCTCAAGGCCGTTCTTCGCGACCTTGCAGTCAAGGCCGTTGCTGGTCAGCAGGTCCACGGCCACGTCCTGATTGATTTCGTTGTCCTCCACCAGCAGGACCCGCGCCTTGCGCAGCTTGGCGGTCATCTGGCCCAGCTCGTCGCGGCGGAACCCGGTCCGGCTCGCCCGCTTGGTCACTCCCTGTTCGGCCTCCATGATGGTGTCGAGCAGGGTCGAAGGCAGGATGGGCTTGCTCAGCGCGCCCACCACGGCAGGGTCGTTCTTGGTTTCATTGTCGATGTTGAACGTGCCGTATGCCGAGACAAAGATGATCTTCGGCGTGTGCGGGATGTCCGGACTCTCCGTCATGACCCGGACCATGTCGCCCCCGGTGATGCCGAGCAGGTCCCAGTCCAGGATGACGAAGTCGTAGCGTCGGTTTTCCTCCTGGGCTTCCAGCAGGGCCAACCCGGACTCGAAGGAATCCGACAGGTCGAACGTGAACCCGAACCCGGTCAGCATCTCGGCGAAAATCTTCCGCGCAGTGCCGTTGTCGTCCACCACCAGGACGTGCACGGGGTTTATGTCCAGGTACTCATCCCACTTGGGCGGCCGCGCCTGCTTTCTCAGGCGGACGGTGAAGTGGAAGGTGCTGCCCACGCCGAATTCGCTCTCGACCCAGATGGCTCCGTTCATCATCTCGGTCAGCTTCTTGGAGATCGCCAGGCCGAGGCCCGTGCCGCCATATTTGCGGGTGGTGGACGTGTCCGCCTGGCTGAACTGCTGGAACAACTTGTTCCGCTGCTCCGCGGTCATGCCTATGCCCGTGTCCCGGACCGAAAAGTGGAGAACGACCTCTTCCTCCGTCTCTTCCTCGCCCCGGACCGAGATCACGACTTCGCCCCGAGGGGTGAACTTGATCGCGTTGTTCCCGAGATTGAGCAGCACCTGTCCCAGCCGGAGGGGGTCGCCCACCAAGGCCGTGGGCAGATTCGAAGGCAGGTCGAACATGAGCTGGAGCCCGGCCTCCTGAGCCCTCAACCCCAGGACGCCGGCCAGGTGCTCGAACACCTCGCCCAGGAAGAAGTCGGTGAGCTCCATATCCATCCTTCCGGCTTCGATCTTCGAGAAGTCGAGGATGTCGTTGAGGATGCCAAGCAGATTCTCCGCCGAGACATGGACCTTCTCGATGTAGCTCCGCTGCTTGTCGTTGAGGTCGCTTTGCAGTGCCAGATGCGACAGCCCCATGATCGCGTTCATGGGCGTGCGGATCTCGTGGGACATGTTGGCCAGGAAGTCCGATTTGGCCCTGGTGGCCTGCTCGGCCTCCTCCTTGGCCTCGGCCAGGGCCTTGGCCACCGCCTTCCTGCTGGTGATGTCCTCGATGATCCCTTCGATGGTTTCGAGTTCCCCGTTCTCGTTGAAGACCGGATGCATCGAGTTGAGCAGTTCGTGCTTTGTGCCGTCGGCATGGAGGTAGGCCATCTCTATCTCCAGGACAGGCTGCTTGCGCCGCATGGCCTCCCGGAAAGCGGCCTCCGCCCGTTCCACGATGCCGGGCAGCCAGTTGACCGCGTCCTGCCACTTCCGGCCTATGACCTTTTCCTTGGGCTGGCCGAAAACGGACATCGAGCTCTCGCCGATGAAGAGCACCTCCCCTTCCGGCGTGTGGCTGAAGATGGCGAACCGGCCGGCCAGGTCCTCGACCAGCCGCTGATAGCGCTCCCGGCTCTTCCTGATCTCGTCCTCCATGGCCATGCGCTCGGTGATGTCGCTCATCACCGCCACGAATATGGGGTTGCCGTTGACCACCGCCCAGTTGAGCGCGATCTCCATGGGGAATATGGAACCGTCCTTCCTTCTGGCCTGAACCACGGTCTGGTTGCCGAGGAGTTTTGCCGCGCCTCCCTGATTCCAGTTCCGCAGATACCCGTCATGCGCCATGCCCACCTCCCCGGGCATGAGCAGGTTGACGTTTCGGCCGATGATCTCGTCCCTGGTGAATCCGAATATCTCCTGCGCCGCCGGGCTGAATTCGTTGATCAACCCCCGTGAGTCGATGACGATGATGCCGTTCTTGGCGGTATCGATGATCCCCCGCAGGTGGGCGGTCCGCTCCTCGACCTTCTGCTCCAGTTCCTTCTTGGACTTCTCCAGTTCAAGGCGGTTCTCTTCGGCTTCGGTGATGTCGACAAACGTCTCGAGCAACAGCTGCTTGTCTCCCCTGGAGATCATGGAAACGGCTTTCATGATCGGGATGGCGGTGCCGTCCTTGTGCAGAATGGTGCGCCGGGCCATGTCCTTGGACTGATTGAGGTCCAGGATGGGGCAGTTGTCCTGTTCCGCCGGGCAGGTCAGTTGATGGCATATCTTGCCCACCACCTCGTCCTCCGACCGGCCGATCATCTTTTGGGCGAATCGGTTCACGGCCACGATGTTGCGCGTCTCGGGGTCGATCAGCAGGACGCCCGCCTCAATGGAGTGGAAGAGCTGGGACAGGAATTCCTCGCTCTCCCGAATCTCCTCCGACTGCGCCAGAATGGCCTTTTTCGAACTGTCCACGCGGTCGAACATGGTATCCAGAAAGACGCTCAGATCGTAAATCTCGTCGCTCCCGCCGATGGTGATTGCCGAAGCGGCGACCTCGCCCTTTTCCCGCCGGGAAAGCCGGGCCATGAGCAGGTCGAGCCGGTCCAGGACCTTCTTCTTGAGCAGGTAATAGCTGAACAGGGCGAAAAACAGTATGGTCAGGAAAATGATGCCGAAATAGAAGTAGGAAATGGTCTTCCCCTGCTTGGAGATGACCCTTTTCACGGAGACCTTCAGCAGGGCGACCGCCTTTCCGCTCATGTCCGTGATGGGGGCGATCCCCAGCGAAGTCGCGTCATCGGGGTGGACCAGATACACGTTGTCCGCGAAGAGCGGGTCGCTCCTGACCATCCGGCTCATGTCCTCCGGGACATCGAGCGACACCTCCTTCCCCATCAGAGACGATATCTCCCCTATGATCTCGGGGGTTATCAGCCGGGCCATGACAAGGAACCCCATGGCCGGTCCGGACTTCGAGCTGGTAAGGATGCTGCGCTTGACGACCATGGCCAGATCCCCGCGCTCCAGGCGGACGATGCCGCCGAACCCGCCGGAAAGCCAGGGCAACGCGGGCAGCTCCCCGGACGTCAGATGATAGATCTCCCGGGCCAGGGACATGTCCACGTTGCCGTCCGGCCTGAACCCCATCAGATAAACGGGTTCTCCCTTGCGGTTCTGAATCGCGATGCAAGCGAGCGATTGGCTCGAAAAGGTCTCCGGGGTGAGGTTGGAATCGACGTAACGGGTGTCGCCGTCCTGGGCAAAGATATAGGTGTCGTCCCATTCGGCCCAATCCAACGCCAGGTTGTCCAGAACCAGAAGCTGCCGGTCGAGAATCCCCTTTGCCATGACGGCCTGGGAACGCGTCTCATCGTCTTCCATGTCCTGGAACCCTTTGGTCAGCACCAGTTCCGAGGCGAGAAACTGGCAAATGCCCAAAAAGAGGGTCGCGGCGATGACACCGGCAAGAAAAAATGTACGGAGCTTCATTCAATGTGCCCATTTGATGGTAAAGGACTTTTCCCGGCGGCAGTTGCCCGACCGGGCCGTTCAGCGTCCTCCCGGCGCAGGAGCGATGCTCCGGGCCGCCTGCCTTCACGTATTCATGATCCTACCGCGAATCATGGTCGTCCATTATTATGTCGGGACAACAACCTGACTTAACGATCAAAACCAAAACGCCTGCCCCCCCCGCGCCGCAAATCACAAAAAAAGGCTTACCACGAACGTGATAAGCCGTTGATGTCTTCTGGCGGAGAGGGAGGGATTCGAACCCCCGGATGAGTCGCCCCATCTCTGGTTTTCAAGACCAGCGCATTAAACCGAGCTCTGCCACCTCTCCGGTGGATGCGGCGCGACGTGCGCCGCTAAACGGGAAAATGGTTGTAGAAACCGCGCTATGGAATGTCAAGGAGCAAAAGGGATTCGGGACATTCCGTTTTCATTCGTGCCGAATGCGAAACCGGTTTGACACCATCTTTCGCTTCCCGTATGAGAAGAATTGACTGAAATTCAAACAAAACGACGGGATATACCATGAAAGCCCCGCAAGACGTTTTCGCCGAATACCTGGCCAACGAGAACCTGAAGATGACGCCCCAGCGGCGGATCATCCTCGACACCCTGCTCAAGCAGGACGACCACCTCTCTTCCGAGGAGCTCTACGCTCGCGTCAAAAAGCGGGACGGCTCCATCGGACAGGCCACGGTATACCGGACCCTCAAGCTGCTCAGCGACTCCGGACTGGTGGAGCCGCTCGATTTCGCCGACGGGGTGACCCGCTACGAGACGAGCTACGGCAAGGATCACCACGACCACCTCATCTGCGAGCGGTGCGGGAAGAACATCGAGATCGTGGACGAAACCATCGAGCGCCGCCAGGAACAACTGGCCAAGGAGCACGGCTTCACGCTCCTGCGCCACAAGATGTACCTCTACGGAATCTGCCCGGACTGCCGCAAGAAGTAACCGCTACCCTTCGATGCTGGCCAGGAACTTGGCCAAGGTCTTGATCTCTCCGTGCACGGTATGCCAGGCATACCGTGTTCCCTTTTTCTCGCCCTCGGACGTGAACTGGATGCCCAGCCCGACGGCCCCGCCGCGCGCCGAGAACCGGCTGCGGATGGTGCCCAGGGCGGTGAAGAACGAGTACTTCCGCGTCTTGGGGTTCCAGATGCTGACCCGCAGCACCAGTTGGCTGCCCTTGTCCAGCGGGGGCAGATCGCCCTTGGGATTGATCACGAACATGCGCAGCCCGCCGGCGGAGATGTTCTCCACGGAGAGCCGGGTGCGGTCGTCGTACCGCGCCGGGTTGTTCACGGTCTGGAGATCGGGCCTGACCATCCAGAAGGTGTTGATCTTGCGCCCGGCCCACGCCTTGACCCGCACGGCCCCCTCGCGGGCGACCTTCTGGCGGGAGTGCTTGCGGCGGATGATGAATTGGTAGCGGATGGGCGTCAGGATCGACAGCTCCTTGAGCACGATCCCCTTCTTGGCCGCGTGAGAGACCAGGGTGACGAAGGCGTTGATGCGCTTGCCGGAGTAGGCGAACGGCTTGGTATAGCAGACCACCCTGGCGTTTTTCAGGCGGGCGATGGTCGGCTGGGCGTTGAGCACCTGCAGGACCATGCGGCCGCCCTGGACGCTGTTCACGCGGGCGTCGCAGACCTTGCGCCGGGGTTCGCCGTCCTCGAAGAGCCAGACCTCGATGAGCACGCCCCGCGAGACCAGGTAGTTCTCCACTGCCCGGTGCCGGGCCGACCACAGCATGCGGCTGAGGACGCGCCCCACCCCGTAGAGCAGGAGCAGCCGGAAGCGCCACAGCAGGTAGACCACGGCCAGGGGGATGGCCAGGGACAGCGCCTGGGTCAACAGCTCCATGACATTGAGATGTCCGGAGCTGCCGAAGGTGCGTTGCACCTCCCGGAGGTAATCAGACTGGGCCAGAAATTCGACCATCATCCCACCGTTTACGGTTCACAACATTGACGATACCAGTATCTAAGCACGACTGATTGCAATTTCAATACCTTCCGGGCTTCGGGCATCAAGATGGACCCGGCGGAACCGCCGCCCCTGAGATGCGACCCGGCCGCGAAAGGCTAACTGCACAACATATCGAGATATTTTTCCAAACGACCGTAGGACTCGCCCTGTGTATCGAACTCCACGCCATAGGAATGCCCGGCCGCGGATTTCTTGACGCCGCGCACCTTGCAGTCCAGAGACAGCTCGCCCAGGCCGTAGAGGTTGAGCAGCAGCCGGACCCGCTCCCCCTCGGCGATGTGCTCCCCGCCCTTGAGGCTGTGCTGGTGCACGGTCAGGTGGCAGCCGCCCGAGCTGATGTCGCTGATCAGGCAATAGTAATGGGCGTTGTCGTTGTACATCCGGGCCGGGACGTTGCACACGAACCGCTTGGACGAGCGGAACTCGAAGGACTCCACCTCGGTGGGATACTTGAGATACATGATCGGGGCCGGGTCGTATTGGAGTTGCAGGACCTCGGAGTAGAAGCCGTAGACCGTGGCCTCGCTGACGAACTTGGCGACCACCGTGGAGCCGGGGGCATAACGCGCCCGGTGACCGATAACCAGGGGGATTTCCAGGATCAGGTACTTGTATTCGGACAGGCCGATGATACGCCCGGCGAGCTTCTCGCGCTCCATGACCTTGCTGACGTGAACGGTCGCGCCGAAGTAGATGCGGTGATCGGCCCAGTGATCCCGCATGACCTTGAACTCCCGGCCGTTGGCCGAACCGTTCCCTTTGGTCGCCATATCCCGTCCCCCATCGCCGGCGGCTCCCACGGGAAGCGCCTTCTCTCAAGATATGAACCAGGTAGCAAAGACCGGTCCCGCCCGCCATAGGGAAAAGTCCCGACAAGCGCCCCGGGTATCAGATGTACTTGTTGTCGCTCAGGAACATCAGCACTTCGTGGGCCGCCTCGTTGGGCGTCAGCTCCGACGTGTCGATACGCAGTTCCGGGTTCTCCGGCTCGAAGTACGGGTCGTCCACGCCGGTCAGTCCCTTGATGATGCCCGCGCGCGCCTTGGCGTAGATGCCCTTACGGTCGCGCTGCTCGCAGACCGAGAGCGGCGTGCTGACGTGAATCTCGATGAACCCGCCGTACTCCTCCACCATGTGCCGGGCCTGGCGGCGCGATTCCGGGTAGGGCGCGATGGGCGCGCACACGGCGACGCCGCCGTTCTTGACGATCTCGCTGGCCACGAAGCCGATGCGGGCCACGTTGAGGTTGCGGTGTTCCTTGCTGAAATTCAGCTCGCTCGACAGGTTGGTGCGCACGATGTCGCCGTCCAGCAGGGTCACGGGCCGGTGGTTCAGCTCCAGGAGCTTGACGTAGAGGACCTTGGCCAGGGTGGACTTGCCCGCCCCGGACAGGCCGGAGAAGAACAGGGTGAAACCCTGTTTCCAACGCGGCTTGTACTTCCGCGACAGCTCGCGGATCACGCCGGGGAATGACATCCAGTCCGGGATCGGCTCGCCCTTCACCAGCAGGTCCACCACGGCTTCGTGGTCGTTGCCGCACAGCCCGCCATCGGCGGAATTGACGTACTTGCCCGTGGCCTTGTCCAGGGACATGCAGTGCTCGGCCACCGGGATCACGCCCGTGGTCTCGGCATAGCCCGACAGCCACTGGATGTGCGCCTCGTACTCGTCGGACAGGGCGTTGAGCCTCGGCTTCATCTTGCCGGAATCCCAGACGAGCATGTGGGTGCATCCGTAATTCTTGTTCACGATGGCCCGCAGCAGCGCGCCCTTGGGCCCCATGGAGCGCTGGAACCAGGGCGACAGGTTGAGCTTGGCCAGGTTGCGGGGAAAGGTGTCGGCGAACTGCTGGAAACTGCGCACCAGGACGAAGTGGTCCACGCTGGAATACATGGACGGAGACAGCAGCGGCGACAGCAGCAGGCTCGCGCCCTCCTCCAGGGCGATCTCCTCCAGCATGGCCCGGTCCGCCTTGTGCAGCGGACGGCTTGCCTGCACAGCCACGACCTTGCGCCAGCCCTTTTGGACGAAGAACCGCTGGACCTCGGCCGGAGTCATGCGGATGTCGGTGAAGTCGTACCGCTGGGGAAAGGCGATGCCCTCCACCCGGCCGCCCACGTACCAGGGGTCTTCCAGATCGCAGTTGCACCCAGCGACGGAGTGATCCCCGTCCTCGCCGAAGATGGCGAAGGTCTCGGCGGCCAGGTCCGGCTTCCAGACGTCGCTCACGGTGAGCACGGCGAGCATGAACCCTTCGGAATCGCGCACCGCGATCCCCTCGCCGGGGGTCAGGGTCGCGGCAAACTCCTCGGTCACGCCCAGGCAGATGGGCAGCGGCCACAGGGTGCCGTCGGCCAGGGCCATGTCGGCCAGCACGCTCTCGTAGTCCGCGCGGCACATGTACCCTTCCAGGGGGTAGAAGGCCCGGTTGAGGAGCATCTCCAGATCGCAGAGCTGCCGGGGGTTCAGGTACACGGACTTGAACTCCGTGGCCTGCTCCTTGAGCCGCTCCACCCGCCGGAAATGGACCAGCAGGCTCTCGGCGTTGTGCGCGGGAAGGGAATCACTGTATTGCATAGAGTTGATATTATAGGCTAAATGTTGAACTCAAACTAGTGTCGAGCCCCGAGGCCGCTCTGCGGCCCGATCAAACTGCGGCGACCATAACCGATTACGGATTTTCTGTTAATCGAAGAATGGCGGCGCACCCGGCCCCGCCATCCCATAGGTCAATCTCTTTTTTCATAAAAAAAAGTGGCTTGCAACAAAACATCGCAAGCCACTTTTTATCTCTGGCGGAGAAGGAGGGATTTGAACCCTCGTATGAGCTTTACACCCATAACACGCTTAGCAGGCGTGCGCCTTCAGCCAACTCGGCCACTTCTCCAATTTCTTCGCGGGGGTGAATTGCACCCGCTCGAAGGACAAACCGTCTACAATTTACCAGACGGATTGTCAATAAAGATGGTCCCTATTTGCCCTTTTTAGCGGGGCGGCCCTTCTGCTCCGCCTCATCGCGGCGGCGTTTGCTCTTCAGCGCCTTGTATTTCTGCTCGTGGCGGGCGGTCTTGGCCCCGCCGATGCGCTCGCGGCCCGGGCCGCGCTTGCCCAGTGCGGAGATGCCCCTGGTCTTCTCCCACTCCTTCTTGTCGTGGCTGGAGCGGAACACGATGTTCACGGGCGCGGACTTGATGCCGAGCATCTTGCGGAACTGGTTCTCCAGGTAGCGCACGTAGGACGCCCTGACCAGGGTGTGGTCGTTGCAGAAGAACACGAAGGTCGGGATCGGCTCGTCCGCCTGGGTGACGTAGTAGAATTTGGCCCGCTTGCGCTTGACCACCGGGGGCTGGAGCTTTTCCACCACGGCCTGCATGATGCGGTTCAGCTCGCCTGTGCCGACGCGGGTGGCGCACTCCTGGGCCAGGGTCTCGGCCAGGGGCAGCAGTTTGCCGATACCCACGCCCTTGTGCGCGCTGGTCATGACCACCGGCACGTGCGGGACCACGCGCAACGCCTCCTCGAACAGGCTCAGCGCCTGCTTGGTCTCGTTGCGGGGTACGAGGTCCGCCTTGTTGACGACCACGATGAACGGTGTCTTCTCCTTGGCCAGAAAATCGATCAGCCGCTTGTCCTGACGCCCCACGCCCAGGGTGATGTCGATGGTCATGATGGTCACGTCGGACCGCTTGGAGTTCTTGAGCGCCCGGATGACGCTGATCTTCTCCAGATGGTCCTGGATGTTGGCCCGCTTGCGCACGCCCGCCGTGTCCACGAAGGTGTAGCGCTTGCCCTGCTTCTCGAAGGTCACGTCAATGGAGTCGCGGGTGGTCCCGGCCACGTCCGAGACGATCAGCCGGTCCTTGCCGATGACCGCGTTGATGATCGAGGACTTGCCCGCGTTGGGACGGCCGAGCATGGTCAGCCGGAGGCCCTTCTCCACGCCGTCGTCCTCGTGCTCGGGCAGCCCCAGGTCGCGGACGTACTTCCGGACCCGGTCGCGCACCTCGTGCAGGTTGTAGCCGTGGGCAGCGGAAACGGGCAGGAACTCGATGCCCAGCTCATGGAACTCGGCGGTCATCTGGGCCTCGAACTCGCTGCCGTCCACCTTGTTCACCAGCATCAGCACGGGCTTGCCCGAACGGCGCACGAACTCCGCCGCCTGTCGGTCCAGCGGGGTCAGCCCCTCCTTGCCGTCCACCACGAAGATAATGGCGTTGGCCTCGTTGATGGCCTCCTGGGCCTGCTCGAAGATCTCGTCTTCGAAGTCCTTGGACAGTTCAGGGGTGGCCTCGGACTCCAGGACCATGCCGCCCGTGTCGATGAGGTCAAACCGGGTCTCGCCCATGATGCACTCGCCGTAGATGCGATCGCGCGTCACCCCCGGCATGTCGTGGGTGATGGAACGCGACTTTCTCAGCAGTCGGTTGAAAAGGGTGGATTTGCCCACATTGGGGCGCCCCACCAGGGCAACGATAGGCAGCATGTGCGACTCCGGATGTTTCGTGAATCGAAAACAAAAAAAGACCCCGCGCTTCCCTGCACGGGGAAGCGCGGAATTAGCCTATCTTCATTTACTTGTCGAGTCCAATGTTCAACCACGGTCCGCGAGCCGGCCCGCCTAGGCGGACATCTGCTCGATGACCGAGTTCAGGCGGCCCGCCATGTCCGCGATGCCGCGAATGGCCTCCGAGGCCTCGCGCATGACCTGCGAGGTCTCCTGGGAGATGGCGTTGACCTCCTCGGTGGCGCGGTTAATCTCCTCGCTGGTGGCGGACTGCTGCTCCGAAGCGGCGGCAATGGTCCGGACCTGGTCAAAGGCGTTCTCCACGTTGCCCACGATCTCCTGCAGGGCGCGGCCCGAGTCCTCGGCCAGCCCGGTGCTGCGCGAGACCGAGGCCACGGCGGCCTCGGTGGCCTTGATGCTGTCCCGGGTCATGGCCTGGATGCGCCCGATGGCGTCGCCCACCTCGCGGGTGGCGGCCATGGTCTTCTCGGCCAGCTTGCGGACCTCGTCCGCGACCACGGCGAATCCGCGACCGGCCTCGCCCGCGCGTGCCGCCTCGATGGCCGCGTTGAGCGCCAGGAGATTGGTCTGGTCCGCGATGTCGGTGATGACCTCCATGACCTTGCCGATCTCCCCGGCCCGCTGGCCCAGGTCCTCCATGGAGACCTTGAGGTTGTCGGCCTGGGCCTGGACGTCGCCGACCGCGTCGACCACCTGGCCCACGATCCGCTCGCCGTCCTGGGCGTTCCTGCGGGCGGTGTCCGAATCCTCGGCGGCCTGGCTGGCGTTGCGCGCCACCTCCAGCACCGTGGCGTTCATCTCCTCCATGGCGGCGGCGGTCTCGGTGGCCCGCTCCCGCTGCCGCTCCGCGCCGTGGGACGCCAGCTCGATCTGGGAGAACAGGTCGTCCGCGGCCTTGCTCAGGCTCTGTGAAATCTCCTCGGCCATGGCCGCCGTCTGCGAGATGCGCTCGTTCTGCTCCTCGATCCTGTTCTGCTGCGCCCGGATCTCGGTCATGTCGATGAGCAGGGTCAGGGAGCCGAGCAGCCGGCCGTCCATGTCGTGGAACGGGGTGGCCGTCATGGCCAGGACCAGCTCGCGTCCCGAAGGCGTGGTGTAGCCGATCTCCTCGCTCAGGGACCGGTTCTCGCCGATGGCCCGCTGGGTCATGGTCTCCCTGTCCGCATCGCGGTAGTAGAACTCGGAGGCGGGCATGCCCACATAATCCTCGGGACTGCCGTCCCATTCGAGCAACCGGAGGAGCGGCTCGTTGACCCACAGCATGCGGAAATCGGGCCCGGTCAGGCCGCAAGGCAGGACCACGCCCTTGAGCACGCCCTCGGAAAAGCCGAGCTTGGACTTCAACTCGTCGACCATGATGTCGATCTGCCCGGAAAGCCCCTTGAACTCGAACCGGTAGCTCCCGGTCAGTTCGGCGTTGAGGTTTCCGTCCGCCACCTCGGAGGCGAAGTTCAGGATGTTCCTGACGGGGTTGGTCACCAGCTTGCGGATGATGAAGACCATGACCCCGATCAACAGCAGGCAGACCACGGCCCCGCCCACGGCCAGCTGATTGCGCTGCTTGGCGGCCGCGGCGCCCATGTCGTCTTCGTAGGCGCTCATGACCATGGTCCAGTTCATGTCGGGCAGGGTGTCGAAGACCATGTACTTCATCCGGCCGTTCCACTCGTAGGCGGTGCCGCCCTTTCGCTCGGTCATGGCCGTCTTGACGAACTCCATGTCGCTCAGGTCCTTGAGATACAGCTCCTTGTCCATGGCGTGGGCGATGATCCGCCCCTTGGCGTCGAGCATGAACCCGTACCCCTCTCCGGCCACGCGGATCGGGTCGATGAACTTGGAGGTGAAGGCGTCCCACTTGGGAAACAGCCCGACCCCGCCGATGACCTCGCCCGCGTGATCGCGGACAGCGCTGGCCGTGGCGAAGATCATGATGCCGCCCCCGCTCTTGGAGATCAGAATCTCATCGGAAAGAAAAGTGTCGACCTTGCCCCCGAGCACGGCCTTGGCATAGGCGCGCGTGCTGCGGTCCGCCCCGGCCATGTTCTGGCCCTTGGCGTTGCATCCGGCGACCACGATGCCCCGCTTGTCGAAGGCAAAGGCCGCCCAGTAGTTGTCGGACGACGCAAGGAGGTCCTTGAAGAGCCAGTCGGCGGACAGCGCGTCCCTCCCCTCCAGCGCGTCCCGGACCGCCTGCTGCGAGGCCAGCATGTGGGCCATGCTTCCGGTCTGGCTGATGTAGTTGCCGAGCGCGGCCATGTTCTGCTCCACGGCATTGTGCATGGCCGACTGTACTTCCTTGAATACGGTCTTGCGAGTGTTCGAACTGACCCAGGTCACTCCGGCTGCGATCGTGAAAATCAGGATGAAGGAAATGAGAACGGTGATGGCGGTGTTGGCACTTTTCATCTTCATGCAATAACCTATCCCTGCAATTGAATTTTTGTATGTGACCGCAGCTTAAATCTATAGGTTCTCCCATCCAATCCTGTCAATGCCGCATTTCCCGACGGCGAACGCAAAAAAGGCGGCCCCGCCGAAGCCGGGCCGCCTGAAATCGCATGTTGAGAACGGAGCTATTCGAACAGCTTGCGAATGGACTCCGTGTAGGGCGGATAGAGCACGCCCTTCTCGGTGATGATGCCGGTGATCAATTCATTGGGGGTCGGGTCGAAGGCCAGGTTGTAGACCTCCACGCCCTCAGGCGGGATGCGGTGGTCCCCGATGTGCGTCACCTCGCGCGGGTCGCGGTCCTCGATGGTCACGTCGTCGCCCGTGGGGGTTTCCAGGTCGATGGTGTACAGCGGGGCCGCCACGTAGAACGGGACGTTGAACCGCTTGGCGATGATCGCCACGCCGAAGGTCCCGATCTTGTTCACCGCATCGCCGTTGGCGGTGATCCGGTCCGCGCCGACCACCACCTTGTCCACCAGGCCGCGCTTCATGAGCAGGGCGCAGGCGTTGTCGCAGGCCACCTTCACCGGGATGCCGTCCTTGTGCAGCTCGTACGCTGTCAGCCGCGCGCCCTGCAAAAACGGCCGGGTCTCGTTGGCGATGACCGAGACCTTCTTGCCCTGGTCCACCGCGCCCCGGATCACGCCCAGCGCCGTGCCGTAGCCCGCCGTGGCCAGCGCGCCCGCGTTGCAGTGGGTCATGACCGTGTCGCCGTCGTCGATGAGCGCGCCGCCGAACTTGCCGATCAGCTCGCACATCTCGATGTCGCCCGCGTGAATCTCCCTGGCACGTTCAAGCCAGATTCCGAGCAGCTCCTCAAGGGACACGTCGCCCGCCTCCTCCCAGACCCGGCGCATCTCGCGCACGGCCCAGCGCAGGTTCACCGCCGTGGGCCGGGCGTCGTGGATCTGGTCCAGCTTGGCTTCAAGGTTCACCTTCCAGTCGCCGCCCAGGCCCTGCACCTCGCGCCCGGCCAGGTAACAGCCGTAGGCCGCGGTCACGCCGATGGCGGGCGCGCCGCGCACCACCATGACCACCAGGGCGTAGCAGATGTCGTCCGTGGTCCGGCACTCGAACCAGTCCTCCCGGTTCGGCAGGTACCGCTGGTCCAACAGAATCAAGGCGTCCTTCTCGGACGAAAACTGAATGTGATCGGTCATTGAGTTTGCCTCCGGCGGCCAGAGGGGAAACTTTTGAAAAAGTTTCCCCTCTGGACTCCCCTTCAAAACTTTGTATCGCGGCGCAGGGTAGACGAGGGTTATCGAGACTCCTCGTTCGCGCCGGACGGTGCGGGCACCGCCCTTGGGTCCAAAAAACAAAGTATGGGAACCGCACCTCCACGCCGCCCCGCGACATGGCTTCCCTCGGAAACTTCCTGGCGGCGTGGCGACAGAAAAATTCCCCCGGTTCCGCTTACGATAGCTTTTCCTGAATGATCTTGGTCACCACGCCGGGGTTGGCCTGGCCTTTGGAGAGGCGCATGACCTGGCCCATGAAGAAGCCCATGAGCTTGGTCTTGCCGCCCTTGTAGGCCTCGACCTCGGACGGGTTGTCTGCGATGACCTTGTCGACCATGGCTTCCAGCTCCGAGGAATCGGACATCTGAACCAGCCCCTTGGCCTTGACGTACTCGGCGGGATCGTCGCCGGAAGCGCACAGGTCGCGGAAGATGTCCTTGCCGATCTTGACCGAGATGGTCCCGTCGTCCACGAGCTTGAGCAGCCCGGCCAGCTTCTCCGGCGAGAGCCTGACCTCGCACGGGGCGGTGCCGGACTCGTTGCAGAACGGCAGCAGGTCGCCGACCACCCAGTTGGTGACCTTCTTGGGCTCGCCCGCGTACGCCTTGACCGCGGCCTCGAAGTATTCGGCCACGGCCAGCTCCGCGCTGATCAGGGCCGCGTCGTAGTCGGCCAGGCCGTATTCGGCCATGAACCGCTGGCGCTTGGCGGCGGGCAGTTCGGGCAATTCGGCGCGCCATGCGTCGATCCACGCCTGGTCCAGGACCAGCGGCACCAGGTCCGGGTCCGGGAAATAGCGGTAGTCGTGGGCCTCCTCCTTGCTCCGCATGGAGTGGGTGGTGCCCTTGTCCACGTTGTACAGCCGGGTTTCCTGGACCACCTGTTCGCCGTCCTCCACCAGGTCGATCTGGCGGCCGACCTCGTATTCGATGGCCTTCTGGATGTGCTTGAAGGAGTTCAGGTTCTTGATCTCGGCGCGGGTGCCGAACTCGGCCTGGCCCTCGGGCCGGACAGAGACGTTGGCATCGCAGCGGAAAGAGCCCTCCTCCATGTTGCCGTCGCAGATGCCCAGGTAGAGCAGCACGTTGCGCAGCTCCTTGAGGTAGGCCACGGCCTCTTCGGCCGAACGCATGTCCGGCTCGGACACGATCTCGATGAGCGGCACGCCGGTGCGATTCAGGTCCACGAAACTGGCGTTGTCGGCGGCGGAATGGATGTTCTTGCCCGCGTCCTCTTCCATGTGGATGCGGGTCAGGCCGACGCGCTTCTTCACGCCGTCCACTTCGATATCGACATGGCCGTGCTCGCAGATGGGCAGCTCGAACTGGGAAATCTGATACCCCTTGGGCAGGTCGGGATAGAAGTAGTTCTTGCGCGCGAACACGGACTTGAGGTTCACCACGCAGTCGGTGGCGAGGCCCATCTTGGCCGCGTATTCGGCGACCTTCTCGTTGAGCACGGGCAGCACGCCGGGCATGCCGGAGCAGACCGCGCAGACGTTCTCGTTGGGTTCGTTCCCGAACTTGGTGGAGCAGGAGCAGAAGATCTTGCTCTCTGTTTTCAACTGGGCGTGGACTTCCAGGCCGATGACGGTTTCGTAGCGGGACATGGGACTTCCCCTATTTCTTGGTTCCGTAGAGTTCCGGGTTCAGCTTCGGGTCGTTGTACATCTTGAATTGGAAGTAGACCTTGGGCTTCTTGGTCCCGGAAAAATATTCTTCGAGCAGTTCGAGGATGGCCCGCTCCAGGTCGTGGTGCTGGCGCTTGAGCACGCCGACCTTGTCGTCGCACTGGCGGACGTGTTCCTCGTCCACGTCCTTGCGGGAGCACTGTTCCTTCATGTGGTAGATCTTGAGCGCCTGGATGGACAGCCGGTCCAGGGCCGCGCCCACGGTCTCGGTGTTGTAGCGCTCCGGCGCGTCGCTCGGAAGCAGCGGCTCCAGCATGTTGATCAGACACTCGTCCACGCGCTCGATGAGGTCGTTGCGCTTCTGGTTGAGCTTGTCGATGGCGTACTTGCAGTCCGCGATGACCTTGGCGTCGACGTCCTTGCGCCGGGCGCGGTCCTCGACGTGCCAGAGCTGGAAGTTGGCCCAGTGCTGGCGGGCGATGAGTTCGCGCAGACCGCGCACTCCGGCCAGGTCGTCGGCGGGGTCGCCCTCGTACACGGGCTCGCCGAAGTGCCAGTCCAGGACGGAACGCGTCTGATGGGCGATGGCGTCCTGGATGGTTTCCTTGATCGTCTCTTTATTGATGTCAGCCATTGATCAGTGCTTCTTTGCTTATGAGGAGGTAAACGGTGGCTTCGGTCTTGATGTTGCTCGCAATGGGAGCGACCTCGTTGCCTTCGCCTATGTAATAGTCCACGCGGGACCCCTGGATGGCCGTGCCGGTGTCCTGGGCCAGGCCGATGCCCGCGACCTTGCGCTTGCCCGAGGGACGTCCCCCGGCGGCTTCGGGAATCTCGGCCTCGAAGGCCAGCAGACTGCCGAGCGGCAGGAGCTTTCGGTCTGTAGCCAGTGAAACCATCGGCGTCAACGGCTTTCCTATGGTCCCCTCCGGCGGGGAGTTCTCCAGCCGGAAGAAGACGTAGCTCCGGTTTTCGGCCATCAGCTCGAACATCTGTTCGGGATGGCTGGCGAAATATTCCTTTACGTGCTCCTTGGCCAGATGCCCGTCGGCAAGCAGCCCCTTGGAGTGCAGGATGCGGCCCAGGGAACGGAACCCGTAGCCGTTCTTGGCCCCGTAGAGCACGTTGCGGGTGGTCCCGTCGGGCAGCCGCAGCCGTCCGCACCCTTCCACCTGCATGTAGAAGACGTCCACCGGATCCTTGGCCCAGGCGATCTCCAGGCCGCGCCCGGACAGGACCTTGTCGATGTCCACGTCGCCCCGGCGGTAGTAAGGCAGGACGCTGCCCTTCTCCACCCGGTAGAACTGGGCGTGGCCGCGCACCGGGCCGTAGCGCAGGTCGTCCGGCACGCCGTAGATGGGAAAGTCGTAGCCGGGGATGCGTTCGAGGCTGGCCTCGATCTCCGGGGTGTAATAGCCGGTCATGAGCGGCTTCTGGCGCATGCCGTACCACACGAACCGCTCGGCCAGCAGGTCGGGGTCCGAGTCGAGCAGCGGCAGCAGGTCGAGAAATTCCTCCAGCGAGCGGACAACCTGGCCCCAGGTCAGGGACATGCCGGGCCGGGCCAGGGCGGGCTCGTCCTTGGGCATGTTCAGGGCGTATTCCAGGCTGCGCTGCACCGGGTCCTCAAGGGCGGTCCAGGAGGTCAGGCCCTGGCTGCGGATGTCCAGCCGGGCCAGGTTTTCGGCGCCCTCCACGTTGGACAGGGGGAAGAACATGTCGCAGGTTGGAATGGACAGCGGCTCGCGCACCGGCTTGAGCGACAGCCGGTCCACCACGCGGGCGCGGTACAGCCCGGTCAGCCCGCTCTCCGGCTCCTCGCCCACGGCGCAGGGAGCGGCCTCCCCGGTCTCCCCTTCGGCCACGGCCTCCCCGGCGGACGGGGCGGGGTCCTCCACCTGGCCGCGATAGATCGGCCCGTACTTGACGCAGGACATGAGCGCGGCCAGGCAGCACACGGCCAACAGCAGCCGGAGCGCGCGCCCGGCGGTTGTCTTGATTTCAGGGTATGGTTTCCGCATTCGGCGTTTGTCTTTTCGGTTCTCTATCCGCAGGAGTCGATGGCCACGTCGCAGAACTTGCCCACCCCGTACTCCCTTCTGCGGAAGAATTTCTCGGGGCTGGGGCCGATGATCTGCAACTCCGGATGGGCCTTCTGCACGTCCAGGGCGATGTGCATCTCCTTGGTGCAGCCGGTGGAATAGGTGGCGTCCTTGCCGGTCCAGACCGGCGGCACCTTCCTGCCCATCAGCTCGAAGCTCTTCTCAATATCGAAATACGTCTGGAAACGCCAGACATTGATGTACCCGCTGCGCTGGACCTTCTCCCACATGAACATCAGGTCGTCGGCGTCCATGCCCTCCTCGAAGTGCTCGCCGGGATTGATGATATAGGCTTCGTCCAGCTGATTGCGCAGGTGGGTGACGTAGGTGGTGATGACCTCGATGGCGGCCTTTGTCTGGCCCGGCACCGAGCCGATGATTCCGGAGTAGAACATGACCGTTCGCCCCTGGGCGCGGGCCACCCGCATCTCGCGGATGATCTCCTCGGCCTTGGAGGTGATGTACTGCTCGGAGAAGGACCGGATGCGGTCCGGCTTGGCCCGGAAATGGACCTGGAACCGGCCTTTGCGGTCGCGGAAGAAGTTGACGATGTCCCTGGTGAACTCGTGCCCGTTCTCGATGAGCCGGTCGTGCATCTCCTCGCCCTTGGCCAGGATCATGTCGCACTCCTTCCAGGCGCGGGCGAAGGTCACGGAGCACCGGTACGGGTTGAACTTCTCGCGCGTGCCGTCGGAAATGACCAGGAACGGGTGCTGGTTCATCAGCGCCAGGAGCTGGTTCTTGGACAGCTTGTCCTCGCTGACGAAGTGCGCCCCGTTGAAGGCGCGCGCCAGCTCGATGTCCGTATCGCGGTCCCAGAAGGTCGGATGCTCGAAGAAGAACCCCTCCTTCAGGGCCAGGACCACCCGGTGGCCCAGCCGCCGGAGAGCCTTGACCACCTTGAGATCGAACAGGATGCCGCCCGCGCGGTTGGGCAGGTACAGGATGCGCAGCCGCGTCTCGCCGTCACGGCCGAGCCGGTCGAACATGGGATCGAGCATGTCGGTGCCCTCGCGGACCTCCTCGGCCAGCCCGGAACTCATCATCGCGTCCATGGAGAAGGTCTCCGGATTCCAGTGGTCCGAATAGGTGGCGATGCGCATGAGCCGCTCGATCTCCAGCCGGTCCAGCCGGAAGCGCAGCTCGTCGGTGCGCTCCCCGGGCAGCGGCTGCGGCTGCCCGGCGTGGACCATCTCGTCGAAAAAGTCGCTGTCGACCATCTCCGCCGCCCGCCGGTTCAGCCCCCTGCGGATGTGCAGGTACGGGTCGTCGATGCCGGACTGGGTCATGAATATGGTGATGAACCGCTTCATCAGCCGCGAGGGCATCACGATCGGCGAGGCCAGGCTCATGCGGAACTTGTACTTGGCCAGCCGGATGATCCGCCGGGCCAGCTGGCGGTCGGAGCAGAAATCACGGGTCAGATGGAAAAGCCGTTTCCACTGCTCCAGGTATTTCTCGAACAGCCGCTCGGGCAGCCCGTCGTCCAGGAGCATGAGGGTCATCCAGTCCGAGCACGGCGCGTAGAACTCCCCGTCCTCCAGGGCGAGCATGAACCGCATCTGTTCGCCCGAGGCGTTCTTGAGCGGGTCCATGGCGTATTCCAGGTTGTTCTCGGTCATGAAGTGGAGCAGCAGCGCGTCCAGGCCGCCGTCCTCGCCGTACCGGATGTCCTGGACCGATGTATATTTCTTGGGCAGTCCCATTGTCACCTCTCGGTCAGAAAGCCGTGTTTCTTCAATTTATCATAATAGGCGCCGGGGCCGAGATCGACCACCTGAAGGGGTGCCTCCGCCCGACGGATGGTCACCTCGTCGCCGTGGCGCAGCCCGGTCACGGACTGTCCGTCCTCGGTCAGGTAGACCTCACCGCCCCGCTCCTCCACCCGGACCACGACCTCGGCCTCTTCCGGGAAGACCATGGGCTTGAACCCGTTCAGGAAGGGGCAGACCGGGGTCGCGCAGAAGACCTTGAGCCCGGTGTGCAGGAGCGGCCCGCCCGCGGAAACCCCGTAGGCCGAAGACCCCGTGGGCGTGGACACGATCAGCCCGTCGGCGCGCATGGAGGAGATGGCGACGCCGTCGGCCTCGACGCCGAGCCGGATGAGCCGCGCGAGCTCCCCCCTGCTGACGACCAGATCGTTGACGGCCAGTCCGGAGTGGATCGGACGGCCGTTGCGGACCACGTCGTAGGCCAGGACCAGCCGTTCCTCCACCTCCACCCCGTCCGCCAGGGCCGTCTCCAGCCAGGGGAGCCAGCCGTCCGGGCGCAGCTGGGCCAGGAACCCCACGCGGCCGAGATTGACGCCCATGAACGGTGCGCGCAGATGGAGCAGCCGCCGGGCCGTCCCGATGAACGTGCCGTCGCCGCCCAGGACCATGACCAGGTCGTAAGGGCCGGAAGGCAGGTCCTCCTCCAAACAGGAGTCGGGACGGTGCTCGCAGGCGTCGAATTCGACCCCGCGACCGGCCAGGAAGGCGGTCATGGCGGAGCGCACGGACGCGGCCTCGGCGTCATTGGGCTTGGCCACGATCAGGATTTTTCCGACAGCTTGGTGCATGGTTGGTATTTGTAGTTAAAATTTCAGAAATACTCAACGTTTTTCCATTTTGAATGCTGTCTCAGCGGAAGGCGGCGTCAACTTTTCTAGATTTTTTTCAGCTTTACCCCTAAAGTTTATTCGAACCGGGACGATCGTAACAATCAAGGAAAGGGTTAATACCGTGAATACATCGTCCGCCAATGTACGCAACATGCTGCGCACCTACGGAAAGCAGCTCACGAGCGCGAAGCGTCTTGCGCGCTTCAGGCAGGCGATGGAAGGCACACAGCCGCCTGACGACATCGCCAGGCAGGCCAAGCGCCGGGAACTGGTGCAGCGCATAGCGCACGAGGTCATTGAAAACCTGATCGTCAACTCCTCCCCTTCCCCTGTGGTCAAGGCTGTCCTCGACCAGCTGGAACGGGAGTTCGGGCACCGGTACCTTTTCGAGTACCCGCTCGATGGAGGCGACGTTCACATACTCAGGGAGACCCCGCAGGGACCGCTGGACGTTGAGGGAGCCGAAAGGAACAAGGTTCTGCGAAGACTGTGGGAAATAGCTTTGTCAAAGGTGGATGGCACCATGCTTTGATAGACCCGTCCCCACGGGAGGAAAACATGGTTATTAGAAACATTGTAGGGGATCAGAACCCTTACGCAAACAAGAAGATCGAAAGGCCAGAGCCCAAGGAGGTCCAGCGGACGCAGGAAAGCGTCAAGACCTCCGGCGAGGCTGCCGACCGCGTGGTCCTCTCCTCCGAGGCCCGGCTGCGCGGCGCGGCCCTCCAGACGGCGAAGGATGCGCCCGACGTCCGCCGCGAGAAGGTGGACGAGCTCAAGCGCAAGGTCAAGGACGGGACCTACAGGCCCGACCTGAAAAAGGCCGCCGCGAATCTCATTCGCGACGACCTCGATCTTCTGGTTTAGCAGAGAGGGCAACGAGCGACCGATCAAGCTCCTATCGGATGGAAATGCGTGGGATACCCCGCTTCCGTCTGAGGAACCTGAAGACCTATTTTCGCCTCCGTGTTGATGACAATCGGCCCCTGGAGATTGAGAGTAGTGTCTTCAGGCTTGTCCTGTGGAATGGTCACGGTCACCAGGACCGCCAGCTGGCGGATGTTCTCCACCTTCAGGACCTTGCGTTCCGGATTCTCGATCTTCACGTCATAGTCGTCGAGGAAGCTGTAGGGATCGGCCACCAGGAGCCCCAGGCCGGGGTCGGTGGTGCATTGCAGCAGCAGGAACGGAGAGTCCCCTTCCCGGATGGGAAGCAGGGAGAACTCGCGCTTGTCCTCAAGCCCGACGAGCCCGCGCGGGAAATAGATGATGCTGTCGGCGCGGATCTCCCGTTCGCCCAGCCTCGTCATTATTTTTTTTGTTCTTTCTTTTGCCATAGCGCAGCCGCCGCGAGCAGGTCCTGCTGGCTGATTTCCAGCGCCTGCCTGTTCTGTTCCTTGATCTTCAAATAGACCTCTTCCCGATAGACGGTCATGTCTTCGGGCACATCCAGGCCGATCTTTATCTGCTTCCCCTGAACGCTCAGGATCTTCAGTTTGATGGTGTCGCCCAGGTAGAGGCTTTCTCCCGGTCTCCGGGTCAGAATCAACATGTGTGTACCAAATGCTTCCTTCGGCTTGTCCGCTTTTCGCGGATGCTGGAATGCCGACTACATGACGTTTTCCCGCAAGTAAAGTATATTATATCCTTAATTTATATAAACTTCGCCAGATTCAGTTGCATGATCATGGAAGTGGAACGCAGCACGGACTCGTAAACGATCTGCTGCTGGGCCAAATCGGTCATCAGCTCGGACACGTCCGCGTCCTCGATGGAACTGAGCAGGGTCTGCTCGTTGAGCTTCAGCCCCTCCAGGATGTTCGCCCCCACGTTCAGCCGGTTCTCGCGACCGCCGATCTCGGCGATGGAGTTCATGATGTGTTCCTGGGCCTTGACCAGGTTGGCCAGGGACTGCTGCACCCCGGTCTGGTTGTTGGTCTCGGTGAAGGCCACGAGGTTGCCCATGACCTCGAACAGGTTCATGGAGTACTCGTCGTCCCCCTGGATGGACAGCGCCATGTTCGAGGCGTTGCTGCCATGGAACACGCGTCCTCCGTTCAGGCTGCCCAGGGTCAGGATGGAGCCGCCGGCGGACAGGACCCTGTCCGGGTCCATGTAGATGCCGCCGAAGATGTCCTTGCCCACGCTGTTGACCTGGACCTGCTCGCTGGACGAGACATCCAGGTTGATGGCCGCCGTGCGGGGGCGGATGATGAACTGCTGGCCCGGGCTGATGGTGTTGGAACCGGCCGAGGTCAGGGTCAGGATGCCGCCGTTGGCCACGCTGAGCACCGCCGCGTTGGAGGTGGTGTCCGCCGAGGCCACGTTGCCGGTCACCCAGTTGATGCCGCCGTCCATGCTGTAGGAGTAGTGAATCTCCTCGTTCATGGTCACATCCGACTCGTTGTCGATGCGGATGGTCACGTTGGTGTCCAGGAATGAGCCGGAGGCCTCGGCCTCGATCAGCTTCACGCCGGGACCGAGGGAGTCCACCTTGGGCGGGGCGTCATCGTCGTCGCCCAAATACTGGGCCGAGGGGCGAATCCACATCCAGGTGCCGTCGGAAACGGACACGTCGCTGAAATCGTTGACCTTGACGTCGGTGACGCCGTGGAAGCTCACGCTGGTGCCGCTCTGGGGCAGGCTCAGGGTTCCCTCGGAGCCGATGAACGAGATGGACCCGTCCTCCAGCCAGTTGCGGCCGCCGTCGATGGAATAGCGAACGCCCAGGTCGGGGTCGTCCAGGGCCATGTTCCCGCCCACCGGGGTGTTGTCCTGGCGGTCGAAATACTGGACCAGGACCGTGGTGTCCGACGAACCATTGACCGTGAACTCGGCGTTGCGGCCGAAATCCTCGTCGTTGGTGGTCAGCCACATGATCTCCTGGTACGCCGCACCGTCGGTCTTGTGCCCGCCGAAGATGGAATTGCCCTCGAAATCGGTATTGGCCAGGCTGACGAGCTGCTCGAACAGGGAGCGCATCTCGTAGCTGATCTGCTCGCGGTTGTTCTCGTCCACGGTGCCGGTAGCGGCCTGGGTGGCCAGCTCCTTGGCCCGGGTGATGATGGTGGAGACCTGCATCAGCGCTTCGTCGGCGCTGGTCAGCCACCCCTTGGCCGTGGAGATGTTCTCCGCGTACTGGTCCAGGGACCGCAGGGTATCGCGGTGGTCCAGGATGCGGGTCATGCCCGTGGGGTCGTCGCTCGGCTTGTTGATATTCTTCTGGGTCTGGGCCTTGACGTTCAGGTCCATGAGGGAAGTCAGGGAGCTGTTCAGGTTGTAAACATACCTGTTGAAAAGCATCTGCTGTGTTACGCGCATATCCGTTTCTCCCGCCTAGGACTTGAGTGAAAGGACGGTCTGGAGCATCTGGTCCGCGGTGGTGATGAGCTTGGCCGCGGCGGTGTAGGACGCCTGGTACTTGATCAGGTCGCTCATCTCCTCGTCCAGGTTCACGCCCGAGATCTGCTGCTGGCGCTCGTCCAGGTCCTTTGCCAGGGTTCCGTAGAAATTCGCATTGAACTGGGCCCGGTTCACGTCCGTGCCCACGTTGCCGACGATGCCGTTGTAGTAGTCCAGTATGCTCTGCTTGGTGGTGCCCTCGAAGGCCGTGCTGGTGGTCACGTCCTCCTCGCGCAGGGCGTACATGGACAACGCCGTGGTGTTGTCGCCGGTATTCATCTCGCCCGCCCCGTTGACGTGGCCCGTGGCCAGGTAGTCGAGGTCGCCCGAGACCTTCTCGTTGATGGCCATGGTGTTCGGCGCACTGCCCTTGAAGAAGGTGTTCAGTCCCAGGGCCGCATAGAGTCCCGCGCTGTCGGTGCCGAAGGCGAAGGTGTACCCCTCCTCGGCTTCCAGTCGGAGCTGGTTGTTGACGATGGTGGCGTTGATGGCCCCGTTGAAAGTCCGGTCAAAGGCGTCGCGCACGTCTTCCAGGGTGTGGATGTCCGGGTTGAAGATCATGCCGTTGCCGTCGAAGTCCAGGGCCGCGCTGGAGGCCAGCAGCCCGGTGGATTCGTTGTACACGTACATGAAGGAGCTGCCCGACTGGAGCCGGTCGCCGAAGGCCAGGCCCGCGGAGTCGCTGGCCAGCGCCTTGTCGATGTAGTCCACGCGGTAGGTCCCCTCGGTCTCGGTGAAGGCCTGGAGGCCCGCGCCCTGGCTGTGCCTGCGGTTGGTCTCCCAGATCACGGACTCGGCCAGCTCCCCGAGCTTGGACCGGTACTTGCCCACATAGCTGTCGCGGAAGGTCATGAGCGCGGTCAGGCTGCCGCCCGTAAGGCGCTGCGGATTGGCTTCGCCGTTGAAATGCGTCTGGGGGGTGATCTCCTCGGCGTGCGAGGTATTCTGCACCCAGTACAGCCCCTGGTGCGGACTGATGATGAACCGGTCGCCGTCCACGAAGGTGCCGGTGCCCGAGCCCTGGGAGTCGGTATCCGACCCGAACCAGATCTGGAGGCCCTCGACGTTCACGCGGTCGTCGTAGCCCCGGGCGGAGAAGTGGCGCTCGCTGCCGTCCTCGTTCGCCAGCCAGGTCACGCCGCCGTCCAGGGAGACCCTGAACTGGGCCGCGCCCGCGCCGGAACCCACCTGGCCCACGGGATCGCCCGCGTTGGAGGCCACGAACTCGATGGTGTATTCGAAGTCGTCGCTGCCGTCGAAGTAGACGTTGCCGTCAAAGGTGGAGTCGGTGCGCAGGTCCTTGGTCTTGGTCGCGGCGCGGAACTCCAGGGAGAAGGCGGACTCGCCGTCCACCAGGGTCTGCCCGGCCTCTGTCAGGACCGTCAGGTTGCCGCCACCGTTGTCGATGGTCCGAATGTCCATCAGCTCGGCCAGGGAGCGGAGCTTGCGCGCCCGCTCGTCGAACAGGGCGTTGGCGTTGTTCTGCCCATCCACCTGATGGACCTGGATCTGGTTGTTGAGGTCCGCAATCTCCTGCATCAGGGTGTTGGCCTCGTCGACCTGGGCGGAAATCTCTTTGTTGACCCGTTGCTGCATGAGCGACAGGTCGTTGTCCACCTGCTTCAGGGTGGAGATGAGGGTGGCCGCGTCGTTGAGCACGGTCTGGCGCGCGCCGTAGTTGTCGGGACGCTGGGAGACCTCGTTCCAGGAATTGAAATACTGCGACAGGGCGTCGGACACGCCGGTGCCGGAGGACTCGTTGAGCAGGTTCTCCACGCCCTTGAGCTGTTCGAAAAGGTTGCCCCACATGTCGGACAGGGCGGACTGTCCCAGGTACATGGCCTCGACCATCTCGTCGAAGTGGCGGACCACCTCGGTGGCCTTGACGCCCGTGCCGAGCTGGCCGGGCGAATAGTCTATGTACGGACCTTCCTCCAGAAGCACCGAGCGCCGCGAGTACCCCTCGGTATTCACGTTGGCGATGTTCTCGCCCGTGACCTGCAACTGGACCTGGGAGGCGAACAGGGCCCAACGGCCCATGTCGAGAATGGAATTGGCTCCGAAGGACATCAGAGTCTCCCGCTCAGCAACCGGGCGTCATTGATGCCTTTGGCGAACCGGCCGGTGCGCCCGTAGGCATTGGTGTTCTTGGGCTTGATCTGGTTGTGCATGAAGGTCAGCAGCCCCTTTGACTGGTCAAAGAGGGCCATGGCCATCTGATGGTTCTTGGCCGCCTGTATGGCGCACCGCTGCTCGATCTCGTCGAGGCGGGCCAGCAGTTCGCGCAGCCCGTCGGCAGTCTCGCGCTCCAGGCCGGGATACAAGTCCCGGACCCGCTTGGCCGAGGGTTCGACCCGGACCAGCATGCGGCGCAGGGAATGCCGCTCCCCCGCCACCTGGCGCATCAGCTCCTGGATGGACAGCTCCACCTGGGAAACGGACTGGGGCTTGAGTTGGGTGAGGCGGGAAAATTCTTCCTCAAGGAGGAAATACATGAGCAGCATGGCCTTGTTTTGCCTGACCAAATTTTCCTCTATCAAACGGAGCATCCTGCCACCTCGTTGCTATAATCAGTTGTATTTTCTTTAGAAATCTTTATTTGCGACTTCCTCAACCCCTGAGGGTTCAACCGATTTCTGCAAATTTCCGGCCAATGTCGAACTTCGGGTCGTCGGACCCGTCGGCCTTGTATCCGGCCCCGGCCTGGGGCCTGGACGGCCGTGCCGCGCCCTGCCCGCGCTCGGCTTCGAGCCTGCGCGCCAGGGTTTCGAGGCGGGCCTGGACCTCGACGTCGCTCAGCCTGCCCGAACCGGCGGCCGCGCCCGATTCCGGGGCGCTCCCGGCCGAGGGCAGGCGGTTGCCGCCGGACACCTCGGTGCCGCCCCAGTCCTCCAGGGTCATGGCCCCGCCCTTCCGGGTCAGGGGAACGCTCTCCGGCGCCCGGTTCAGGGCGATGGGTTCCGGCTGCAACGGCTTGATGCTCACGCCGCCGGACAGGGTCTCCTGACTGGCCTGCTTGAGCTTGCGGCTGAGCTGGTCGTAGATCATGTCGGCCAGGCCGATGCCGCCCGCGCTGGCCATCTTCTCGGAAAAGTCGCGGTCGAACATGGCCATGTAACTCTCTTCCTGCTTGGAGTGCAGGTACCCTTCCTTGGGCACGGTCTGCTTCATCTGCTCCCAGAGCTTGCCGATGAAAACCGCCTCGAAGTTCTGGCACGCCTTCTTCAGCTCGGCCATCTTGTCCTGGCCGCCGCCGGACAGGCTCTGCTTCAGCCCGTCCATCTCGGTCTTGAACCGCTGCAAATCCTTGGTCTCGGCCACGCTCGCGGCCAGCCTGGGATCGACGTTGCTGCTGATCATGTTAGATTACCTCCACATCGGCGTGCAGGGAGCCCGCCGCCTTGAGGGTCCGGATGATGGAAATCAGGTCGCGCGGGGTCGCGCCGATGGAGTTCAGGCCGTCCACCAGCTCCTGCAGGGTCGCGCCCTCCATGAGCATGAGCCGGTTGTTCTGCTCGCTGACCTGGACGTCGGTCTGCGGGGTGACCACGGTGGCCCCGTCGGAGAACGGGCCGGGCTGGCTGACCTGCTGGGTCTCGGAGACCACGATCTGCAGGTTGCCGTGGGCCACGGCCACGCGGCTCAGCCGGACGTCCTGACCGAGCACCACGGTGCCGGTCTTCTCGTCCACCACGACCTTGGCCTTGCCGTCGGGCGAGACGTCCAGGTCCTCCAGGGAGGCCATCAGCGGCACCATGTTGCCCCGGAACCGGTCCGGAAGCTGCAGCTCGATGGTGGAGATGTCCTTGGCCGAGGCGAAGTTGCCGCCCATGCTGGCGTTGATCTTGTTGACCACCTGCATGGTGGTCCCGAAATCGCGCATGTTCAGGTTCACGGTCATGTGATCCTGGTTGTTGAACTTGAAGGGTACGGCCCGCTCGACCACGCCGCCGTTGGGAATGATGCCCACGGTGGGAATGTTCTTCTGGGCGTCGGCCGCCGCGCCGCCCACGGTGAAGCCGCCGATGGTCAGCGCACCCTGGGCCACGGCGTAGACCCGGCCGTCCAGCCCCTTGAGCGGGGTGATCAGCAGGACGCCGCCGAGCAGGGACTTGGCGTCGCCCAGCGAGGAGACGGTGACGTCCATGTTCGAACCGGGCTTGGACGATACGGGCATGCGGCCCGTGACCATGACCGCGGCCACGTTCTTGGGCTTGAGGTCGTCGGGGTTGGTCTCGACGCCCATCTTCTCCAGCATGTTGGACATGGAGCGCATGGTGAACGTGCTGGACGAGCCGTCGCCGGTTCCGGCCAGGCCGACCACCAGGCCATAGCCGACCAGTTCGTTGGTCCGCACGCCGCTGAAGCTGGCGATGTCCTTGAGCCGGGCCGCTCCGGCCGCCTTGGGCGCGAGCAGCGCGGCCAGGAAAAAGACCAGCATGGCGAACAGGGCCGCCAGGACCAGGGACCGGGCCGTCTCGCCCGCGTCCACGGGATTGGTGCGCTGATTCGGATACATGACGTTCACTCCTCGACCTCTCGATATTCGTTGTTCATCCGCATTCGCTAGAAGGGAAAGATGTTGTCCAGAATCCGCGACAGCCAGCCCGGCTTCTGCTTGTCCGCCAGCACGCCCTGGCCGTAGATCTCGATCTGGGCCTCGGCCAGGCTGGTGGACGGTATGGAGTTGCCCGACGAGATGTCGCGCTGGCGGATCAGACCGCGCACCACCAGGAACTGGGTCTCGTTGTTGACCCGGATGCGGCGCGCGCCCTCCACCTGGAGGATGTTGCCCGGCAGCCTGCGCACGATGCGCGTGGCCACCGTGGCCTCGAAATTGGATTCCTGCTTGGTCTCGCCGTTGCCCGAGAACTCCGAGGACTGGTTGGCCAGGATGCCGACGCCCGCCTTGGCCCCCAGGGTCTCGGCCAGGGGAATGTTTCCGACCAGGCCGGTGGTGGGCATGGCCGACACCGAGGTCTTGACGTCGTTGGACTTGTCGGCCGTGGTCTCGGACTTGATCTTGGTGGTGGCGGATTCCTCCACCTGGACCAGGACGATGTCGCCCACGCGGCTGGCGCGGTTGTCGTCGTACAGGAACTCGGACCTGTTGTTGTCATACAGGGAGCCGGGGTTCGCGGCCGGGTCCTGCTCCTCGTAAGCGGGAGGGGTGAGGACGGGCATGGGTTCCTCCCGGTACTTGGGCGCGCAGCCCGAGGCCAGCAGGATGGAAGCCATTACTATGATGATGCGGCGTCTCATGACGTTTCTCCTTGGCTACCTGACAACCACGGTGTCGCTGTCCACGACGGTTGCCATGATGACTTTGTTGCTCTGCACGTTGCGGACCTGGACCAGCTGCCCCGCACCGCCCTCGCCCAGGGCCTCGGCCTTGATGGACAGGCGGACGCGGTCGCCGTTGTAGACCAGGGTGACCATCTCGCCCTTCTCGATGAGCGGGACCGGCTCCAGGTGGGACATGGTGAAGACCTGTCCCCTGCCCAGGGTCCGGGCCATGCGCCACGGTCCGCCCGTGCCGTCCCAGACCTCGGGCTTGTAGGCCAGGTTGACGCGCCTGAACGAAACCTTGTCCTTGCTCAGCCGCTCCATGCGGTTGAGCGGCTTCGCGGCCACGGGCACGGTCTTCCAGACGTCCACGAAGACCACGGCCGAGCGGCGGGAAAGCACCCTGCCGTCCGGTCCGATCCCGGACAGGACGATCTCGTTGCGCCCCGGCTCCAGGTCCGAATTCATGCTGATGACCAGCTTGTCCAGGGGGCTCTGCAAAAAGATGTGACCGGGCATCTGGAGGTTCTTGAACTCCACGTCGCCGCCCAGGTCCTTGCCGCGCGGCGTCAAAAAGGCGACAAGGCGCTCCTTCAGCTCGGCGTCGTTGATCACCCTGCCCCCGGTCTGCACGGCCATCTGGTTGGGCAGGACCAGGTTTCCGGCCATCTCGCCGAGGTAGTAGCGCAGAACCTTTTCGAGCTTGTCGCGGTTCACGTTGACCACGTGTCCCGGCCGGTCCGAAGCCTGCCAGAGCTTGAGGCCGGCCAGGGATTTCCACTGGCTGCGGGCGGTCGCGTCCACCGGATCGGCGATCTCGCCCAGCAGGACGTCCGGTCCCTTGACGCAGACCGCGTCCCGGACCAACGCCTGCCACTTTCCGCCCTTGGCTGCGCCCGTCCCGACCGGCGCGGCCAGCACGGCCAGGGCCAGGCACAGGGCCAGTCCGGCCCTGAGGGCCGTCTTCCCGTTGATGCTCAGGCTCCATTTCCTCGACATACGCTCTTCCCGCCTTGCTGCGACCCGGCTTCCCGAACCGCTAGCGCTTGATGTTGATGGCCGTCTGCAACATGGCGTCCGAAGTGGTGATCGCCTTGGAGTTGATCTCGAAGGCGCGCTGCCCCACGATCAGGCCGACCATTTCGTCCACCATCTCCACGTTGGACCCTTCCAGGAATCCCTGGGCGATGGTCCCGAAATTCTCGTCGCCGGGCGTGCCCGCCACGGCGGCCCCGGAGGCCTCGCTCTCGCGGTAGAAGTTGCGCCCGGTCGCGATCAACCCCGCCGGGTTCTGGAACCGGTACAGGTCGATGTTCGCCTGGGCGAGCACCGTGCCGTCCTTGTCCAGGGCCGCGATGGTCCCGGTCTCGGAGATGGACACGCCGGCCGTCTCGGGCGGTACGGTGAATTCCGGCTGCAGGGCGTGGCCGCCCGCGGTGACCACCCGTCCCTGATCGTCCAGCTCGAAGGAGCCGTCGCGGGTGTAGACCGTCTCGCCGTTCATTATGACCTGGAAGAATCCTTCTCCCTCGATGGCCATGTCCAGCGGGTTGCCGGTGTTCTGGAAGTCGCCCTGGGTGAAGAACTTGTGCACGGACACGGGCCGCACGCCCATGCCGATCTGCATGCCCACCGGGGTCCTGGTGCCGTCGGCGTTCTCGGTGCCGGCGATCTGCAGGGTCTGGTACATAAGGTCCTCGAACTCCGCCCGGCTTTTCTTGAAGCCCGTGGTGGAGACGTTGGCCAGGTTGTTCGACAGGGTATCGATCTGCGTCTGCATGGCGATCATGCCCGTGGCAGAGGTCCAAAGGGAACGCATCATGATGACAGCCTCCTAGCTTAGACGGCGGGACGTCCCGCCTGGGTGATCAGTTTGGTGTCCATTTCGTTGTCGGACTGGATCACCTTGGAATACATGGTGTGGGCCCGCTGGACCTCGATCATGGCGACCATCTCGGTGACCACGTCGACGTTGCCCTTTTCCAGGAACCCCTGGGCCACGTTGATCTCTTCGGGCGGCACGGCGCCCACGCCCAGCGGGGCGCGGAAATTGTTGCTGCCCATGCGTTCGAGCTGGTTGGGATCGTCGAAGGTGACCAGGTCGAAGGCCCCGGCCGGGTTGCCGTTGACCGAGATGTTGCCCTGCCCGTCCACCTGGACCGCGGCACCCGACGGAATGACCAGCGGACCGCCGTCCACCATGACCGGGTTCCCGTCCTTGGTGCGAAGCATCCCGTTGGCGTCGGCGACGAAGTTGCCCGCGCGGGTGTAGAGCATCTCCTCCGGCCCCTGAACGGTGAAGAATCCCTCGCCGGAGATGGCGAAATCGAGCTGGTTGCCGGTCTGCTCCAGGCTGCCCTGGGAGAAGTCGGGACGCTGGGCGGAGAGCCTCGCCTTGGCCATGATGTGGCCCTCGGGGAACAGCTTTTTGCCCCGGATATACGTTTTTTCGTCCACAAGGTAGTCATGGGCGAAGCGGACGAAGGTGTCGTGGAAGGCCAGCGTGTCCTTCTTGAAGGCCGACGTGTTCACGTTCGCCAAATTATTGGCGATGCTGGACATCCTGATTTCATTGGATAAAGCACCGAAAAGAGCGCTTTGTGTGCTGTCTCGCATAGAGCGGTCCTCCTGTTCAGCGAGGGATTTGCACTATGCATGCCAAGCCCGCCCCCCCCTTTTTCCGGCCATCCGGGGGGTCCGCGATCATGGTTGTTGACAAGCTGGTTTTATATGTATAAATAGGCTCGTTTCCAAGCGGGTGTAACTCAATTGGTAGAGTGTCAGCTTCCCAAGCTGAAAGTAGCGGGTTCGACCCCCGTCACCCGCTCCAAAGCCTTTCGCAGGGTTCAATAAAAGAACCGTGCGGGGTTCGCGTAGGTGAGCTCGGGCTCACCTTTTTTTTTGCCGGGACCGCAAGGACGGTCCTGCGGGAGATTCGCACGATGCGCCAGACTTTCGAGGAAATGCTGTCGGAGATCATCCGGCCCGAGGTGGAGAACCTCGGCTACGTCTTTTGGGGACTGACCTCCCCTGCGACGGGCAAGAAGCGTGTTGTCCGCATCTACATCGACGGCCCGGAGGGCGTGAACATCGACCAGTGCGCCGAGGTCAGCCGACAGGTGGGCCTCATGCTGGAGGTGGAGGACGTCATTCCCGGCGCCTTCGTCCTGGAGGTGTCCTCGCCCGGTCTGGAGCGGCTTTTCTTCTCGCCCGACCAGATGGCGGGCTACGTCGGCCGCAAGGTGGACGTCCTGCTCCATGAGCCGGTCGGCGACCGCCGCAAGTTCAAGGGCGAACTGACCGGCGTGAAAGACGACACCATCACCCTCGACGTTGAGGGAAATAGTATTGATTTCGACTGGACCGCCATCAAGAAAGTGGCGCTGGTCCACGAATTTTAGTTGATACCACTGCCGGGAGGGGAAGGCCGACCGGCACAAGCGGAGGTTTATCATGTCGGAGCTGAAAAGAGCCATCGACCAGATCAGCAAGGACCGAGGCATCGACCGCGACCTCCTGATCGACACCCTTGAGGAGGCCGTCCGTTCCGCCGTTGCCCGCAAGTACGGCGAGAGCATGGACATCGAGGTGGCCTTCAACGAGGAGCTCGGCGAGATCGAGGTCTTCGAGTTCAAGGTCGTCGTCGACGAGGTCCACGACCCGATCAGCGAAATATCGCTCGAAGCCGCCCGGGAGCATGATCCCAACGCGCAGCTCGACGACGAAATGGGCTTCCCGGTCAAGGTCGAGGACCTGGGCCGCATCGCCGCGCAGTCCGCCAAGCAGGTCATCATCCAGCGCATGCGCGACGCCGAGCAGGAAATCATTTACGAAGAGTACAAGGACCGCGTGTCCGAGATCGCCAGCGGCATCATCCAGCGCCGCGACCGCACCGGTTGGATCATCAACCTCGGCCGGACCGAGGCCCTGCTGCCCAAGGACGAGCAGATCCCCAGGGAGCGCTACAAGCGCGGCGACCGCGTGCAGGCCTATATCATAGATGTATTGAAGGAGTCCCGCGGACCCCAGGTCGTCGTGTCCCGGTCCCACCCGGACTACATGGTCGAGCTGTTCAAGCGCGAGGTTCCCGAGGTCGCCGACGGCACGGTCAAGATCATGGGCGTGGCCCGCGATCCCGGCCTGCGCGCCAAGGTGGCCGTCATGTCCCGCGACCGCGACGTGGACCCGGTGGGCGCCTGCGTCGGCATTCGCGGCTCCCGCATCCAGAACGTGGTCCAGGAGCTCAAGGGCGAGCGCATCGACATCGTGGTCTGGTCCCCGGACATCGCCATGTACGCCCAGCACGCCCTCTCCCCGGCCGTGATCTCCCGAATCCTCGTGGACGAGGAGGAGGAATCCCTGGAAGTGGTCTGCCCGGACGATCAGCTGACCCTGGCCATCGGCCGCAAGGGTCAGAACGTCAAGCTGGCCGCCAAACTGCTCGGATGGAAAATAGACATTTTCACCGAATCCCGGTACGGCGAGCTCAACGCGGCGCGCAAAGGCATGGATCAGATCGCCAGCGTGGCCGAGGTCCCCATGGAGAACTTCTTCGGTGCGGGCTTCGAATCCATCGAGTCCATCGTCAACGCCACCGACGAGGAGCTGCTGGAGATCAAGGGCATGACCGAGTCCAAGATCGGCGACATCCGCCTGGCCGTGAACATGCTGGCCCCCGGCCTGGAAGCGGAGAACGCGGAAGCGCCGGACGAAGAAACAAGCGAGACTCCCGCCGAAGGCGAGGAGACCATATAACTCCGGGCGGGGACGGCGCATGGAATGCAAGGGGCACACGCCCGAACGCATGTGCGTCGTCTGCCGGGGCCGGTTCCCCAAGGGGGAGCTGACCCGGTACGTCCGTTCGGACGATGCGGCGGGAACGGACCAGGGTCCGATTCCCGACCCGGCGAAAACCAGGCCGGGACGCGGATATTATGTATGCGGCCAGGCCCGCTGCCGGGAACAATTCCCGAAGATGATCAAGGGTCTGATGAAGAAACGTGCGAGGTGATTAGATGACGGCAAAGGTTCGGGTAGAAGACTTGGCTGCTGAGCTTGGTCTCAGCAACAAGGAGATCATTCAGCAGCTTCGTGAGATCGGCGTTCAGGCGAAAAGCCAGAAGACCGTCGTGGAAGACGAAGATGTGGACCGCCTCAAGGCGGAATTGAAGAAGGGCGGCGCCAAGCGCAAGGAAGTGCGCCGCGTGGGCGAGTCCGGCGTCATCATCCGGCGCAGGCGCAAGAAATCCAAGACTTCCAAGGAAGAGGAAGCCGTGGAGACGGTCGAGGATTCGGTCGAGGAGACCGAGGATCTTTCCGCCGAGGCCGAAGTGGCCGAGGTCGAGGAGACCGCTCCGGAAGTGGAGGTCCAAGAGACGCCCGCCAAGACCAGGGAGCCGGAAAAGCCCCAGGTCAAGATCATCAAGCCCGCCGTCGAGGAATCCGTCGAGGAGACCGCGCCCGTGGCGGAGGAAGCCGTGGCCGAAGAGGCCCCGGCGGAAGAAGCAGTGGTTGCCGAGGCCGCTCCCGAACCCGCGCCTGCCGACGACCGCGCTCCCGAAGCCGAACCTGTGGCCGAAGAAGCGTCCGAACCCGCTTCCGAAGAGGCCGCCGAACCGGCTGCCGAGGTCGAGCCGTCCGCTGACGGCGATGCCGAGGGTGACGGTTCCGACGAGAAGGCCGAGCGCACCGAACCTCGCAAGAAAAAGAAGAAGAAGCGCGAGCCCGAGGCCCCCAAGGTCAAGATCATTTCCATGCCCACCGAAGAAGAGGTGCAGGCCCGCGAAGCGGCCAAGAACGCCGCTCCCGAACGCCGTCCCGCGGCGCGTCCCGCCGGTGCGGGCCGTCCCGGCGGCCCCCGCCCCGCCCGTCACATGGGCGCAGCGCCCGCACCCTCCGGCCCTGCCCCGGACCCGGTTTCCGACGGCCGTTCCAAGAAGAAAAAGGCCAAGAAGGACCGCCGCGTGGTGGAATTCTCCCAGGACGGCGGACAGGATCATACCAACAAGCTGTACAACGACAATTACGCCCCGGGCCGCAAGGGCCGCAAGAAAAAGGGCGGCCGTCGAGGCGGTCCCATGTCCATGCAGCAGGACCAGGGTCAGGCGCAGCCCATGAAGGCGGCCAAGCGCAAGATCAAGTTCGACGAGGCCATCCGTCTCGCGGACATGGCGCACCAGATGGGCGTCAAGGCCCAGGACCTGATCAAGGCCCTGTTCGGCATGGGCGTCATGGCCACCATCAACCAGTCCCTGGACCTGGACACCGCCTCCCTGCTGGCCGGCGAGTTCGGCTACGAGGTGGAGAACGTCTCCTTTGACGAACAGGAATTCCTGGTCCCGGTCGAGCCCGACACCGACGAGGATCTGAAGCCGCGTCCGCCGGTCGTGACCATCATGGGCCACGTCGACCACGGCAAGACCTCCCTGCTCGACGCCATCCGCATGTCCAACGTGACCGACGGCGAGGCCGGCGGCATCACCCAGCACATCGGCGCCTACCACGTCCAGACGGACCGGGGCGAAGTCGTGTTCCTGGATACCCCGGGCCACGAGGCGTTCACCACCATGCGCATGCGCGGCGCCCAGGTGACCGACATCGTCATCCTGGTGGTCGCCGCCGACGACGGCGTCATGGACCAGACCCGCGAGGCCATTTCCCACTCCAAGGCCGCCGGCGTGCCCATCGTGGTCGCCGTCAACAAGATGGACAAGGAAGGGGCCAACCCGGACAACGTCAAGCGCGAGCTGGCCGAGCTGGGCCTCGCCCCCGAGGACTGGGGCGGCGACACCATCTTCGCCCACGTTTCCGCCAAGCAGAAACAGGGCATCGACGAGCTGCTCGAAATGGTCCTGCTCCAGGCCGAAGTCCTGGAGCTGAAGGCCAACCCGGACAAGCCCGCCCGAGGCCACATCGTCGAGGCGCGCCTGGACAAGGGGCGCGGCCCCGTGGCCACCAGCCTCATCGCGGAAGGCACCATCAACCAGGGCGACAGCTTCGTGTGCGGCGTGCATTTCGGCAAAGTCCGCGCCATGTTCAACGACCAGGGCAAGAAGCTCAAGACCGCCGGACCGGCCATGCCCGTGGAGATCCAGGGCTTTGACGGCCTGCCCGAGGCCGGTGACGAGTTCTTCGTGGTGGCCGACGAAAAGGTCGCCCGCCGCATCGCCCAGAGCCGCGCCATGAAACAGCGCGAGAGGGTCCTGTCGGCCAAGACCAAGGTCACCCTGGAATCCTTCCTGGCGTCCAAGCCCAACGACGAGGCCCAGACCCTGAACCTGGTCCTCAAGGCGGACGTGCAGGGCTCCCTGGAGGCCGTGACCGAGGCCCTGAACAAGCTCTCCACCGACGAGGTCCGCATCAGCGTGGTCCACGGCGGCGCGGGCGCGATCACCGAGTCCGACATCCTGCTGGCGGGCGCTTCCGAAGCGATCATCATCGGCTTCAACGTGCGTCCGAACCTGAAGGTCAAGCAGATTGCCGAACAGGAAGGCGTGGAAATCCGCTTCTACGACATCATCTACAAGCTGGTGCAGGAAGTGAAGGACGCCATGAGCGGCATGCTCGCCCCGGACATCGAAGAGGTCTACCTGGGCCAGGCAGAGGTGCGCGCCACCTTCAGCGTGCCCAAGGTCGGCGTCATCGCGGGCTCCTTCGCCTCGGACGGCAAGATCGTCCGCGGCGCCAAGGCCCGGCTGCTGCGCGGCGGCGTGGTCATCTACACCGGCCAGATATCTTCTCTGCGCCGCGAAAAGGACGACGTCCGCGAGGTGGCCAAGGGCTACGAGTGCGGCATCGGCCTGGAGAAGTTCAACGACATCAAGGTCGGCGACACCATCGAGGTGTTCGACACCAAGGAAGTCGCCCGCACCATCGACTAGCATTGCAACGGAAAAAAGGCGGGCGGCTCATTGACCAATGGGCCGCCCGCATTTATTTTGGATAAATGGGCATGATCATCGGCGTCCTCCATCTGGAATTCCGGCTGCACGGAAACCGCTCCCTCAAGGGCAAGCGCAAGGTCTCCCTCAGCCTGAAACAGAAGCTGCGGAACAAGTTCAACGTCTCCGTGGCCGAGGTGGACGCACTGGACGTGCACGAGAAGCTGGTCCTGGCCGTGGTCACCACGGCCAACGAGACCGGTCGGGTTGAATCCACCCTCTCCAAGGCCCTGGCCATGGTGGAGGCCATATCCCCGGCGGAGCTGACCCGCTGCAACACGGAAATTTTTTCGGATACGGAATAATGTCACGTTCTTCAGATTCATATTACGGAAACACGGACGCGACGCGACGCCACCCGACAGGGTGGTGCGACGCTGAAAACGGCGGAGCAAACGGATAACCGCGTTTTCGGCGCAGCGATTTTATGCGAAGCAACCGGCAGGTTGTTCCGCGACACTACAGTAGAAAGGACAAGGCAATGAAGGCATCCAGTTCAAGACGCGCCGTTCGCATGGGCGACCAGATCATGCGCGAAGTCGGCACCCTGCTCGTGGAGGAGGCGGCCGACCCGCGCCTGCAGCTCGTCACCCTCTCCGGCGTGCGCATGAACGCCAACCTGCGCATCGCCGAGATATTCTACACCGTCTCCGGCGACGCCGAGCACCGCAAGGCGGTCCAGACAGGGTTGGAAAAGGCCACCGGCTTCCTGCGCTCCCGTCTGGGGCGCATCCTCAAGCTGCAATACACCCCGGAGCTGCGGTTCCAGTTTGACGAATTTCTCGAGGACGTGGTCTATGGAAAGTCCCATCCGGCGGATTAGGGAAATCATCCTGGCCCAGGACGAGTTCCTGGTGACCTCGCACTACAGCCCGGACGGGGACGCCATCGGCTCCATCTGCGCCCTGGGCCACGTGCTCAAGGCGCTGGGCAAACGGATCACCCTGTACAATCCATCGGGCCTGCCCTCCCGCTACGCCTTTGTGGACGAGCCCTCGCCCATCGAGCGGGAGCTGCCCGCCGCCCTGCCCGCCTGGACCTTCGTCCTGGACTGCGGCAGCAACGAGCGCATGGGCGAAGCCCTGGCCGCACGCAAGGCCGAGACCGAATTCATCAACATCGACCATCACCTGGGCAACGACGAGTTCGGCGCGGTCAACTGGGTGGACCCGACCCAGCCCTCGGTGGGCAACATGGTCGCCACCCTGGCCCAGGCCCTGGACATTCCCCTGACCGGTCCCCTGGCCGAATGCGTGTACCTGGCCGTGTCCACGGACACCGGCTTCTTCACCTACGGCAACACCACCCCGGAATCCCTGGAGCTGACGGCGGACATGCTGCGCGGCGGGCTGAACGTCGAGCGCATGAACATGCTCATCAACAAGCAGTGGTCCGAGAACCGCCTGAAGCTGTGGACCGAGGCCATGGGGTCCATGGAGACCGCTCTGGACGGGCGCGTGGCCTCGACCATCGTGACCGACGAGATGTTCCGGCGCACCGGGACCACTCCGGCCGACACCGAGAACCTGATCAATTTCCTGCGCCGCCTCAAGACCGTGCGCGTGGCCGTCATCCTGCGCGAGGAGCGCGGGGGGCGCTGCAAGTTCAGCCTGCGCTCCTACGGCGACGACAACGTCCAGCGCGTGGCCGCCCGGTTCGGCGGCGGCGGACACAAGAACGCCTCCGGCGGCTCCATCGAGTGCCCCATCGGCGAGGCCAGAAACAAGCTCATCGCCGTCATCGCCGAAGAGCTGGAGCTCCAATAGATGGGACGCAGACGAAACAAACGCAGCCCCGAACAGCTCGACGGGCTGCTGATCCTGAACAAACCGGCCGGCCCGACCTCGGCCGCCTGCCTGAACGACATCAAGCACCGCCTCAAGCAGTACAAGATCGGCCACGGCGGGACCCTCGATCCCATGGCCACGGGCGTGCTCCTGGTGCTCCTGGGCCAGGCCACCAAGCTCGCGCCGTACCTGTCCGGCGGGACCAAGACCTATTCCGGCACGTTTCGGCTCGGAATAACCACTGATACCCTTGATATTCAAGGTGAAGTACTGAAAGAAAGCCCGGTTGACGCCACCCCGGAAGAGGTCGAACGCGAAATTTTATATTGGAAAGAGTTGACAGAGCAGGAAGTTCCAGCCTATTCGGCTGCCAAACACGAGGGCAAGCCGTTGTACGCCCTGGCCCGCGAGGGCAAGGAAACACCGGTCAAGACCAAGCCCATTGTTATTTCTCATGTGGAAGCGCTGGACGTGCACATGCCGGAAGCGGCATTCAGGGTCAGTTGTTCCGCCGGTACCTACATACGTTCCCTGGTCCACAGCTTGGGGACACGAATGGGGTGCGGGGCGGCGCTGACCAGCCTGGTCAGGGAGGCCAGCGAGCCTTTCGGGCTCGATCAGGCCCTCGACCTCGAAGACGTCCTGGAACATCCGGAATTATTTCCGGAACGGGTGATCCCCTTGAAGGACACCCTGCCCCACTGGCCGTGCTACCGGCTGACCGCGCCGCTGGCCGGGCTCGTCATGAACGGGTCCTGGCTTCCGGTCGTGGACCAGCCCGGGGCCATGCTTGCGGGAACCCTCGGCGACCGGGCCTTGCTGCTCGATCAGGACGAGGCTCCCCTGGCGCTGGTGGAGGCCAAACTCCAGGACGACAAGCCCAAATGGGCGATCCTTCGGGGACTCTGGACCCAGGACTGATCCGCCTTGGCGCATCGTCCGGCACAACATACAAGCAACATCCAACTTAGGAGGATACCGCTGTGGTTATGACTGCTGAAGACAAGCAGAAGATCATCGACGAGTACAAGACCTGCGAAGGGGACACCGGTTCTCCCGAGGTCCAGGTGGCCCTGCTCACCGCCCGCATCACTTACCTGAGCGAGCACTTCAAGGCCCACGCCAAGGATCACCACTCCCGCACTGGCCTGCTGAAACTGGTCGGCCAGCGCCGGAAGCTGCTCAAATACCTGCAGAACAAAGACATCCAGCGCTACCGCGACCTGATCGGCCGCCTTGGTCTGCGCAAGTAGTTCTTTGAAGAATTGAGGTTCGGGGGAGGGTCAAACCTCCCCCCACCGTTTACGTCACTTTCTGCGGCGGAGCCGTCTTTGCGGCACCGCTTCTATCCCCACGCTTTGTTTAGTTGGCTGCGGAAGGCGCTTTTGGGACCTGTTGGTCCTAAAGCCCAAGAGCCCCTCCCCAAGCCGGCTAACCCTTCTCAGGGATACTCGCAGAAAGTGATTCACCTATTAATGCCTTAAACCAAGGCAGGAGAATCCTTATGACAATGATTCCCTTCGAGTCCACCAGTCTGACCGCTACGGTCGGCGGAATGGACATCACCATCGAGTCCGGGAAATACGCGCGCCAGGCATCCGGCGCCGTGACCATTTCCTCCGGCAACACCACCGTCCTGGTCACCGCCGTGACCCAGCCCCTGGAAATCGACCGGGGCTTTTTCCCGCTGACCTGCAACTACCAGGAAATGGCCTACGCCGCGGGCCGCGTACCCGGCAACTACTTCCGCCGCGAGGGCCGTCCCTCCGAGCACGAGACCCTGGTCTCCCGGCTCATCGACCGCCCCATCCGCCCGCTGTTCGCCAAGGGCTTTGCCGACGAAGTGCAGATCATCGCCACCGTCCTGTCCGCCGACAAGCGCGTGAACCCGGACGTCCTGGCCCTGACCGGCGCTTCCGCCGCCTGCCACATCTCCAAGATGCCGTTCCTCGGCCCCATCGTCGGCGCCCGCGTGGGCTACGTTGACGGCGAGTTCGTCCTCTACCCCTCCTACAAGGGCATCGCCGAGCGCTCCTCCCTGAACCTGATCTTCGCGGCCACCCGCGAGGCCATGGTCATGGTCGAAGGCGGCGGCAACTTCGTCTCCGAAGACCTGGTGGCCGACGCCCTGGCCTGGGGTCACGAGCAGGTCCGCCCGCTCTTCGACATCCAGGACGAGCTGCGCGAAAAGGTCGGCGTGCCCAAGATCGAGGTCACCGCTCCCGAGCGCGACGAGGAAGTGGCCGAGTTCCTCGGCGAGATCCTCACCGAGGACCTCAAGAAGGCCCTGACCACCCCCGAGAAGATGGTCCGCTACGCCGCCAAGGACGCCGCCAAGCAGAAGGCCAAGGAGGCCGTGGCCGAGAAGTTCCCGGAGAACCCGGAGAAGCTGGCCGCCGTGGGCGACATCGTCGGCGACATGACCAAGAAGATCGTGCGCGAGCGCATCGTCAAGGAAGGGCTGCGCATCGACGGTCGCGACACCAAGACCGTCCGCCCGCTGTCCATCGAGGTCGGCGTGCTCCAGCAGACCCACGGCTCGGTCCTGTTCCGCCGCGGCGAGACCAGCTCCCTGGCCGTCGCCACCCTGGGCTCCACCCGCGATGAGCAGCGCTACGACTCCCTGCTGGGCGACGCCACCAAGCGGTTCATGCTGCACTACAACTTCCCGCCCTACTGCGTCGGTGAAGCCCGCATGCTGCGCGGCACCTCCCGTCGCGAGGTCGGTCACGGCGCCCTGGCCGAACGCGCCATCTCCCCGGTGCTGCCCGACGCCGACTCCTTCCCGTTCACCATCCGCGTGGTCTCCGAAATCATGGAGTCCAACGGTTCCTCCTCCATGGCCTCCGTGTGCGGCGCGACCCTGTCCCTGATGGACGCGGGCGTACCCATCTCCGACCCGGTTGCCGGTATCGCCATGGGCCTGTGCAAGGAAGACGACCAGTACTTCGTCCTGACCGACATCCTCGGTGACGAAGACGCCCTGGGCGACATGGACTTCAAGGTCGCGGGCACCCGCGACGGCATCACCGCCATCCAGATGGACATCAAGATCGCGGGCATCCCGCAGGAAGTCCTGAAGAAGGCCCTGTACCAGGCCAAGGAAGCGCGCACCCACATCCTCGACCACATGGCCGAGGTGCTCGAAAAGCCGCGCCCGGAACTGTCCGACCTGGCCCCGCAGATGGCCGTGGTCTACATCGACCCGGAGAAGATCCGCTCCGTCATCGGACCCGGCGGCAAGAACATCAAGGCGATCACCGCCGAGACCGAAGCCGACATCGACATCGAGGATTCCGGCAAGATCTCCATCTTCGCCCCGACCCTGGCCTCCATGGAAAAGGCCAAGGAAATGGTGCTCTACTACGACCAGAAGCCCGAGCCCGGCAAGAACTACAAGGGCATCGTGCGCAAGATCCTCGAGGTCGGCGCGCTGGTCGAAATCCTGCCCGGCCAGGAAGGCATGCTCCACATCTCCCAGATCGATTTCGATCGCGTGGAGCGCGTGGAAGACGTGGTCCAGCTCGGCCAGGAAGTGTGGGTCAAGTGCATCGCCCTGGAGCCCGGCGGACGTATCCGCCTGTCCCGCAAGGCATGGCTCATGGAGCAGGCCGGCCAGGAAGTGAACCTGGACGACTTCAAGCGCCCCGCCCCGCGCAGCGGTGATCGTGGCGATCGCGGCGACCGTGGCGACCGTGGCGGACGCCGCAACGACCGCGGAGGCCGTGGCGGACGCCGCTAGGCCCAGCCAATAGCAATTCAAACCGCCCTGCCCGGCCACAGCCGGACAGGGCGGTTTTTTATTGCCTCCGGCGGCCAGAGGGGGAACCTTTCGAGAAAGGTCCCCCCTCTGGGCTCCCCCTCCAAAGCTTTATATCGCCGCTTCGCGGGTTGCGTGTGCCGGGAGAGGGGTGGTAGGATTGAGAAGTCAGGAGAACGAGAATGAGCGAGATCATTATCTATGGAAAACAGGGGTGTCCGCATACGCGGCGGGCGCTGGAGGCCAATCCCGGGGCGCGGTTCGTGGACGTGCTGCTCTCTCCGGCGGACCTGAACGAGATGCTGCGCCTGTCGGACGGGGTGCGCCGCATCCCGGTCGTCGTCCGCGACGGGGAGGTAACCGTCGGCCACAACCGGGGCTCCTGACACGTCTGACCCCCGGCAGGCTGCCGGACACGCACAATAAAAAGGCCATCGCCCGACGATGGCCTTTGTCTTTTCGCGCAGCGACACAAAAAGTTTGGGAAAAGGGAGGGATGGGGGTCCGGGGGAAGGGAGGGAAAGAACCCTTTTCAAAGGGTTTTTCCCTCCCTTCCCCCGGCCGCCGGAGGCATCTTACTAGTCCACCAGGACGCCCGCGTAGCCCACGACCTGGTCGTAGTCCCCGGAGACCTGGCCGGAGGTGGCGTAGGCCACGAGTTCGCCACGGGTCGCGCCCAGCTCCTGGGCCGCGAACAGGCCGACGGTCATGGGCAGCACGCCGCACATGGAGATGTTGCGTCCCCTCACGGTCTCATAGAGCGCACCGGGGTTCAGGGTGACCACCGGGTCCAGGGCCAGGGAATCCATCTTCTTGGCATCCTCGTGGGAGATGTAGTGGCTCATGTCCGAAGAGACCACGATGGACACGGGCGCGTCGTGGGCCGCGATAACCCGTCCCATGGCCTGGCCCACCTGGCGCAGCGTGTCGAGGGACGGCGAGGAGACGCTCACCGGAACGATGGTCGTGGCCGGGTTGATCCGGTGCAGGAACGGCAGGATGACTTCAAGGGAGTGCTCGCCCATATGCGCGGCGGTGTCGGGCCTGATGGCCGGGTCCGCCGCGAGCAGGGCCTGGGCCAGGGGCTGGTCGACGTCCAGGGAGCCGCCGGGGATGTTCCAAACGCCGTCGGGCCACAGGGCAAACCGCTCGCCGCGTCCGGTGTGGTTGGGGCCGAGCAGCAGCACCGTGGGCGCGAGATCGGCCATTCCGAGCGTCTTGCCGCAGACCGCGCCGGAATAGACGTATCCCGCGTGCGGCACCATGGCCAGCAGGGTCCGCTTGTCCCGCCTGGTCTCGGCCAGGCCGAGCAACCCGTCCACCAAAGCGTTGAGCTGCTCCGGCCTTCCCTCGTAAAACCGCCCCGCCACGATCGGCTGCCTGTCCATGTTTCACCTCGCGAAAATGATTTGAATCAGTCGCTTTCTCAATAACACAGAACTTGCCCCGCCCAAAACCGCGAAGCGCATAAAAAGTTTATGAGGGTGAAAGGGGGTGGGGGTCCGGGGGGCCGGGGGCACGCCTAGTTCGGGGTTGGGGAGTATTGCTTGGCCTGCTCTTCGAGGGCCTGGGTCTCCAGGGCGGCCTTGGCGAGCTGAGCCTGGAGAGACTCCGGCTTCTTGTCGATGATGTCCTGGAGCAGCTGCTTCCATTCATCCATGGCCCCGGCCTTGCGGTAGATGCGGGCGAGCTTGAACCGGGTGGAGGCCCACTCGGGATTGTCCACGGAGATGTACTTGTCGTACTCCTTGGCCCACTTAAGGGCCTCTTCGTAGCGCCCGGACCGCTCGGTGGCGTAGATGGACATGAGCACGGAGTCCTTGATCTTCTCCGGGTCGCCGTCGGTCTGGAGCAGCAGGGCCAGGGCCTCCTGGGCATAGACGAAGACGCGGCGCAGGTCCTGGCGCTGCATGGCGTCCTTGGCCATGTAGTACATGGCGTATGCCCGGAAGGCCGGGTCCACGGAGGTGTCCTTTGCCAGCTCCGCCCACATGGCCGTTGCCCGCGTCGATTCACCGAGATTCTGGAGCGACATGGCGCGGGCGTAGTCGAGTTGCCGCTTCTGTTCGGGCTTGAGCGTCCAGTTCTTGGAGGCCATGGCCACGAGATCGGAAATCTTCTTCCACTCCAGCTGGTCGAGATAGATGTTCACGGCCATGCCCAGGGCCTGGTCGGAGACGCCGGGTATCTGGTCCTTGCCCAGATACGGCTCGATCATGGCCAGGGCCTTGTCCGGCTGGCCGATCTTCCAGTAGCTGGTGGCGATGGCGAGCTTGGTCGCGTCGTCGACCTTGGTCCCATCCTTGCCGATGAAATCGTAGGTCTCCCAGTAACGGACCACGCGGCCGTAGCGTTCCTCGTCGATCATGCCGGGAACGGCGCGCACGAACACGGAGTCGCCGAGGGTTCGGGTCTTGTCCACCAGCGGGCTGTCCGGATATTTTTCGATCAGGTCCTGGGCGGCGGCCAGCGCCTCCGGGTACTGCTTGTGGAAGGCGTACCACATGGCCAGCTTGAGCTGGGCGATGGGCGCGAGTTCGCTGTCCGGATACTTGGTGACGATCTCGGTGTAGATGTTGCGCGGATTCAGGGTGTAGGGACGGTCGAAGACGTCCACCATCTCCGACATGACCGGGTCGTCGTGGATGCCCTCCTCGGCCAGCCGCATCTTGGAGATGAGCCCGCCCTCCAGGTCCGGGTACTCCTTGACGGCCTTCTCGTAGACCTGCTTGGCCGCGTCCTTTTCATTCAGGCGCAGGTAGATGTCGCCCAGCCGGGCCAGGACCACGTCCGCACCGTCGGCTTCGGGGTTCAGGTTGTAGAAGGTGAAATAGTGATCCTTGGCCTGATCCCATTTCTCCAGCTTCATCTCAACGCCGCCCGCCAGCCGCAGGAACTCGTTGTTCTCCATGTAGTAGTCGGGCCAGCGTTTGTCGATGTAGTCCACGATCTGGTACGCCTGCTCCAGGAAGCCGGTGCGGTCCAGGGAGTCGGCCAGATAGTAGGCGGCCTGCTTGGCCAGCTGGTGCTCGGGATAGGTCTGGATGAGGTACTGGAACTGGTCGGCGGCCTTCTTGTAGTCGCCCTTGCGGTACCAATATTCGCCCCAGTAGTAGCTGATGGACGGGATGTTGTCGTCGTCCGGGTACTTGTCCTGGAGAATCTTGAAATAGGCGCGGGCTTCGGGGAAGTTGCCGACCTGCAGGTTGAGCAGTCCGAGGTTGAGCAACGCGCGCGGCACGCGGTTGGAGCGCAGGTTGCTGTTCATGGCCTCGATATAGGCCTGGGCCACCTCGTCGAACTTGCCGGACAGGTCCCCCGCGTTCAACTGCCGCTTGATGTCGGCCACGGCGTACAGGGTCTCCTCGCGCACGTCGTCCGGCACATTGGGCTGCTTGAGGACGTCCTCGAAGATGGGCAGCGCCTCGCCCAGCGCGCCGTTGAACATCAGGGACCGCCCTTCGGCCAGCTTGTCGCGGATTTCCTGCTCGTGGGCCAGCGCCGCCTCCTCGGCGGACGGCGGCTTGGGCGCTTCGCCCTCGGTTCCGGGCGCGGCCTGTTCGGCTGCCGCCTGTTCCGGGGGTGTCTGATCGGGCTGAGCCGTTGCTGGAGCGGGCTCGGCCTCGGGCTCGGGAGCGGGCTCGGCCACGGGTTCGGGAGCGGGCTCCTGGACCGGGGCCGGTGTCTCGGCAACGGGCTGGGGCGCAGGTTCAGGCGTCACCGGAGCCGGAGGAGGCGCGACCGCGCCACCCGCCTGTCCCTGGCCCGAAACCTCTGCCGGAGGCGGGGCCACAGCACCGCCCGCCTGCCCCTGGCCCGACGCCTCGGCCGGGGGCGGGGTCACGGGCTGGGGTGCCGGTTCCACAGGCTGGACCACCATGGGTTCCGCAGCCGGTTCCGGGACCTGGGCCACCGGCATGGGGCCGGTTCCGGCGTCGCCCGCCAGTTCCGCAAATTTCACATCCTCGGCGGTCTTGTTCACGGCCTTGAAGCGCAGCTCGCTCGCGGGCGGATAGTCCCCGGTCTCGGCACCGGAGGGCGCTTCGGGGGCCGACGCCAGCATATCGGGGGCCTGCGCGTCCGGAGACTGCGCGTCCGGGGCCTGGGGGGCATCCGGGGCCTGGGGGCCCGGAGCCGGTTCAGCCTGGGGGGCGTCCGGGGCCTGGACCTCGTTGCGCACCGAATACGGCACGGCGAAAAACGGTTTGCGCTCGCCCGCCCCCTCCGGGGGCAGGTCGCCCTCGGGCACGGCGGCGCGGGGCTGATCGGGACGTACGGCGTCCAGGGTCTGGGCCACATCCGCTGCCGTGGCCGCAGGCTGTGATTCGGGAGTCGCCTGTTCGGGCGCGGGCTGCGGGGCCGGCGCCCGTTGCGGAGCCGGGGGCTTGGCGGCGGGCCGGGGTTCGGGCCTGGGCGCGGGCGCGGGTTCGGCGGGCGCGGGCGTGGAAGCGGACTCCCACCGCGCGCCGATGGGATCGCGGAACAACTGAAGCACGAATTCGGGCTTGCCGGGGCTGGGGACGCGGATATAGCCGAAGGCGTCGGTGCGGGTAAGGATTTCCACCCCGTTGTCCGTGGCGGTGATGGACTGGACGAGCTTGCCCGGAAGCTCCTTGGACGAAGGCTTGGCCTCCCGGTCCCAGATGCCCATGGGCAGCAGGACCCGCAGCTCGTTCTTGCCCACGCGGGCCACCGAAGACTGCGGCAAGGCATCGGAATCAAAAGCGAAAACCATACGATCAGAATCACCCTGGGACGAAATATTCACCCGCAGGGCTTGAGCGGGATTGGCCAGGACCAGTCCCATGACAAGGGCGGCCGCCAGGGGCCAAGCTATGCTTTTGACACTTTTCACAGTCACGGCAAGCAGTTATGCAATTGTCGTGCTACCCTGCAATCGGGCAACTCTTGCACTACTCCGCAGGTTACAGCAAATCCCTTTTTTTCAACTTCTCGATGAGGGTGGTCCGCTTTATTCCGACCAGTTCGGCGGCCTTGTTCTTGACCCCTTCCGCCTCCTCCAACGCCTCGGCCAGAAGGCGCCCCTCGATGGCCTCCATGAAATCCTTGAGCTTCAGGTTCTTGTCCCGCATGTCCTTGAGCGACGGCCAGGCGAACCCCGCCGGGCGGAGCGGCTCCACCTTCTCGATGGGCTTCAGGGGGCGCTCGCCGATGTCCTCGAAAATCTTCTCCGGCAGCTCGGCGGCCTGGATTTCATTGTCCTCGCACAGGATGGTCAGCCGCTCCATGAAGTTCTCCAGCTCGCGGACGTTGCCGGGCCAGGAGTAGGTCAGGAGCATGCGCTTGGCCTCTTCGGACAGGGTCAACCCCTTGCGCGCCTTGCTCCCGCAGTGGCGGCCGAGGAAATATTCGGCCAGGAGCAGGATGTCCTGGCCGCGCTTGCGCAGGGCGGGCAGCTTCAGGGGGATGACGTTCAGCCGGTAGTACAGGTCCTCGCGGAACCGGCCCGCCGCCACCTCGCCTTCCAGATCGCGGTTGGTGGCGGCCACCACGCGGACGTCCACCTTCTTGATGCAGGTCCCGCCCACGCGCTCGATCTCCTTTTCCTGGAGGGCGCGCAGGATCTTGACCTGCAGCGAGAGGTCCATCTCCCCGATCTCGTCGAGGAAAATGGTCCCGCCGTCGGCCAGCTCGAACCGGCCGGGCCGGGTGCGGATGGCATGGGTGAAAGCGCCCTTCTCGTGGCCGAACAGCTCGGATTCGAGCAGCTCGCGGGGGATGGCGCCGCAGTTGATGGGCACGAAAGGCTGGTCGCGGCGCGCGCTGTTCCGGTGCAGCGCCCGGACCAGCAACTCCTTGCCGGTGCCGGACTCGCCGGTGACCAGCACCGTGCTGTCCGTGGGCGCGACCTTCGCCAGTACCTTGAACACTTCGGCCAGAGCGGGACTGTTCCCGATGATGCCGTCCAGATTGAGCGCCATTTCCCCTCCAAAGTCGCAAGGATATGCGGCCCGCCGGACACAGGGTCCCGCAACCATATCTTTAATCTACATCTTCTCTGTCAATTTCCTGACAGCATGTCAATGGATATAACTGTTCCGCATAAACAAATTCTAGGAAAAATCACGGCCTGGCGGACAGGAGGGCGGGTGCCTCCCCTTCCGCCAACTCCCCATCCCCCGCTCCCTTCCAAAACTCTTCGGGCCGCTGCGCGATGTTCGAGGGTCAAGAGGGGACGTACCGTTTCCCGCCCCTTTCCCAAGACCGAACACGCGCACATCCCGCCCTCGCACGGTCCCGAGCGAAGCGCGCTTCAAACAACCTTGGAAGGGAGTCCAGGGGACAACGTTGGCAAAAATTTTCCCGCTGAACGCCGGAGGCAGCCCAAACGAAAGGGGGTCCCGAATCGGGACCCCCTTTCGTTTGGGCATGTACGCCATCCGCTAGCCGCGTCGGCGGATCTCCTTGGCGGGGATGAGCGCGGTGGCGGCAGCGCCGACGATATTGCCGGCCACGCCGGGGCCGTCACCGGCCACGAACAGTCCGTCCACGCTGGTCTCCAGGTGTTTGCGGGTATCCACCTGGGTGGCGAAGAACTTGATCTCCGGGGCGTAGAGCAGGGTCTCGTCGTTGGACACGCCGGGGACCACGTTGTTGAGCTGCTCCAGACCGTCCATGAGGTTGGTCAGGATGCGCTCGGGCAGGGCCATGGCGATGTCCCCGGGGACCACGTTCTTGAAGGTCGGCTCGATGTAGCCGTTGCCGATGCGGTCCCAGGTGGACCGGCGGCCCCGGCGCAGGTCGCCGAACCGCTGCAGGATGGGCTTGCCGCCGCCGATGAGGGTGGCCAGCCGTCCGATGGACTCGCCGTAGGCCTGGTTGTCCTCCACCGGGTCGGTCAGGACCACCTTGGACAGAAAGGCGAAGTTGGTGTTCTCGGACTTCTTGTTCATCAGCGCGTGGCCGTTGACGCAGACGAAGTCCTGGTAGTTCTCCAGGGCCACGTAGCCGCCGTAGTTGGTGCAGAAGGTGCGGGTCTGGTCGTCGTACTTGTTGGTGCGCACGAAGAAGGTCGGGTCATAGATGACCGAGCAGAGGTCCTGCATGATCTCATTGTGGACCTCGACGCGCACGCCGACCTCGATGCCCCGCTGGGACACGCCGATGCCGTGCTTGCGGACCTCCTGGGAAACCCACTCGGCCCCCACCCGGCCCGGCGCCAGGATGACGTACCTGGCGGTGTATTCGTGGCGGTTGGTGACCACGCCCTTGACCTTGCCCTTTTCCACCACCACGTCGGTGACGTTCTCGGAGGTGTGCATGGCCACGCCCTTGTCGTGGATGTAGTCGGCCATGCCCGCGATGTGGCCGGGCAGGTTGTCGCTGCCCAGGTGCTTCTGCTTGATGACCAGCAGGTCGATGCCGTGCTTGCGCGCGGCCTTGCGGATGTGCTTTGCCTGCTCCATGTCCGTGGGGAAGACCTTGCCGTCCATGTTGAAGCGGTTGAAGATGGCTTCGGTCTCGTCGATGAGCTTGATGGCCTCGGACGGGCCCACAAACTGGGTCAGGTCGGTCTTGCCGAGCTTGTGGATGAAGTTCAGCTTGCCGTCCGAGAACAGCCCGGCCCCGCCCACGCCGCACAGGATGTTGCAGGGACGGCACTTGATGCACTCCTGCTCGCCAGAAATGGGACAGTTGCGCTTCAGCGAGCGGCGGCCCTTGTCTATGAGCAGCACGTCCAGGTCGGTGTGCTCGCCCAGGTAGTACGCGGCGAACAGCCCGGCCGGGCCGCCGCCCACGATGATGACGTCGTAATCGGTCTTCACGGTCTTGGTCATTGTGGAATGCCTCCGGCGGTCGGGGGAAGGGGAGAGGGACCTTTTGCAAAAGGTCCCTCTCCCCTTCCCCCGAACCCCCATCCCCTCTCCCCCAAAACTCTTTCTGTCGCTGCGCGAGGTTGGGTGAAGAGCGGAAACGAATCCCCAGCTCAGGGGTTTGGTGTTGTTACGCAAGTATGGCCCGTGCCGGTGCATCCCGAAAAAGGGAACGCGCGCGGACGGGCCATGATAGACCGTAGATCACGGAAGGTCGCCCTGTCAAGGCGACAGCCACAGGGCCTGACGGTTCAGAAGCGGGTGAGTGCAAGGCGCAAGGCTGCAACGCGGCAATCGCCCGTTTATGGGCCATCAGACGATCATGTTCAGCAGGTGGCCGGTCATCTCTTCGGAAGCGCGGATGAAGGTGGTGTTGGCTTCGAAGGCCCGCCCGGTGGCGATCATGCCGACCATCTCCCGGCCGATGTCGGTGTTGGAGGTCTCCACCCCGTCGATCATGGAGCCGGGCGTGGAGGATTCGCGAATGGCGGCCACCTCCACCCCCTGGTCGCCGGGGCCGGACTCCAGCACCACCGACGACGCCTTGAAGCCGTCGGTGTTCACGTTGGCGATGTTGTTGGCCGAGACCTCCTGCACGGTGGACAGGGCGGACAGGGCCGAGACGTTGGTGTCGGACATGACGAATCACTCCCTTTCGGGATTGGGGAAGCAGCCGACTCTGAATATACGCGCTTTCGCGCCCAGGCGCAAACCGCTACTGGGTCATGGTCCCGGGCCAGGCCATGATGAATGCCCCGGGCTCGCCGAAGTACTTGACCGTCAGGGCGTGCAGCTCGGCGGTGATGTCCTTGTCCGCGCCGATCAGGTAGGTCATGTTGTCCTGGTACACCTCATCGCCCTTCACGATGTCGCTGCCCTGGGACGGGCCGAGCTGGGTGAAGCCGCCGGACAGTTTCATGACCTCCGACTCGAACTCGTCGATCACGTCCACCGAGGTGGAGCCGTCGGGCAGGGTGTCGGGAATGACCACCATGTGCACGTAGCAGGGGACGGTTTCCGCTGCCATGGCCACGGCGGCGCAGGTGAACAGGGACAGCAACAGGAACAGGGGAACCAAACGTTTCATGACTCGCTCCTTGATAATGATGCCGGTCAGGCCGGCTGACTCTCGATGACCGCGAACGCCGAATGGTTGTGGATGGACTCGAAGGACTCGACCTCCACCTTGAACCATTTGATCTTGGGATGTTCACTGAGTCCCTTGGCGGTCTCGCGGACCACGTCCTCGACAAAGGTCGGGTTGGCGAAGGCCGTCTCGGTGACGTATTTCTCGTCCTCGCGCTTGAGCAGGGAATAGACCTGGCAGGAACCGGCGCGCTCGGCGATCTCGATGAGGTCCTCCAGCCAGACGAAGCCGTCGAACCGGGTACGGATGCGGACCTCGGCCCGCTGGGAATGCGCGCCCTCGTCCGAGATCGCCTTGGAGCAGGGGCAGACGGTCATCACCGGCACGTCCGCGCCCAGGGTGAAGGTTAGTCTGCCGTCCTTGAGGTAGCCGTCCACCCGGCAGGCGTAGTCCATCATGCCGTTGGCCCCGGAGACCGGGGACCTGCGGCGCAGAAAATAGGGGAACTCGAACCGGACATGGGCGTTGCGCGCCTGGAGCCGCTCGGCCACGTCGTCAAGCAGGGTGCGGAACGAGTTGTAGTCCAGCGCGTGCTCCCAATGCTCCAGGGCCTCGATGAACCGGCTCATGTGCGTGCCCTTGAACTGGGCGGGCAGGTCCACGGAAAGCGACACCTCGGCCACAGTATGCTGCGTCCCGGACTCCCGGTCCCGGACCACAATGGGCAACCGGAGGCCCTTCACCCCAACGCGATCGATGGGCATCGCAATGGACGCCTGACTCTTCTGTACGTCTTCCATAATCTTTACCCTTCTCTTCGCCTCCCCCCACATGAGACTCCCCCACCTCTTTCGCGAAGCGACCCAAAAAGTTTGGGAAAAGGAGGGGATGGGGGGCCGGGGGAAGGGGAGGAAAGAACCCTTTTCAAAGGATTTTTCCTCCCCTTCCCCCGGCCGCCGGAGACATCTTAAATCAAATCCTTGCCCGTGGTGGTCAGGGCGAGGTTGCCGTGCTTGACACCCTTGGTGGAGATGAGCTTCTGGCCCAAATCCTTGATGGTTTCGGCCTCGCCCTTGAGGATGATGACCTCCAGGCAATTGTAGTGGTCCAGGTGGACGTGCAGCGAGGACTGGATCACGTGGTGCGCGTCGTGCTGAATCTCGGTCAGCCGCTGGGACAGCCCGGACTTGTGGTGGTCGTAGACCAGGGTCAGGGTCCCGGCCAGGTCGCCCTCGGCCTGCTCCCATTCGCGCTGCACCAGGGTGTTGCGGATCAGGTCGCGGATGGCCTCGGAGCGGGTCTGGTAGCTGCGCTCCTCGCAGTGCTGGTCGAACTTCTCAAGCAGGTCGGAATCCAGCGACACGCCGAATCGGATGGTCTTGCCCATAGTCTTCCTCCTGGGTCAGGGAATGGTCGCTTCCCACAGGTTTACCGTGGCGTTCTGGCCGCACAGGGCGACCTTTTCCACGGTCAGTTTCTCGGCCGAAAACCCCTCGCCGCGCAGCTGCTCCCAGACGGGCCGGGACACGGTGCGCACCGGCTCGCCGATCCAGATGCGCCCGTTTGGGGCGAGCGCGTGGCGGAACAGCCGGATGAGAGGATCGAAAAATCGTTTTTCATAGAGCACGTCTCCGGCCCAGATGAAGTCGAAGGCCCCCTGCCGCACCGCCGGACTGCGCCAGTCCATGAGCATCCACAGCGGTTGGGGAACCCCGTTCAGCCGGGCGTTGTGCCGGGCGAACCGGAGAGCGGGCCACTCGTAGTCGAAGGCCGCGACCCGCGCGCCCACCGAACTCCCGATCATGCCGGTCAGCCCCAGGCCGCACCCCACGTCCAGGCAGTTGCGCCCCGCAAGCAGGTCACCGTTGCGCTGGATGTGCCGCCCGAGGAGCACGCTGGCGGGCCAGACCTCGGCCCAGTACGGCAGCCGCTCGTCTTCGTCCAGCGCGCCGTCCATGGCGTCCCACAGGGCCTCCATGTCGGCGGCCCGATCCAGGTGCCAGACGCGCCCTTCGACCTCCACCTCCACACGGGAGCCGGGGTCGGGCGCGGCCAGGTCGCGCAATGGTGGACGGACGTCGTTCTCGTTCATAGGCAACAGGCAGATTACCCCCTCCGCCGTGTTATGGTCAATAGACTTCGTAATACTTTTTACATCACACATTCAAATCAAGTATGACTATATCGAATACGACCTCGCCTTTGCGCGTCAGGATTCGGAAGTGATTTCAGGTCCATCCGAACGGCGTTCGTCAGCTTTTTGGCGAAAACGCAAGTCCATCGGAATTTCGGGCTGAAAACCTTGAAAGTGTCATTATTTTTACTGTTTTCAAGGCATGATTCCCATGGTAAAGAGGGGCGATCACATGCACTGCAAAGTCGATTTTCCAAGCAAGGAGCACGATATGATTCCCGATGATCTTTTGTATGCGAAAACCCACGAATGGGTCCTGGTCGAAGGAGACGTCGCCACCGTCGGCATCACCCACTTCGCCCAGGAGCAGCTGGGCGACCTGACCTTCGTGGAGCTGCCCGAAGTCGGCGACACCTTCGAGGCCGGCGCCGAGATGGGTTCCGTCGAATCCGTGAAGGCCGCCAGCGAGATCTACTCCCCGGTTTCCGGCGAGGTGATCGAGGTCAACGAAGAGCTCGCGGACGCCCCCGAGAAGGTGAACGAAGAGCCTTACGGCGACGGCTGGCTGCTCAAGTTCCGGATCAAGGGCGACCCCGAAGGGTTGCTGGACGCCGAAGGCTACGCCGCGGTCGTCGAATCCGAAGCCCACTAGATTCGAGTTTCCGGGGCCGGGGCGCATGTCTCGGCCCTTTTTATTTCCCTCAACAAACCAGCAGGTTCCATTATGCCGTTCGTACCGCACACCGAAGACGAAGTGCGCGAGATGCTCGCCACCATCGGCGTGGACTCCGTGGAGGATCTCTTCGCCGAGATCAGCGCGGACATGCGCCCCAAAAGTTTCGATCTCCCCGAAGGCCTCAGCGAGATGGAAGTCCTCTCCCGGCTGGAGGCCATGGCCGCCAAGAACGCCACCAACAGCGTGAGCTTCCTGGGCGCGGGGTTCTATGACCACTACATCCCGGCCGCCGTGGACGCGCTGACCATGCGCGGCGAGTTCTACACCGCCTACACCCCCTACCAGCCCGAAGCGTCCCAGGGCACCCTCCAGGCCATCTTCGAATACCAGACCGCCGTGACCCGACTGCTCGGCATGGAGTGCGCCAACGCCTCGGTCTACGACGGCGGCACCGCCCTGTACGAGGCCCTGATGATGGCCGTGCGCAAGACCAAGCGGCGCAAGATCGTGGTCTCCGAGGCGCTGAACCCCATCTACCGGGTGATGCTCGGCTCCTACACCTCCAACCTGGACCTGGAGTTCGTCACCGTGCCGCATAGGGACGGCATGACCGACATCGACGGCCTCAAGCAGGCCATCGACGACTCCACCGCCGCGGTGCTGGTCCAGAACCCGAACTTCTTCGGATCCATCAACGACTTCACCGAGCTGTTCGCCGCGGCCAAGGCGGCCAAGGCCGTGTCCGTGATCTCCGCCTACCCGGTGCTCCAGACCCTGCTCAAGACCCCCGGCGCCATGGGCGCGGACGTGGCCGTGGCCGAAGGCCAGTCCCTCGGCCTGCCGCTCTCCTTCGGCGGCCCGTACCTGGGGATCATGACCTGCACCAAGGGGATGGTCCGGCAGATGCCCGGCCGCATCGTGGGCCGGACCAACGACAGCCAGGGCCGCACCGGCTACGTGCTCACCCTCCAGGCCCGCGAGCAGCACATCCGCCGCCAGAAGGCCACGTCCAACATCTGCTCCAACCAGTCCCTGTGCGCCCTGCGCGCCCTGGTCCACATGTGCGCCCTGGGCGAGCTGGGCATGAAGCGGGCCGCCCGCGTTTCCGTGGAGCGGGCCCACATCTGCGCGGAGAAGCTGACCGCCATCCCTGGCGTGAAGATGCTGACCAAGGGCGCATTCGGCAACGAGTTCGCCGTGACCCTGCCGGTCAACGCCTTCGAGGTCATCGCCAAGCTGACCGAGCGCGGCTTCGTCCCCGGCTTCCCCCTGGGCCGCTACTTCGACGGACTGGAAAACGGCCTGCTGGTGGCCTGCACGGAAAAGACCAGCGAAGAACAGATCGGCATATTCGCCGAGATGCTGCGAGGTGCGCTGAAATGAAGACCATCTATGAGAAATCCGTAGCCGGGCGCGAGGGCTGCTGGCCCTGCGAAGGCATGGCCGAAGAGGCCTACATTCCCAAGGAACTGCTGCGCGACGGCGACATCGGCCTGCCGTCCGCCTCCGAGCTGGACGTGGTCCGCCACTTCACCAGGCTCTCCCAGCGCAACTACGGCGTGGACGGCAACTTCTATCCCCTTGGGTCGTGCACCATGAAGTACAACCCCAAGTTCACCGAAGTGGTCGCCGCCATGCCCGGCTTCACCCGGCTGCACCCGGTCCTGCCCCAGCTGCGCGGCGCGGGCGGGCTGTGCCAGGGCGCGCTCCAGGTGATGTACGACACCGAGAACCTGCTCTCCGAGATCACCGGCATGGCCGCCTTCACCCTGCACCCCATGGCCGGGGCGCACGGCGAGCTGACCGGCGTCATGCTCATGGCCGCCTACCACAAGGACCGGGGCAACAAGAAGACCAAGGTCATCGTCCCCGACTCCGCCCACGGCACCAACCCGGCGTCCGCCGCCATCGCGGGCTACGACGTGGTCTCGGTGGAGTCCAAGGACGGCATCGTGGACCCGGCGGCCCTGGCCGAAGTGCTGGACGACGAGGTCGCGGGCATGATGATGACCTGCCCCAACACCCTGGGGCTGTTCGAGAAGAACCTGCCGGAAATCGTCAGGATGCTGCGCAAGGTCGACGCCCTGCTCTACTACGACGGCGCGAACCTGAACGCCATCATGGGCAAGATGCGCGTGGGCGACGTGGGCTTCGACATCGTGCACCTCAACCTGCACAAGACCTTCGCCACCCCGCACGGCGGCGGCGGTCCCGGCTCCGGCCCGGTGGGCGTGTCCGAGAAGCTCGTCCCGTTCCTGCCCATCTCCCGCGTGGCCAAGCGCGAGGACGGCCGCTACTTCCTGGACTACGACCAGCCGAAATCCATCGGCTACGTGGCCCCGTTCTACGGCAACTTCGGCGTGTACCTGAAGGCCTACGCCTACATCCTGCGCCTCGGCGGACCGGGCCTGACCCGCGCCACCGAGAACGCGGTCCTGGCCGCCAACTACATGCGCGCCCGCCTCTCCGGCCACTTCGAAGTCCCCTATGATCGCATCTGCATGCACGAGTTCGTGGCCTCGGCCGCTCCCCAGGCCAAAAAGGGCGTGCACGCCCTGGACTTCGCCAAAGGGCTGCTCGACAAGGGATACCACGCGCCCACGGTCTACTTCCCGCTCATCGTCCCCGAGGCGATCATGATCGAGCCCACCGAGACCGAGAACAAGGAGACCCTGGACCAATTCTGCGACGACCTCATCGAGCTGGCCGGGCTGGTGGACACCAACCCCGAAGTCCTGACCTCGGCCCCGGTCACCCTGCCCGTAACCCGGCTGGACGAGACCAAGGCCGCCCGCGCCATGGAGCTGACCGATGACTTATGATCTGGTGGTCATCGGGGCCGGTCCCGGCGGCTTTGACGCCGCCGTGGAGGCGGCCCGCCTCGGCCTGTCCGTGGCCCTGGTGGAGAAGGACTTCCTGGGCGGCACCTGCCTGAACCGGGGGTGCATCCCGACCAAGCTCTGGCTGGGCGCGACCTCGGTCCTCGAGGAGCTGCACAACCAGTCGCGCATGAAGGTCGCCTCCGGCGAGGTGACCGTGGACTTCGCGGCCCTCCAGTCCAGGGTGCAGAAGCACCTGGCCGGGACGCGCAAGGCCATGGCCATGCAGCTCAAGAAGCTCGGCGTGGAGCTGGTCGAAGGATTCGGCAAACTCGGCGGCGACCACCTGGTAACGGTTGAAACCGCCGAGGGCGAGGTCTCCCTGGAATACAAGAAGCTGGTCATCGCCACCGGGTCCAAGCCGATCTTCTTCCCGGGCCTTGAGCCCGACAACGACTGCGTGCTCGATTCCGACATGTTCCTGTCCATGGAGTCCATGCCCGAGTCCCTGATCGTGGTCGGCGCGGGCTTCATCGGCCTGGAGATGGCCCAGGTGGCCCACCGGTTCGGCGCCAAGGTCGCCGTGGTGGACGCCATGGACCGCGTGGCCCCGCTGGAGGACCCGGAGGTCTCCAAGGCGCTGGGCGCGGTCTTCAAGCGCTGGAAATGGGACGTGCGGCTGGAGGAACGCGTGGCGGGCGTGCTGACCCGCGACGGCAAGGCCGAGCTGACCTTCCAGTCCGGCGACAAGCTGACCGCGGACAAAGCGCTGGTCGCCGTGGGACGCGGTCCGGTCACCCAGGGCATCGGCCTGGAGGAAGCGGGCATCGAGATGCTCTTCAACCAGATCCAGGTGGACGACTATCTGATGGCCGCGCCGGACATCTACGCCATCGGCGACGCCAACGGCCACATCCAGCTGGCCCACGCCGCTTCGCACCAGGCCCACTACGTGGCCCTGCACGCGGCTGGCAGGACCGAGGCGCCCTACGCCGCCGGTCCGGTGCCGAGCGTGCTCTACGGCGCTCCCGAGGCCATGCGCGTGGGCACCATGGAGAACGAGGCGTTCCTGCAGGACTACGACACCACGGAGGTCTCCGTGGCCCAGCTCGCGGCCAACCCCATGGCCCAGGCCCACGCGGCCACCCAGGGGTTCGTCAAGGTGGTCTGGTCCGGCGGCAGGGTGGTGGGCGTCACCGGCGTTGGACACGACGTGTCCAGGCTGGTCACCCCCGCGACCCTCATCGTCCAGCAGGGCTGGACCGAGGAGGACGTGCACAAGACCATCTTCCCCCACCCCTCCCTGGACGAGGCCCTGCTCATGGCGCTCACTGCGGAAAGGAAAAAAGTGCAATGATCATCGACATCCTCGACAACGCGGACCTGTACGCCGGGTTGAACCCCCGCTTTCCCGCGGCCTTCGCCTTCCTGCGCAGGGCGGACCTGGCCGAACTCCCGGAGGGCCGCCACGACCTTGAAGACGGCCTCTACGCCATGATCGCCAAGGGGCCTGGCCGCAAGGTCGAGGACGCGCTCATCGAGACGCACGACCACTACATCGATCTCGCCTACCTCGTCAGCGGCGTAGACCGCATCGGCTGGAAACCGAGGCGCGACCTCGGCCCGACCATGGAGGCCCCGGACCCGCGAAGCGACGTGGCCTTCTACGCCGACGCGCCCACCCACTGGAGCGAAGTCGGGCCGGGCATGATCGCCGCCTATTTCCCGGAGGACGCGCACATGCCCATGATCGGGGACAACGAGATGCACAAGATCGTGGTCAAGATACGGATCTAGGCGCGAGCCGCGAAGAATCAACACGGGCGTCCCTCGCGGGACGCCCTTTTTTTGCGCCATCAGTATTTCCGTCATCCCCCCTCGCCCATTTCCGCTGTGCCTCCGGGCCCGGCCGCATTATGGTGGAGCCAACCGAGACAACGCCAACAACGGAGGGCGCATGAGCGAACAGACGACGCACTACGAAAACAAGCTCCGCTGGGAGATCGATTCCTGGGATTTGAGCGAGGCGCGCGGGAACGGCGAAAAGGTCGTGGTCATCGACGCGCGGGGAACAACGGCTTTCGAGGCCGAGCACATCCCCGGGGCCGTGAGCCTGCCCCACCGGACCATGACCCGGGAGAGTACGGCGGGATTCGACCGCGACACCCTCTACGTCACCTACTGCGACGGCATCGGCTGCAACGCCTCCACCAAGGGGGCGTTGAACATGGCCCGCCTCGGCTTCACCGTGAAGGAGCTGATCGGCGGCCTGGACTGGTGGAAGCGGGACGGCTATCCCACGGAAAAGGGAACCGGCCCGGCCCCCGTCGGCTGCGCCTGCTGATCCCCGGCCAAGACAAAGGCCGGGAACCCCTTCGTGCGGGATTCCCGGCCTTTTCTTCGCTATCCGGCGGTGGTCAGGGCCGTGGGGTTGTAGTCGCCGATGGACTCCAGCCGCACCGCCGCCAGCCGCCGCTTCTCCAGCATCAGCATCACGGACTCGATGTCCGCCCCCAGGAGATGCCCGGAGAGGGTCACCGAGTTGGTGAAGTTGAACCCCACCACCGTGTGCAGCAGCCTGCCCAGCCCCGATGGGAACCTGGGTCGGGCCGCGTTGTTGACCTCGATGCGCAGACCGGGGAACACTCCACGGACCCTGCGGAACGAGAGAACCTCCCCGAATCGGATCATGGCGTAGCCGAACGGCGTGTACACCGAGAACCGGTCGTCGAGGATCTTGAACAGGGGCTGGCGCGTCATGACCGCGATGGCGTTGATCATGGTCACGCCGAACCCCGCCATGCTCAGGCAGTACACGGCCACCTTGAGGTTGGCGTTGTTGATGAAATAGAACCCGGCCAAGGCCAGGCCCAGGCAGAGGATCGCCATGAAGAAGCAACCCCGCAAACTCCGCCGCGTTGGATAAATCTTGATCGGTACATACATTGGCGCACCCAGTTTTCGGTAACAGTTCCGGCGGACGCGCGGTCCGCCCCGAAAGCAGGCACTCCTCCCGCGGGCGTCAAAGCCCGAGCCCTGGACAACGTCGCTCCCCAAGCGGTTTTCACCGCACGGCAAGAGGCGGCGCACGCAACAGGCGGGCGCGGCTTGGGCGACTCTGGTTGGGATGGTAAACAGACATATCTGCTCCTCCTGGCGGGGAACCCGCCGGAAAAGCAGCCGGAGCAAGTGAAATCACCGTAGACCAATTTCACCGAATACGCAAATACGATGTCCCGGTCCTGGGGACGCAGCTCAGTGCAGGGCGCGACCCTCGGGCTCCAGGGCCATGAAACCGCCCTCCTGCTGGGGCATTTCCAGGGCCATGAGACCCTCCATGGACAGGTCCGGCCCGACCCACAGCTTACCCTTGGTGCGGTATCCCTTGGCGATCCGCTTGGCGTGGTCCAGGGCGATGGAGACCTGCTGGAGATAGAGGTCCTTGGGGAAGATGAACTCGGCGTCGTGCTCCCATTCGGGCATGGGCTCGTCCGGGGGCCAGGAGATGGGATTCCTGAGCCGCCAGACCACCGTGTCCGGGGTGTGGGAGACCATGACCCCGTCGTCGATGCCCTGGCAGGCCGGGTTGCCGCAGTCGCAGGTGTAGATGAAGAACTCGCCGGACATGGTCGCGGACCCGATCAGGTCCACCGGGTCGATGTACACGCCGACCTCGTGGAGGTACTGGCCGTCCACGGACAGGTTGAAGTCCAGGTAGGCGTCCTCGGGATACTTCTCGTCCAGGGACAGGGTCACGGATATGCGGATGTCGTTCATGCGGGCGGTTTCCTCGAAATGGTTGCGTGGACCAAGGCTAGCACAAAGGAGCCTGCCGCTCAACGGTCTGTGGCGGGCGCATCCCGGCCGCTACCGGCCCAGGTTGCCGTCCTCGTCGAGCTCCGCCCGGACCGTGGCAGAATTGTAGGCCGCGTCGATGGCCAGCTCGGTCAGGGTACCCACCAGCTTCGGCTGCTTCTCGGTGGACAGGACCGGGAGCTGGGATACGCCCCGGTGCGTGATCTTGTCCAGCGCATCCTGAAGGGTGTCGTCCGTGGTCACGGTCACCGGGTTGGGCGTGGCCAGGTCCTGGGCGATGAGCAGGTCCTCCAGTCCGTCCTCGTTGAGCACGGCGCGCAGGTCGCGGAAGGAGATGATCCCGGTCAGCCTGCCCTCCTCGTCCATGACGTGCAGGTACGGCGCGTTCTGGGTCTTGAAGGTCCAGATGAGGCTCGAAAGGGACATGGACTGCGGGATGGTCACGAAGTCGCGGGTCATGACCTCCTTGACCAGCATGTGCGAGAGCAGGTGGCGCTCCCGCCCGGCCTCGATGTCGATGCCGCGCCTGAGCAGCTTGGTGGTGTAGATGGAGGCGCGCTGGATGGTGGAATTCATGACCGTGGCCGTGATGCAGGTCAGCATGAGCGGCAGGATGATGGAATAGTCCGAGGTCATCTCGAAGATGATCAGGATGGCGGTGATGGGCGCATAGGTCGTGCCCGCCACCACGCCGCCCATGGCCACCAGGGCGTAGGCCCCCGGCAGGGCCGTGTGCAGCGGAAAGAGCCAATGGACCACGTAGCCGAACGCGCCGCCGGTCATGCACCCCATGAACAGGCTGGGCGCGAAGATGCCGCCCGAACCGCCCGAGCCGAGGGTCACCGACGAGGCCGCTATCTTGACCAGGACGAGGACCAGCATGAGCTGGAACGGGACCTGGTTGATCAGGGCCTGGTTCATGGCCCCGTAGCCCACGCCGAAGACCTGGGGAAAGATCGCGAAGATCGCGCCCAGGGCCGCGCCGCCGATGGCGGGCTTGGGCCACTCCGGGATGGGCAGTGCGTCGGACCGGTCCTCCAGCCAGTACAGGCTGTTGGTGAAGGCCAGGGCCACGAAGCCGGTGACCACGCCCAGCACCGGGTAGCAGAGGTACTCCCACAGGGAGACGATGGAATAGGACGGAATGTCGAAATGGGGAAAGTCACCGAAATAATAGCGGGAAATGGCCGTGGCCATGACCGAGGACAGGACCACGGGCGAAAACTGCATGACCCCGAAGTCGCCGATGATGATCTCCAGGGCGAAGAGCACCCCGGCGATGGGCGCGTTGAAGGTGGCCGCAATGCCCGCCGCCGCGCCGCACCCGACCATGGTCTTCATGTGCGCGCTCGGCACGTGGAAGAACTGGCCGACGGAAGAACCGATGGACGCGCCGATCTGGACCATGGGCCCCTCGCGGCCCACGGAGCCGCCCGAGCCGATGGTCACGGCGGAGGCGAAGATCTTGGCCGCCGCCACCCTTTTACGGATGCGCCCGCCCCTGAGCGCGATGGCCTGCATGACCTCGGGCACGCCGTGCCCCTTGGCCTCGGAAGCGAAGAAGCTGACCACCAGGCCGACCACCAGGCCGCCGACCGTGGGCATGGCGATCTTCATCCACAGCGGCACGGACTCGGCAAAGGTCAGCCAGTCGCCGGTGTTCCGGTAGAACACCCACTGCATGTATTTGAGGATCAGCTTGAACAGGACCGCCCCGTACCCGGCCAGGCCGCCTATGAGCACCGCCAGGAACAGGAACCGGACATTGGGCCGCCTGAGCTTGAGAAAAAGCGGTTCACCTCTGTCTGCAGGCATGAAATCTCCGACTTTACGGACGCCGCCGCGCGCCCGTGTCTGTTTTCAGTACATATTTCCAATCAATTCAACGATACCTTCACTTCAACCCAAGCGCAATGACTTGCGGGGAAACATAAGCGGAAAACTTGAGCGGAATGAGGAAAAAGGGTAATCAAAGCCTCCCGAACGAACACATCCCCCATATACGGAGAAAATAGATGGCAAAATACGAGATCACTCCCCTGACCCCGACCCCCGACTTCGACATCATGTACTACATGGAGATCGCCGGAGAGACGCGCATCGAAGGCGGCGTCATGGAGGACTTCGAGGAATACTGGGACAAGTGGGCCGCCAAGAACCTCAAGGCCTACGAACTGCGCAACACCGAGGGCGAAGGCAAGTTCGTGCTCATCTTCCTGGACCAGGAAGTGGACGACACCATCGAGGGCATCTGGCAGGACTCGCCGACCCACGGCCTGTACTTCCACGCCCTGGCCATCACCATGGTCATGAGTACCGCCCAAGGGTTCGTGCCCGAGCTGCAGACCGGCAAATGCGCTCCCCTGCCCCGGCCCGGCGAGGGCATCCTGGCCGCCTTCGAGGAGCTGGGCCTGACCTGGAACGAAGAGGGGTCGGTCAACCGCAAGTACGCGGTCCTCACCCCGTATCCGTATACCGGCGGGTGCGAGGTCTGCCACCTCAGCGCCACCTGTCCCAAGTCCACCGCAAGGGGGTAAGCCATGAGCTTCACGGTCAAGGACGTTCTCTCCATCCAAGTCGCCCCGGCGCTCGGCTGCACCGAGCCGGTGGCCATCGCCCTGGGCGCGGCCGCTGCCGTGTCCCTGCTGCCCGGCGGCGAATTCGACTCCCTGGAAGTGGCCGTTGATCCCAACGTCTACAAGAACGGCCTGGCCGTCTCCATCCCCGGCGCGGGCGGGCTGTCCGGCCTGGACACCGCCGCTGCGCTCGGCGCGGTGGGCGGCAACCCGTCCCTGCGCCTGGAGGTGCTCCAGACCGTCACCGACGAGCACGTCAAGACGGCCCGGAAGGCCCTGGCCGACAACAAGGTGACCGTGTCCCTGATCCGCGACCACCACGGGCTGCTCATCCGCTCCAAGGCGGTCCGGGGCGATGACGTGGCCGAGTCCGTCATCGAGGGGCTGCACGACAACATCGTGTCCCTGACCCTGAACGGCAAGCCCGTGGAAAGCCCGCTCGTCCGCGTCCGGGAGGCGGGCGCGCCCTCCCCGGTGGCGGCCATGGAGGCGTGGCTCAAGACCCTGAGCCTGAACGAACTCATGGCCATGACCGGCGAGCTGGACGACGATGATTTCGCCTTCCTCCAGGAAGGGGTCAACGTGAACATGCGCCTGGCCGAACAGGGCCTCAAGTACGGCCTGGGGCTGGGCGTGGGCAAGACCCTGGAACGGCTCTGCCGCCAGGGACTGATCAAGAAGGACATGATGCTGGCCGCCCGCATCCTGGCCTCGGCAGCCGCCGACGCGCGCATGTCCGGCGCGTCCCTGCCCGCCATGAGCTCCGCCGGGTCCGGCAACCACGGGCTGACCGCCATCCTGCCCATCTGGGCGGTGAAGGACTACGTGGAGGGCGTGGAGACCAGGGACGTGCTCGAAGCCGTGGCCCTGTCCCACATCGTGACCGCCTACGTGAAGGCGCACACCGGACGGCTGTCCGCCATCTGCGGCTGTTCCGTGGCCGCGGGCGCGGGTGCCACCGCGGGCATCACCTACCTGCTCGGCGGCGACGCCAAGCACATTGCCGGGGCCATCAAGAACCTCCTTGAGGACCTGGCCGGGATCATCTGCGACGGTGCCAAGACCGGCTGCGCGCTGAAGCTCGCCACGGCGGCGGGGACGGCGGTGCAGGCGGCGCTCTTCTCCCTGCAGGGGGTCAACGTGCACCACACCGACGGGATTATCGGGTTGTCGTCCGAGGACACCATGCGGAATGTGGGGACGTTGGCGGTGGATGGGATGATCCAGACGGATCAGACGATTTTGCAGATCATGCTGGAGAAGCGGTTCTCGGACGTTTAGTTTTCTTTGTTGGGCGGGAGTGAAGCCCGCTGATTGTTTGTTTTGATTGGAGGAGAGCCGTCGCTGGCGCTCCTCCATGTTTTTTTGGAGCCCTCCCGGCGGGGTTCTTTCTTTCCAGGGCGAAAGAAAGAACCAAAGAAGCGCCCTTGGGGGGGGCATCCCCGCCCGAGTTTGGCCACCAAGAATCCGATCCTCTCGGTCCGGCTCCATCTGATGAATAGTATCGTCCGTGCCTCCACGGAAACGTCCCTTTTATGGAATACCCCCGGGCCACGGGAGCGGAGCCGCCGCCCCTTCGCGGTCGGCTTCTAGGCGTCCGGAACAGGGCTCACTGCGTGCGGCTTGACGGGACGAAGGGAGAAGGAAGAAAAGAGGGCCTTCGGACCGAAGGTGGGAGCAGGAAAGCCGCTGTTTGAGGCTGCGCCTCAAAAGCGCTCCAGAAGAAGAACATTGGGCTTGAGTTGGGTGCAGGAGAGCCGCTGTTTGAGGCTGCGCCTCAAAAGCACTCCTGAGAAGGCTCCGTTACCCCACCCCGCGAAGCGGCGACAAAAAGTTTTGAAAGGGAGTCCAGAGGGAAAACTTTTTCAAAAGTTTTCCCTCTGGCCGCCGGAGGCATCAATAATACGCCAGCCCTTGGGGCGGGGTCTTGTCCTGGAAGAATGCTTCGATACGGGGCCGGTCGGCGGAGCTGATCTTGAGGTCGGAGACGTTGAGGATGGTGCCGAGCCCGCCGTAGGTCTTGACGGCGCGGTCGATGAAGTCGGCGTCGACGAAGGCTCCGCTGACGGTGACGGCGCGGCCTCCCCAACTGACGGTGAGGGGCAGGACCGGATCGCGGTCGGGTGCCTTAGTGATCAGGTTGCCGGTGCGGACCAGGGTTTCGCGGACCTGGTCCGGGAACATGCCGCCCACGCGGGCCAGGGAGTCGAGGAACCCCGGCATGACGGCCAGGAAGTAGTGCTGGTCGATCTTGCAGGCCACGGAGCGGCCCGGCAGGTTCAGGAGCCAGGGCTCGGAGGAAAACGCCCGGCCCAGGGCTTTTTGCAGGTGATCCACTCCAGCCGTGTAGTCCGCCAGCGCCATGGGACCCTCCCGGTTCGGGGTGCGAACGAAAACGCCCCGCTGGTGGGCGGGGCGTCGGTCAAATCTATTGCGGCTTCTTGTCGAACCGCTTGAGGTATTCGGCGGTCAGCAGGTTGTTGACCTCGCCCTCTATGTGCTCGACCTTGGCCTTGTCGCCGATCTTCGGCTCAAGCTCCTGGAGCTTTTTGGGGATGGTCACCTGGCAGTATTCGCTGCGCGCGTAGGTGTTGAAGCTGATCATCTCGTCATGGGAGACCGCATAGCAGCCCACGACCTTGGCCGCGTAGTAGTTCCTGTAGGCCTCGGGGTAATCCTCGGCCAGCTCGGCGCACTTGCCCTTGGAGTAATAGGCATGGGCCAGGTTCAGGGCGGAGCCGGGGTTGGCGATGACCGCGTCGAGATGGGGCGCCGCGCCCGCGCAGTCCCCGTCGCGGACCATCTGCTGCCCGATGTCGAGTTCGGTCTTCTGCGCGCCGCACGCGGTAAGCAAGAAAGCCGCTGCCATCATCATAGCCACAAACAGTATGCGTTTCATCTCGTCTATCCTCTCGGGAAAAAGCATCTCTCTCAGTTCATTGGAATATCTAGCCCATCATCGCCGCGAAGTCCAGACGCTATATGGAAATGACCAGCGGGACCACCACCGGGTCGCGCCCCAGCACCTTGCGGAAGAAGCGGCGCAGGGCCGACCGGATGCGCTCCTTGAGCTTGGCGGTGTCGCCGGGCGCGATGTTCTCGTGCACGTCGAGAACGATGCATTTGGCGTCGTCCAGGAGGTGCATGTACTGCTGCTCGAACACGAACCCCTTGCTCATGATGTCCGGCCCCATGGAGATTTCGCCGGACGCCTCGTCCACCACCAGGACCACGATGACCATGCCCTCGCCCGCCAGGAGCTGGCGCTCCTTGAGCACGCTTTGGCCCACGTCGCCCACGCCCTTGCCGTCCACCAGGATCTTGTCCGCGGCGATGCGCGACAGGAACTGGATGGAACCGTCGGGATGGAAGGCGACGGGCTGGCCGTTCTCCACCAGCAGGGCCTTGTCCTCCTCCACGCCGCAGTCCACGGCCAGCCGCCGGTGCTTGACCAGGTGGCGGTATTCGCCGTGAACCGGGATGAAATATTCGGGCCGCACGGTCTGGAGCATCAGGGTCAGCTCGCCCGCGTGGGCGTGGCCCGAGGCGTGGATGCCGTGCATCTTCTCGTACAGGACCTCGGCCCCGAGACGGTACAGGTTGTTGATGACCCGGTTGATGGCCTTGACGTTGCCGGGGATGAACCGCGAGGACAGGATGAACAGGTCGTCGGGCCGCACGGCCAGCTGCCGGTGCTCGCCCATGGCGATGCGCGACAGGGCCGCCAGCGGCTCGCCCTGGGAGCCGGTCACCAGCAGGACCAGCTCGGAATCGCCGAAGCGGTCCAGCTCGTCCAGTTCGATGAACGTGCCCTTGGGGACCTTGAGGTGGCCCAGGTCGCGGGCCAGCTCGATGTTGCGGTGCAGGGACTTGCCGGACACGGCCACCTTGCGCCCCTCGGCGTCGGCCAGGTCGAAAATCTCCTGGATGCGCTGGATGTGGCTGGAGAAGAGGGAGACGAGGATGCGCCCCTTGGCGGTGTTGAAGATCTCGCGCAGGGAGACCTTGATCTCGCGCTCGGTCAGGGCGAACCCCTCGCGACCGATGTTGGTCGAGTCCGAGAGCATCAGCCGCACGCCCTCGTCCGAAAACTTGCGGAACGCGGCCAGGTCCGTGGCGTGGCCGCCCAGCGGGTTGCGGTCGATCTTGAAGTCGCCGGTGTGCACCACCCTGCCCACCGGGGTCTCGATGCCCAGGCCGAACCCCTCGATGATGGAGTGGCAGACCGGGAAGAAATTGAAGCGGAAATCGCCCAGCAGCACGCGGTCGTAGGGCCGGACCGGCCGCAGGTCGGCCCAGCGGTCCAGGCCGTGCTCGCGCAGCTTGTTCTCCACCAGCCCCAGGGTGAATTCCGAACCGTAGACCGGCACGTCCACGTTCTGGAGCAGCCAGGGCAGCGCGCCGATGTGGTCCTCGTGGCCGTGGGTGAGCACGATGCCGTTGAGCTGGGCCTTGTTGCGGATGGGATAGTCGAAGCAGGGAATGACCACGTCCACGCCGAAGTGGTAGTCCTCCGGGAACATGAGGCCGCAATCCACCATGACCATGGACCGCTCGGTCTTGTACAGCATGCAGTTCATGCCGATCTCGCCGAGGCCGCCGAGCGGGAAGAGGGTGAGGGAGGAATCGGCCATGCGGTCTACCCCTTTGCCAGCAGCTCTTTGTACGCCTTGTTCATCATGGCGTGGAGGTCTTCCTTGAACTGCTCGCGTTCCTTGAGCGTGTAGCGGGCCGGATCGATGACCGGCAACGCCTTGAACCGAACCACGGGACGGTTGTCGATGAAGAAGTCGCCCTTGCCCATGATCCGCCCGGTGTTGGTCATGACGAACGGGACCACGGGCAGTCCGGCCTTGAGGGCCAGGATCATGGCCCCGATCTTGAAATCCATCAGTTCGCTCAGGTTCGTGTTGCGCGTACCCTCGGGAAAGATGACCGGGGAGATGCCGCCCTTGACCACTTCCACGGCGTCGTTCAGCGACTGCATAGCGGCGCGGCGGTTCTCGCGGTCCACGCAGATGTGGCCCGCGTGGGCCAGCGCCTTGCCGTAGATCGGAATCTCGAACAGGGACTTCTTGGCCACAAACCGGATGCGGTTGCCCTTGAGGACCTTGAACAGCACGGGAATGTCCAGGTTGGACTGGTGGTTGCCGATGAACACGTAGTGACCCTTGGGGTCCACCTCGCCCATGTCAGCGTCGATGGTCACGCCGGAGAGCTTCACGGCGGCGGCCCCCCAGGCCAGCCCCCAGTAGTCGTATTCCTCGGGCGTGGACGTCTCGCGGTCCACCTTGAGCATCTTCAGGGAGTACCAGATGGTCACCGGCACGAGCAGTATGGTGAAAAACAGTCGTCGAAACATGATCCGTCCTTGTTGTGCAAACTCCCGTGTAACTAAACCAAAACACTAGATGAAACAAGAAAAGAAAACCCCGGCGCAGCCGCCCTGTCCGACACCCGCCGCCCCTGCTCCGCCCGCGTCGCCAATCATTTCAAGCCGGTCCTGCCGCCCCCGGCCCCGCCGGGCGGCGATAAAAACTCAAGAGGGTGAGGGAGATGGCGGCCTGGGGATGCGCGCAAAAAAGGGCGGCGGCCGAAGCCGTCGCCCTTGTGATGTCGGAGGGTAGCCGGGTTACTCGGCGTCGTCCTTCTTGTGGGCGGCGATGACCTTCTCGGCCTCCTGCGGGGGGCATTCCTCGTAGCCGGAGAATTCCATGAAGAAGGTGCCCTGGCCGCCGGTCATGGAGTTGAGGTCCGGGGCGTACTTGAGCATCTCGGCCATGGGTACGTGGGCCTTGACCTCGGTGATGCCCGCCTGGGAGTCGGAGCCCAGGACCTTGCCGCGACGGGAGGAGAGGTCGCCGATGACGTCGCCCATGAACGAGTCGGGCACGGCCACGGTGACCAGCATGATCGGCTCCAGCAGGGCCATCTTGGCCTTTTCGCAGGCCTTTTTGAAGGCCAGGGAACCGGCCACCTTGAAGGCCATTTCCGAGGAGTCGACGTTGTGGTAGCTGCCGTCGTACAGGGTGACCTGGAAGTCGATGACCGGGTATCCGGCGAGCACGCCGCGCGCGGCGGTCTCCTGGACGCCCTTGTCGACCGCCGGGATGAACTGGCGCGGGATGGAACCGCCGACGATCTGGTCGACGAACTCGTAGCCCTCGCCGGACGCCCGGGGCGCGACGTGGATCCAGCAGTCGCCGAACTGGCCTCGGCCGCCGGACTGCTTCTTGTGGCGGCCCTGGACTTCGCGGGCGCCGGTCTTGAAGGTCTCGCGGTACGGGACCTTGGGGGTCTTCAGGACGATGGCGGTCTTGTAGCGGCGCTTGGCCTTCTCGACCGAGATTTCGATGTGGTTCTGGCCCATGCCGGAGAGCAGGATGTCCGCGGACTCCTCGTCACGGCCGAGCGTCAGGGTGATGTCCTCGTCCAGCAGCTTGGCCACGGCGGCGTAGACCTTGTCCTCCTCGCCCTTGACCTCGGGGGCCAGGGCGAAGGTGATCAGCTGCGGGGCCAGGGTGGGCTTGGCCAGCTTGAACTCGCCCTTCTCCACCAGGGTGTCGCCGGTGCGGGTGTTCTTGAGCTTGGCCAGGGTGACGATGGCGCCGGGACCCATGGGGGTCTTGACCGGGGTCTGCTCCTTGCCGTTGGTCAGCAGCAGCTGGCCCACGCGCTCCTTCTCGCCGTTGGTGGTGTTGACCAGCTGGGAGTCGGGGGAGAGCTGACCGGCCAGGACGCGGACCACGGTGAGCTGCCCGGCGAAGGGGTCGGCCTGGGTCTTGAAGACGAAGCAGGCCAGGGGCTCGTCCGGGGAGCTGGCTTCCTCGCCGCCGTCCTCGCCGACCCACGGCTTGTGGTCCAGGGGGCTGGGCAGCAGGTTCTGGACGGTGTCCAGGATCATCTGGCCGCCCTGGCAGTTCAGCGCGGCGGAGACGATGACCGGGACCAGTTCGCCGGAGGCGACGCCGGCCTGAAGGCCCTTGGTGATGTCTTCGGGGGCGAGTTCGCCGTCCTCGAAGTATTTCTCCATCAGTTCCTCGTCGGACTCCGCGATGTTCTCGATCATGGTCTCGCGGAGGGTCTCGACCTCGTCGGCGATGTCGCCGGGGACCTCGCCCTCGGAGACCTCGCCGTCGGCGCCGAAGAGCAGCGCCTTGCCGGACATCATGTCAACGACGCCCTTGAAATTTTCCTTGGAGCCGATGGGGTAGTACAGCAGCACCGGACGTGCGCCCAGGGACTCGGAGATGCCGTTGAAGGCCATGTCGAAATCGGCCCTGTCGCGGTCCATCTTGTTGATGACGATCATGGAGGGCAGCCCCATTTCCTGGACCTGGGCCCAGACCTTGCGGGTCAGCGGCTTGACGCCGTCCACGGCGTCGATGACCATGACCACGCCGTCGGCGGCGGTCAGGGAGTAGGAGAGGTCGCCCGCGAAGTTGGAGTCGCCGGGGGTATCGATGAGAAAGTGGTCGTTCTTCTTCCACTTGAAGCTGGCGAAACCGGGCTGGATGGAACCGCGACGCTTGATTTCCTCGGGCTCGTAGTCGAGGACGGTGTTCCCCTCTTCGACTTTGCCGAGGCGATTTACAACTCCCGCGTTGAAAAGCAGCATCTCGGCGACGGAGGTCTTTCCGCTACCGCCGTGGCCGACGAGTGCATACGTTCTTTGGGTCTTGAGGTCAGGCATACTTCACTCCACATCGTTTTCAGGTTGTCCTTATCGGGTCGCGGAGCCGTTTTCGCCCCGCGAAAAGCACAGCACTTGGTTTTTGACGGGTTTAGTCCTATAGGAAGACCGACGCGAGAATGTCAAGTCGCCTCCGTCTTCACTAGAAAGACACATCTAACCGAAATATAACAACTTTTTTAAATAGTTCCCTTGATTTTAGTACAATTCGCTTGTCATATCAAGCGGTTGAACGGGGAAAGACAGAAAGTTTCAGGAGTCCGCATTGCTGCTCACAAGCGAGATCGTCACCAGTTCGAACCAGGCCATACGGGCCGGTGGAGCGCACCTGTTCTGGTCAGGCAACATCCAAGAATCACTCAGGAATTCCATCACCGAGTTCGGCCAGTCCGCCCCGGTCCTGGTGCGCGAAACCGAGCGCGGCCTGGAACTCGTGGCGGGCGCTTCCCGGCTGGCCCTGCTGACCGAGCTGAACCGCCCGGTCCTGGCCCGGCTGGTGGAAGCCGAATCCCCGGTGGAACTCGGCCTGCTCTACCTGGCGGACAACGCCCACCGCGAGCCGGACGACGCCATGCGCATGCGGGCGCTGCGCTACTTCGCCCCGCACCTGGACCGCAACGGACTCGAGCGGGACATCCTGCCCCGGCTCGGCGTGCGGCCCAAGTCCAAGGACGGTCGGCTGCTCCTCGACTGGCTCGCCCTGCCCGGAGCGTGGCAGGACCTGCTGGCCGGTGGCAACGTTCCCCTGGCCGCCGGGACCGTGCTGGCGCGGATGACCGACGCGGACCGCGACGCGGTGGTCGGGCTGTTCGGCTCCCTGTCCTGGTCCCGGTCCAACGCGGTCAACGTCCTGACCTGGCTGTTCGAGGCCGGGCGCATGACCGGCGCATCCGTGACCGAGGTCATGAAACGGGCGTCCATGCACTCCATGCTGGGCGGAGACCTCTCTCCCAAGGACGCCATCGCAAGGCTCTGCGCGGCTGCCCGCCAGGCGCGCTACCCGGAGCTGACCCGGCTGCGCGACCGGTTCGACGGCGCGGCCCGGGCCGTGACCGCCGGGACCCGCTGGCGGCTGACGCAGCCCGACAATTTCGAGACCTCCGGGGCCGAGCTGACCCTACGCATCAAGGACGCGGACCAACTGGCCGCTGCGGTGGAGGAGCTCAACGGGATGGCCGGGGCCCCGGCCTGGAAGGACGTGTTCAATCCGGGCGGCGACGATGCCTAGCCTGCCCCGCCACCTGCGCAGGATCGGCCACGTGTTCGTGGACGAGTCCATGATCGACGCCCCCATGACGCACCGCGTGCGCGAACGGCTGGCCGAGGGAGGCCGGGCGGACATCCCCTGGACCGTGGTCCCGCCGGACCAGGACCGGGTGGAGTTCGACCGGGGCGAGACCCAGGCCCTGTACCTCAAGGAGTACAAGGGAAAATTTCTGCGTTTCTGCCCCGGCACCCGCGCCTACCACTGCTGCGGCTACCGGATCATCCACATCGGCGAGAACTGCCCCATGGCCTGCTCCTACTGCATCCTCCAGGCGTACTTCCAGGACCGGGTGCTCAAGATCTGGGCCAACCAGGACGCCTTGTTCCGCGAGCTGGCCGACGGATTCGGGGCGGACCGCAACACCCGCTACCGGGTGGGCACCGGCGAGTTCACCGACTCCCTGGCCCTGGAGCACCTCACGGGCTACAGCCGCAACCTGGTGGAGTTCCTGGAGGACTACGACAACGTGGTGCTGGAACTGAAGTCCAAGGTGGTGGACCTGTCGTGGATGGAGGGGGCCACGCGCACGGACCGGGTCCTCCCGGCCTGGTCCCTGAACGCCCCGTTCATCAACGAACACGAGGAGTTCGACGTCTCCACCCTGACCGAACGGCTGGAGGCCGCGCGGACCTGCGCCGAGGCCGGGTTCCGGGTCTGCCTGCACTTCGACCCGATCATCCGCTTCGACGGCTGGCGCGAGGGGTACGCGGAGATCATCGACCGCATCTTCGACTTTGTTCGGCCGGACCAGATCGCCTACATGTCGCTGGGCTCCTTCCGCTGCATGCCGCAGCTCAACCCGATCATCGAGGACCGGTTCCCGGAGACCAATTACATATATAATGAGTTCGTGCCCGGCCTGGACGGCAAGGTGCGGCTCCTCCGCCCCCTGCGCGTGGAGCAGTTCAAGTTCATGGTCGACCGGCTGCGCAAGCACGGCATGGAAGAGCAGCTCTACTTCTGCATGGAGTCCACCGGGGTCTGGAACGAGGTCTTCGGCTACGCGCCCCCGGACTTCGGCGGACTGGGCAAGCGGCTGATGGCGCGGGCGTTCGGCGAGTGACGCCAGACCGGCAAAAGAGGAGACGACGTGCCGCACCACAAGGAAGCTTCCCTGTACACCACCTACTTCGACCGCTACCAGCGATTCCGAGCCGTGGCGGATCTACTGAGCGGTCTTGAACGCGCCCCCAACGGGCTGCTGATCCTGGATGTCGGAGGATTCGACGGGGAGTTCGCCAAGTTCCTGCCCGGCGACCGCGTGCGCCCCTGGGGGGAACTCATCCGGCCCGAAAACGGCCCCCTCCCCTTCAAGGACGGCTCTTTCGACGTGGTCGTGGCCCTGAATGTCCTGGAGCACGTCATTCCCGAGGAGCGGCCATTCTTCCTGGCTGAAACCGCTCGCGTGGCATCCCGCGCCCTGGTCCTGTCCTTTCCGGTCCACGAGGCCTCCGAGGTCGAGGAGTTCGTCCTGGGGCTGACCGGCAACCCCTGGCTGGCGGAACACCGAATCTTCGGCCTGCCCAGGCCCGCAGACGTGGAAGCCGTTCTCGACACCCTCGGGCTCGACCACACCCGCCATCCCAACGCCAGCCAGGCGTCCTGGATGGCCATGCACCTCATGATGCACCGCCTGCGCGAGGACCTGAAGGAAAAGGTCAGCGAGTTCTTCAACCGACGCTACTTCGAATTGGAGAACCGCGAGCCAGCCTACCGCGCCATCTATTTCTGCACTCCGGCGCGGGGGTGAGCCGCCCGAATCCGCCCCCCGGCCTTTGGGGCAAGTCGGCGAAACAACCATCTTCCCCCTTGCCAAGCGCGGCGCATTGCGTTAAGTACCCCCGACTTTAAATTCACACATCCCGCCCATAACTCCGGGTGGTCCGTGATGGCACGGGCTCCTTATTGGACCGCGGGATGGACGAAAAACCCAGGAGATCATCATGGCTTACGTTACTATGAAGCAGATGCTGGAGACCGGCGTCCACTTCGGCCACCAGACCCGCCGTTGGAACCCCAAAATGCGCCCCTACATCTTCGGCGCCCGCAACGGCATCCACATCATGGACCTGCAGCAGACCGTCAAGATGTTTGCCACCGCCCATGACTTCATCGTCGACACCGTCGCCAAGGGCGGCAAGGTGCTGTTCATCGGCACCAAGCGCCAGGCCCAGGAGGCCGTCAAGGCCGAGGCCGAGCGCGCCGGCATGTACTACGTCACCCACCGCTGGATGGGCGGCACCCTGACCAACTTCCAGACCATCAAGAAGTCCATCGACCGCCTGAAGAACCTCGAGCAGATGTTCGAGGACGGTTCCATCTCCCGCTACACCAAGAAGGAAGCGGTGGGCATGAACCGCGAGGTCAAGAAGCTGAACCTCGCCCTCGGCGGCATCAAGGACATGAACGACGCCCCGCGCGCCGCCTTCGTCATCGATCCCAAGCGCGAGCAGATCGCCATCCAGGAATGCCGCAAGCTCGGCATCCCGGTCGTGGCCGTGGTCGACTCCAACTGCGATCCGGACATGGTCGACTACATCATCCCCGGCAACGACGACGCCATCCGCGCCATCAAGCTGTTCGCCACCCACATGGCCGACGCCTGCCTGGAAGGCGCCGCCATGCAGAAGGACTACGCCGCCAATGCCAAGGCCGAGGGCAAGGCCGAAGCCGCTCCCCAGGCCGCCGCAACCGAAGAAAAGGTCGAGGCTCCCGCCGAGGCCCCTACCGAGGAGAAGGAATAATGTCGATTACCGCTGCCCAAGTTAAAGACCTGCGCGAGAAGACCGGCGCGGGCATGATGGATTGCAAAAAGGCCCTGACCGAGTCCGGAGGCGACGAGGAAAAGGCCGTCATGTACCTGCGCGAGAAGGGTCTGTCCAAGGCCGCCAAGAAGGCCGGACGCGCCACTTCCGAAGGTCTGGTCACTCCCTACGTTTCCGCCGACGGCAAGACCGCCGTCATCGCCGAGCTGCTCTGCGAGACCGACTTCGTGGCCAAGGGCGACGACTTCGTGGCCTTCGCCAACGGCCTCTCCGAGAAGATCGCCGGCCTGGACGTGACCTCCGGCAACGCCGAGAACCTGCCCGCCGATGTCGCGGACGTGACCGACCTGATCGCCAAGCTGGGCGAGAACATGGGCGTCGGCCGCTTCGCCAAGGTGACCACCGACGGCGTGCTGGGCGTGTACATCCACTCCAATAACAAGCTGGGCGTCATCGTCGAGCTGACCGGTACCGACGACGCCGAGGTCGCCAAGGACGTTGCCATGCACGTGGCCGCCATGAACCCGGCCTGCATCTCCCCCGAGGAACTCCCCGCCGAGACCCTGGAGAAGGAGAAGGAGCTGTACCTGAAGCAGGCCATGGACGAGGGCAAGCCCGAAGCCATCGCCGAGAAGATCGTCATGGGCCGCCTGAACAAGTTCTACAAAGACGTCTGCCTCATGGAGCAGGCCTTCATCAAGGACGACAAGCAGACCATCAAGCAGATCCTCAAGGGCGGCACCGTCGCCAGCTTCCACCGTCTGGCCCTCGGCGAAAACGCCGGGTAGCCTGACTGCCTAAAAAATGAAAACGGGCCTCACGGCCCGTTTTTTTTGTCCGGAAAACGTGCTATCGCCTTTGGGCGTGACCGATTCACAACCTCAAGAACTACACGCAGGGGAACCAATGACCAAGACGCGTTACTCGCGGATTCTACTGAAACTCAGCGGCGAAGCCCTGGCCGGGGACCAGCAGTTCGGCATCCAGCCGGAAGCCATCGGCCAGTTCGCCAAGGAGATCGCCGAAGTGGCCGCCACCGGCCTGCAGATGGCGCTCGTCATCGGCGGCGGCAACATCTTTCGCGGCATGGCCGCCTCGGCCAAGGGCATGGACCGCGCCCAGGGCGACTACATGGGCATGCTGGCCACGGTAATGAACGCCCTGGCCGTCCAGGACGCCCTGGAGAAGAACGGCTGCGACACCCGCGTCATGACCGCGCTGTCCATGGCCGACGTGGCCGAGCCGTACATCCGCCGCCGGGCCCTCCGCCACATGGACAAGGGCCGCGTGGTCATCTGCGCCGCCGGCACCGGGAACCCCTACTTCACCACCGATTCGGCCGCCGCCCTGCGGGCGCTCGAGCTGAAATGCGACGCCATCTTCAAGGCCACCAAGGTGGACGGCGTGTACGACAAGGACCCGGCCAAGTTCGACGACGCGGTCAAATTCGAAACGGTCTCGTACATGGAAACCCTGGAAAAGCGGCTGGGGGTCATGGACTCCACGGCCATTTCCATGGCGCGGGACAACAACCTGCCGATCATTGTCTTCAACCTGTACAAGGAAGGCAACATCCGCAGGGCCGCCAATGGTGAAAACATCGGAACCACTGTTCAAGGAGACTAAGATGCAAACCGTACTCAACGACGGCAAGAAACGGATGGCCGGGGCCATTGGCGCCCTGGACAAGGAATTCGGCAAACTGCGCACCGGACGCGCCACCACCGCCCTGGTGGATACCATCGTAGTGGACTACTACGGCACGCCCACGCCCATCAGCCAGCTTTCCTCCGTGTCCGTCCCCGATTCCAAGACCATCACCATCCAGCCCTGGGACAAGGGCGCGTTCGGTGCGGTGGAAAAGGCCATCCAGACCTCCGACCTGGGACTGAACCCGGTCAACGACGGCAAGATCATCCGCATCTCCATCCCGCCGCTCACCGAGGAGCGCCGCAAGGAGCTAGTCAAGGTCGCCAAGAAATACACCGAGGACGCCAAGATCGCCATCCGCAACGTGCGCCGCGACATGAACGACGCCCTGAAGAAGATGGAGAAGGACAAGGAAATCTCCGAGGACGACCTGCGCCGCGGCGAGGGTGAGGTCCAGAAGATGACCGACGAATACGTCAAGAAGGCCGACGACGTCGTGGCCGCCAAGGAAAAAGAGATCCTCGAAATCTAACGGGTCCTCCACTTGACCAAGACCAACATCCCCACCCACATCGCCATCATCATGGACGGCAACGGCAGGTGGGCGCAACAGCGCGGGCTGCAGCGGACCGACGGCCATCGGGCCGGGACCGAGGCGGCCCGCGCCGTCGTCACCCGCTGCCGCGAGCTCGGCGTGCGCCATCTGACCCTCTACACCTTCTCCAAGGAGAACTGGTCCCGTCCCAAGGACGAGGTCCGGACCCTGTTCGACCTGCTGACCACCTTTCTCAAGCGCGAGGAGATGAGCCTCAGGGAGCAGGGCATCCGGCTCAACGTCCTGGGTGATATCGACGCCATGCCCCTGGCCGTGCGCCAGGTGCTCAAGCACGTCATGCGCCGGACCGCCGAGTGCGAGGACATGACCCTCAACCTGGCCCTGAACTACTCGGGCCGCGACGAGATCGTCCGCGCCGCCAGGAGGCTGGCCGCCAAGGGTCTCTCCCCGGAGGCAATCACCGAAGAGACCTTCGCCGCCGAGCTGTGGACCGGGGGCCAGCCCGATCCGGACCTGGTCATCCGCACCAGCGGCGAACTGCGGCTCTCCAACTACCTGCTCTTCCAGTCCGCCTATGCCGAATTCTATTTCACGGACATCTACTGGCCGGACTTTTCCCCGGCGGAACTGGACCGGGCCATCGAGGACCTGAACGGCCGCCAGCGGCGATTCGGCAAAACCGGGGACCAACTCGACGCGGGATAGGGAAAAAACGGCCCGTTGCGCCGGGGCGATTGCCCCCGACCGCCAAATAGCGTACAGAAAATTGACTTGAACCGACCCTGAAGACACCATTAACCGCCGAAACCGATTATGGATATTTCCCCGCACAAACAACGAATCGCCACCAGCATCGGCCTCGCCGTCCTCCCCGCCCTGGCGCTGATCTTCCAGGGATGGGTGCTGTTCGCGGTTCTCGCCCTGTTCAGCGTCCTCACCCTGTGGGAATTCTACTCCATGTTCCGGCCGGTACAGTCCATGGCCGCCTTCAAGGCCCTGGGCGCGGTCTTCACCCTGCTGCTCATGGCCGCCTACACCACCGGAGACAGCCGCTGCCCGGCCATGGCCATGGCCGCGGCGTTCTGGGCGGCGGGTATGGTCTTCCTGGTGCGCTACAACAAGGACGTGACCGCGTCCTACCGCCACGCGGCCATCTTCCTGGCCGGGCTGTTCTACATCCCGCTCAACTTCCATTTCCTGCTCTATTTCGACCGCTTGGAGATTCTCCTGGTGATCGGCGCGGCCGCCGTTTCCGACACCGCCGCCTTCTATGCCGGGACCTTGCTCGGCAAACGCAAGATCTGGCCCAGGATCAGCCCCAAGAAATCCTGGGCGGGGTCCATCGGCGGCCTGACCGCTTGCATGGGCGCGGCCCTGGCCTACGGCATGGCCTTCGGCCTGGAAGGCACGGCATGGTGGAAGTGGCTGCTCCTCGGCGCTGCCCTGAACATCGCGGCCCAGTTCGGCGACTTCTTCGAATCCGCCCTGAAGCGGTCCCTGGACATCAAGGATTCCGGGGTCATCCTGCCCGGCCACGGCGGCCTGCTCGACCGCGTGGACAGCCTGCTCCTGGTCATTCCCTGCTACGGCCTGATCTCCCTGTTCCATCCCTTCTTCCAGTAGCGGACCGCCGGGAGTCCTACGTGCAATCCTACATTTCCCCCTGGCCCGAAACGGTCGAGTGCCCGCCCTTCCCGCGCGCCCTGTCCATCCTCGGGGCCACCGGCTCCATAGGCGACTCGGCCCTCAAGGTGGTGGCCAAGCACCCGGACCGGTTCACGGTCATCGCCCTGGCGGGCGGACGCAACGGCAAAAAGCTGGCCGCGCTGTGCAACCGCTTCCAGCCGCGCTACGCCGCCGTGCTCGACGAGGCGGCGCGCGATGCCTTTCTGGCCCACGTCGACGACGCCGGGCGCACCGAGCTGCTGGTCGGCCCGGACGCCTTTGTCCGGCTGGCCGCCCTGCCCGAGGCCGACCTGATCCTCTCATCCATCGTCGGGGCCGCCGGTTTCGAGCCGACCCTGGCCGCGGCCCGCGCAGGCAAGATGATCGCCCTGGCCAACAAGGAATCCCTGGTCCTGGGCGGCCACCTGATCCGCGCCGCCTGCGCCGAATCAGGCGCGGTCGTCCTGCCCGTGGACTCCGAGCACAACGCCCTGTTCCAGGGGCTGGCCGGACACGGCTCGGACGAAGAGCTGAAGCGCCTCATCCTGACCGCGTCGGGCGGGCCGTTCCGGGGACGCGACGCCGCGTTCCTGTCCACGGTCACCCGCGACCAGGCCCTGGCCCATCCCAACTGGGACATGGGCGCCAAGATTTCCATCGACTCCGCCACCCTGATGAACAAGGGACTGGAGTTGATCGAGGCCTGCCACCTTTACGGGCTGCCGCCGGACATGGTCTCGGTGGTGGTCCACCCGCAGTCCATCATCCACTCCCTGGTGGAGTACGTGGACGGCTCCCAGCTGGCCCACCTGGGCAATCCGGACATGCAGGTACCCATCGCCCACTGTCTGTGCTACCCGGAGCGGGTGGCCGTGGACGTCCCGAGGCTCGACCTGGCCAAGGTCGGCAGCCTGACCTTCGAGGAGCCGGACCTCGCGGCCTTCCCCTGCCTGCGGCTGGCGCGCGAGGCGTTCGACGCCGGGCCGAGCCACCCCATCGTGCTCAACGCGGTCAACGAGGTGGCGGTGGACGCCTTTCTCAAGGAGCGCATCGGGTTCCTCGACATCCCGGCCATGATCGAGGCCGGACTTGACCGCCACGCCCCGGTGGACGTAACCACTCCCGAAGCGGTGCTGGCCCTGGACCGCGAGGTCCGGAGGGAAACCGAGTCCCGGCTCTAGCCAAGGCCCGGATAATGGTTATAGTTACCAAGGCCGCATATCCAACTCATCAACGCGGCCCCAAGAGGAATTCATGATCACGAGCATCATCGCCATTGTCCTGGTCCTGGGCGGTCTCATCTTTTTCCATGAACTGGGCCACTTCGTGGTGGCCCGCATCTTCGGCATGGGGGTCAAGGCGTTCTCCCTCGGCTTCGGGCCGAAACTCGCCGGGTTCACCTCCGGCCAGACCGACTACAAGCTCTCCCTGATCCCGCTGGGGGGCTACGTGGCCCTGGCCGGCGAGCAGGGCGAGGACGAGCCGGACTTCCCGGACGACAAACTCTTCTCCAACCGCCCGGCCTGGCAGCGCCTCTGCGTGGTGGCAGCCGGTCCGTTCTTCAATTTCCTGCTCGCCTTCCTGATTTACTGGTTCCTGGGCCTGGCCCAGGGCCAGGCGGTGGTCCTGCCCCTGGTGGGCGGCGTCCTGCCCGACTCCCCGGCCGCCGAGGCCGGGTTCGTCAAGGACGACCTGGTCACGGCCATCGACGGCGTGCCCGTGGACTCCTGGACCCAGATGGTCGAGACCATCCGCGCCGCCGAGGGCAAGCCTCTGGTCGTGGAGATCGACCGCGCCGGGCAGGTGCTGACCCTGACTGTGACCCCCAAGGTGAACACCTACAAGAATTTGTTCGGCGAGAACGTCACCGTGCCCATGGTCGGCATCAATCAGGCGGGCCAGGTGCGGTTCGAGCCCATCGACGGCATCGGCTTCGCGGGCGCCCTCCAGAACACCTGGTACATGTCCAAGGTGGTGGTGAAGGGGTTCGTCTCCATCCTGGAGCGGCTCATCCCCGTGGAATCCGTGGGCGGGCCGATCATGCTCGCCCAGATGGTTCACCAAAGCGCCCAGAGCGGGTTCTTCGACCTGCTCGGCATGATGGCGCTCATCTCCATCAACCTGGCGATCATCAACCTGCTGCCCATCCCGGTGCTGGACGGCGGGCACATCCTCTTCTTCGGCCTGGAGATCATCTTCCGCCGCCCGCTGAGCGACCGCTGGAAGGCCATGTCCATGCGCGTGGGGCTGCTCCTCCTGCTGCTGCTCATGTCGCTGGCCATCTTCAACGACGTGCGCAGGCTCCTGTCCTAGGGGGAAACCGACGTGGCCGTACCCCAGACCATCGTCCCGCGCGACCTGACCCTGGCCCTGGCCGGGGCCGAGGAACGGCTCCAGATCGTGCTCGGCCTGCCGGAGGGCGACGGCCACACGCTGCTCGCCTCCCGCCAGTGGACCGTGCCGGGCCAGTCCGTGCGCTTCCTGATCCCCGGGCTCAAGGCCGTGCTGGACGAGTTCGGCATCGACGCCTCGGCCATCAGCCGCATCGGTTGCGTGCGCGGCCCCGGCAGCTTCACCGGGCTGCGACTGGTCCTGGCCGCGGCCGAGGGCATCGCTGCGGCCCGCTCCCTGCCTTTGGCGGGCATGGACCACCTGCCGCTGCTGGCCGCCGGTCCCGGCCCCCTGCTCTCCGGCCCGCTCCACGTCCTGACCTACGCCCGGCGCGGGCTGGTCTACATGCAGTCCTTCAACTGCCCGGACCTGGCCGAGATCGCGCCCCTGGACGCCCTGTCCCTGGACCAGGCCGCCGCGCGCATGGCTGCAATCGGCCCCGCCGCGCACCTCGTGGGCAGCGGGTTGCGCAAGAACGGGGCTTTCTTCGCCGAGCTGGCCGAAACCAACCCCGGCTACCGGCTCCTGGGCGCGAACTTCGACAATCCGACCCCGGAGGTCCTGCTGGCCGCCGCCTGCCGGGCCGAGTATTCCCGGGAGTCCATCGAGCCCATCTACGTCCGCCCCTCGGACGCCGAGGCCAACCTGGACGAGATCGCGGCCAGGAGGGGCCTGGACCCGGTTGACGCCCGGCGCAAACTCGACGCGCTGCGCAACACCTAGCCGCCTTCACTCGACTTCGCCCCGGTTGCCAGACGCCCCCGGTTGCGGGTAACGTCCGGTCCCATGCAGACCCATCCCGTCCTCCTCGAAGTCTTCAAGAACCGCTTCTCCTCCATTGCCGAGGAGATGGGCGTCACCCTGACGCACACCGCCTTTTCCCCGAACATCAAGGAGCGGCGCGACCTGTCCTGCGCGATCTTCGACGCGCGCGGCGACATGATCGCCCAGGCCGCGCACATCCCGGTGCACCTGGGGTCCATGCCCCTGTCGGTCCAGGCGGCCATGCGCGCCATGGCCGACAGCGGCGGGTTCGAGCCGGGCGATATGGTCATGCTCAACGACCCGTTCAAGGGCGGCACCCACCTGCCGGACATCACCATCGTGGCCCCGGTCTTTGCGGAGGGGAAGGCCGAGCCCGTCTTCTTCGTGGCCAACCGCGCGCACCACGCGGACGTGGGCGGCATGGCCTCCGGGTCCATGCCCCTGTCCACCTCCCTGTTCCAGGAGGGGCTGATCATCCCGCCGGTACGCATCGTGCGCCGGGGCGAGCCGGACCAGGAGCTCATGCGGCTAGTGCTGAACAACGTGCGCACCCCGCTGGAGCGCGAGGGCGACTTCGCGGCCCAGTTCATGGCCAACGTCACCGGGGTCCGGCGCATGACCGAATGCATCGAAAAATACGGCCTGGACACCTGCGTCCACTACGGCCGCGCGCTCATGGATTACTCCGAGCGCGTCACCCGGCTGGCCGTGGAGGCGATTCCGGACGGGACCTACGATTTCGAGGACTTTCTGGACGACGACGGCCAGGGGACCACGGACATTCCCGTCCGGCTGACCATGACCGTCAAAGGCGACGCGGCCCGGCTCGACTTCTCGGCCAGCGGCGACCAGGTCCGGGGCAGCGTCAACGCGGTACGGGCCATCACCCTGTCCGCCGTGCTCTACTGCTTCCGCGCCCTGGCCGGGCGCGACATTCCGGCCAACGCGGGGTGCATGCGCCCGCTCACGGTGGTCACCCGGCCCGGGTCCATCGTGGACGCCGAATTCCCGGCCGCCGTGGCCGGGGGCAATGTGGAGACCTCCCAGCGGCTGGTGGACGTCATCCTCGGCGCGCTCTCAAAAGCCATGCCCGAGCGCATCCCGGCGGCCAGCCAGGGGACCATGAACAACCTGACCATCGGCGGCCAAACCGAAGCCGGCCCCTTCGCCTACTACGAGACACTGGCGGGCGGCATGGGGGCGGGGCCGGGCGGGGACGGCGAGTCCGCCGTACACTCGCACATGACCAACACCCTGAACACGCCTGTGGAGGCCCTGGAATACGCCTACCCCTTCCGGGTCCGCGAGTACGCCGTGCGCCGCGACACCGGGGGCAGCGGCGCGCACCGGGGCGGTGACGGGCTGGTGCGCGAGATCGAGCTCTTGGCCGACGCCGAGGTCACGGTCCTGTCCGAGCGGCGGGTGCGCCCGCCCTTCGGGACAAACGGAGGCGCGCCCGGAGGGCCGGGGCGCAACACGATCATCCGCGACGGCCTGGCCGAGGAACTGCCGGACAAGTTCCACCGCGCGCTGCAAAAGGGTGACCGAGTGCGCATGGAGACGCCCGGAGGCGGCGGCTTCGGTCCCGAAAAACCGTGACGGTTTCAGCGATACCGGAAAGTTGATACGCTCCGGCCACCGGAACGCCCTCACCCTGTAACCTGCCGGGGATAGAGGAAACTCCAGATAAGGAGTTGCTCTCATGGCCCCCATACGCGTCCTGTTCCTCTGTCACCTCAACAGCGGCCGCACCCTCATGGCCGAAGCCTATCTCCGGAGGCTGGGCCGGGGATTGTTCGAAGCGGCAAGCGCCGGCTTTTCCTCCGCCGCACCGGGGCCGTTGGTGATCGAAGTCATGCGCGAAGCGAACTTCGACCTCTCAGCCCGTCCGGCCGCCGACGTCCGGGACCTGATCCGGGAGCACCCGCCGTTCCACTACGTCATCACCACCTGTTCGCCTGAGCTATTCGGCGAGGTCCCCGCCTTTCCTGGCGAAGTTGCCCGCCAGCACTGGGGATTCCCCGACCCCGCCCTGATCACCGGCTCGCCCGAGGAACGGCTTGCCGCCGCCCGCACCATCCGCGACGACATCCGCGCCCAGGTCATCCGCTTCGTCCACGAACTTACCCTGTAGAGAGCGGCCCCCAGGGGGACATTGACGAAAACAAGAAAGGCCGGTCTTGCGACCGGCCTTAAATATTCCTCCGGTGTACCGTCGATCATGTGACTGATGCTGAAACGGCTCCGGAAGAACATGTGGGGGGCATGGTTACGGCGTGAGCCTCTGGGTCGTGTTCTCGATCTGCCTGCCGAGCGGGGTCTGCAGGGAGATCTCGCGCTCCACCTTGGTGATGCCCTTGAGCACCGTGGAGTGCTTGCGGCCCAGCCGCTCGCCGATGGACTTCAGCGACATCTCCGTGTGCTTGCGGGCCAGGTAGAAGGCGGTGTTGCGGGCCAGGACCACGTCGCGCTTGCGGCTCTTGGAGCGCAGGTCCTCCTCGGACAGGCTGTAACACTTGCAAACGAACTCGATGATGTGGGCGATGTCCGGGGAGGCGTTGTGCACCGCATAGTTTTCGAGCACCTCCCAGGCCAGGTTCATGGTCACCGCGCGGTTGAGCAGCCGCGCCTTGAGCACCAGGTTGTTCAGGCAGCTCTCCAACTGGCGGATGTCGGTGGTGATCCGCTCGGCCAGGAGCTCGGAAACCTCCACCGGGACCGCGACCTGCATGCGCCGGGCCTTCTCCAGGAGAATCCTGCGCCGGGTTTCCATGTCGGGCCGGTTGATGTGGGCCAGGAACCCGGAGCAGAACCGCGACACGAGCCGGTCGTCCACCTTGGAAAATTCCTTGGGCATGAAGGAGCTGGTCAGGACCACCTTGCTGCCGCGCTCGCGCAGGGCCGTCAGGGTGGAGAGCAGCTCCTCCTGCATCTTCTCCTTGCCCTGGAAGAAATGGACGTCTTCCAGCAGCAGAACGTCGATGGACTCGCGGAACAGGGACTTGAACTGGTCCACCTGGCCGCCCTTGAAGGCGAGCACCCAGCGGGTGGCGAACTCCTCGGAGGAGAGGCAGGCGACCTTGATGTTCTTGCGGTTGGCCGTGCGGCACAATTCGTTGCCCACGGACTGGAGCAGATGGGTCTTGCCCAGGCCGGGACCGGAACTGAGGAACAGGTGGTCCGACTGAAAGGCGGTGGACCCCATGGACTTGCTGGCCGCGCAGGCCAGCTCGTTGGACGGGCCGACAACGAAGTCGTCGAAGGAGAAACGCCAGTTGGAGACCGTCACGGGCTTGATGGTCTGGCCCAGCGGCAATCCCATGTGCCGGGGGGCCGGTGCCGCGACGGCCGGTTTTTTGCCCACCGGGGCAGCCGCCTTGGCGCCGGGATCGCGCGGTCCGATGTTGATGGTGATGCGCGGCTCCCCGCCGAGCACTTCGGCGGCGGACTCGCGGATGACCTGGAGCAGACGGTCGCGGACCCAGTTGGCCACGAACTCGTTGGGGGCGGTCAGGGTGAGACGGTTTCCGTCCACACGGCCGCCCAGCGGCTTGATCCAGACAGTGAAGAGACCGGGGTTGAGGCTCTTTTCGAGCGAGTAGAGTATTTGCTTCCAGGCAGTGTCGATCATGTTGAGTGAGATAGTTTAACGTCTTGAAAGTCTCAATTCGTATTATTCAATGTAAAGGCCAAGGCCCAAGCAGGTTTTTGACAGCGGACGAAACACTTAACGCTATGAAATCATTTGAATTATAATAAAACCCTGAGCGGGCCGCCTTTTTCGGGCCAAGGGGGTTGAAACACCGGTGTAACAAGGGTTTTGCGGCTCTCAATTAAATCTAGAAAATGGCAGTTTAAACAGTTGTGGAAAACTTTATCCACAGTAGTAGACATGTTTTTCGTCACACCCCTGACCATTTCACTCTTTTTCTTCTCCTCTACATTAATTTTGTGACAGACCATTCCCTACCGGATAGGGGCCTGATTTCCTATTGACTGAATAACCACTTGTTTTCTCTGGCAAAAACAAAACAACAACCATTCCTATCCGGGTTCACCGTGCGAAACCGGGACAGAGTCCGGGGCCAAAACCCACGGTTTCCAAGGGTTGGCACGGAACCGCCCGTTTGGAACAACAGCAACATCCCAGTTTAAAATGAAAAAAAATGGATGTTACGAAAACATGAAGAGGGACGCGGGCTCCAGAGCGCGGGAAAAAGTCCCGGCCTTGGGAAAAAATTCTTTAAGGACCGTTACGAAATTACCCGATGGTTTCGCGGGTGGGATATTTTCCGCACGCGAATTTCGGGGATTCCGGGCAATAACCGAGCTGCTCGCAGCGGGCGCCGCCGTTCTTGAAGATGGCGGGCAGCTTCTCCTTGCAGAGTTCGAGCATGGCGTCGGCCAGGGCCCTGACCTCCCACTGGGCGCGGTTGCAGCAGCGCAGATGGAAAAAATGGTGCAGGCTGCGGCAGTTCATGGTCATGACGATCTTGGTCTCGGCGGCCTGGGGCAGGACGAAGCGGGCGTCCTCGTTGGCCTTGGTCTTCCGTCCGTGGGCCACCAGGATGTCGCGCAGGTCGTTGTAGGCGGACTGGACCTCGGCCATGAACGATTCGAACCGCTCGCGCGCCTCGGGGATCTTGGCGAAGGCCGGGGGCAGGATGTAGTCCATGTCGCTCTCGGCCACGTACCGCTGGCTCTGCTGGGAATAGGAGGCGATGCGGTGCCGGACGATCTGATGGGAGCACGCCCTGGAGATGCCCTCGATGGCGAAGGTCAGGGAGACGTGCTCGATGGGGCTGTCGTGGCCGGATTCCATGGTCTTGGCCACGAAGTCCGCCTGGACCTCGGGATCGATCTCGCCGGACAGGAGCCGCGGCCACATGTCGGCCACGAACCCGGCGTGGTAGCACTGGCGGAAGGCGGCGTAGATGAGGGACAGGGCATCGGGGGTCACGGCCAGACATTCGACCCTGAGTTTCTTTTCCGGCATGTATGGTACTCCAATAATGATATGTATGGGGAACGGCGCGGCTCGCCCGCGACCGGGTCCGAAAGACTACATGAAAGGGCGGGGGCTGTCATCCGCCTCTCCCCGCCCGGACGGGCTTCCCCGGCCCGGGCCGGGCTAGTAGCCGATCTTCTCCAGAGCGTCTTCCACCAGCTCCGCAGGTGCCTGCGATCCCTGGAGAATGAAGTGGAGCGCGCTGTAGAACACCGGCTCGACCACGGCCAGGCGGGCCGACAGGTCGCGCCACAGCCCCTCAACGTCCTCCACCCCGTCGCGCTCGGCCACCCGGCCGGAGAGCAGCCTGGTGTCGGCCAGGAGATAGAACACCTTGCCCGCGCCGTGGACCAGGTGGCGGACGTCGTCGTGGTCCACCAGCCCGTCGTCCAGGACGATGATCGCCCCGCTGCCCGCCAGTACCTCGGCGGTCTCGGCGGGTGTGGCCGGAACGAGCACCGGCTTGCCCGTGCGCTCGCCGAGCAGCCGGGCCAGCTCGTTGCGGCCCGATCCCGGCAGGCCGAGCAGGACCACGTTGCCGGTATCGCGCCAGCCGTCGGCATAGTCTTCGCGCTTCTCGCCCTTGATGAACCGTTTTTCGGCCCCGGCGTCCTCGATTTCCTGTACCTCGTTGATCAGATATTTGGCCATGCGCGCCTCTCGCGGTTAGAGTTCCCTTTGCCGCGCCGACATTATCAAGTAGGGTGGCCTCAGGTAAACCTTAAAGCGAACCGACATGCCCAAGGAACTGATCCATTTCAAGATAGCCGAGACGACCGCGGCCCGGCTGGCCGGGACGCGGTTCGAGCCGTGCCTGCACCATTGCCCCGCCGGGCTGCTCCTGGGCTCGGTGCTGCACGACGTCTTCTTTTACGCCGCCCTGCCGCGCGCCCTGCCCATGGCCAAGGTGGGCCACAGGATTCACGGGGCGGGCGGCGAGGACACTTACGCCCTGCTCCGGCTCCAGGCCCGGCGCGCAGCCGCCGGACCGGAACGGAACCTGCCCGCAACCTTGCTCATCGGGCTGGCCGCCCACCTGGAGGCGGACACGGTCATGCATCCCATGGTCTGGCACCTGACCGGCGACTACTACGCGCCAACGCCGAAGGAAAGATCCCTGGCCCGCCAGCGCCACCGCGCTCTGGAATCCCTCATGGACATGGTCGCCTGCCCGGAGATGCTCGGCCGCCCGCTCTACCTGGTGCGCAACCAGGTGTTGAGCCTCGGCCCGGCCCTGTTCGACGCCCTTCCCGTGGACGGCCTGGCCGATATGGCAGGCATCGCGCCCACCCGGGCGGCGTCCGCCCTGAGTTCGGCGCTGGGCCTGTTCGGACGGCTCCAAGGGCTGTTCCCCCGCCGGGGGCTGGCCCGGACGCTGCACGCCGCCTGGCCCTGGCTGCCCAACGCGGCGCGGGAGATCGCGGCCCTGTTCTACGCCCCGCAATGGCTGGCCCAGGCCGGGCTGGTGGAGGGAGCGATCCGCTGGGCCGACCCGCTGTCGGGCGAGCCGCAGGAATCGACCCTGGCCCTGCTCATGGAGCGCGCTGCGGACCGGGCCGCCGCGCTGTGCCGCAGGCTGGAACCCATGGTCTTCGACGGCGCGCCCGGCCCCCTGGACGGACCGGGACCATCCCTGGACTCCGGCAGCCCCGGGTCGGCCACCACGGCCATGCACCACGTCGCCGCCCACCCGATCCCGAAGCTTCCGCAACAAATGCGCTGACATGGTTGCCCTGACGCCGCAAATATCCTAGGCTTCCACAAGCCAGAAAATTTCATCCAGGAGTTATCATGAAGAAATACATCCTCATCGGCGCCGGCGCGCTGGTCGTCGCCATCGTCACCATGGTCGTCCTCGTCATTCTCAATCTCGGCGATCTGGTGAAGACGGCCGTGGAGAAATTCGGGCCGCCCATCACCAAGACCGAAGTCCGCCTCGGCGCGGCGGACATCTCGATCCTGAGCGGCTCGGGCACCCTGTCCGACTTCTACCTCGGCAACCCCCAGGGATTCACCATGCCCAGCGCCGTGGAGTGCGGAACCATCCGGGTCAAGGTCGTTACCGACTCCCTGACCACCGACCGGATCATCATCGAAGAAATCTATGTCGACAGCCCGGTCATCAGCTACGAGAAGCGCGGCAACACCGACAACTTCAAGACCATCGTCAACAACATCCAGAAGACCGTGGCCGGAGAGAAGAAGCAGGAAGCCAAGGCCGGAGAGACCGAAACCGGGGCCGAGAAGAAGATCCAGATCAACAACTTCATCGTCAGGAACGGCAGGATCAACCTGGGAGGCTCCCTGGTCGACGTCTTCGGCGACAAGGGGGTGGGCATCGCCCTGCCGGACATCCACATGAAGGACATCGGCAAGGAGAAGGAAATCACCCCGGCCGAGGCGTTCGCCCAGATTCTCGGCGAGATGACCGGCGACGTGACCGGCACCGTGACCGAGGTGGGCAAGCAGCTCACCGAGGCCCTTGGCAAGGCGGCCAAGGGCGCGGGCAAGGCCGTGGAAGGCGCGGGCGAATCCGTTGGCGGCGCCATCAAGGGGCTGTTCGGTTCAGAGTAACTCCGCTTTATCAGCCATTGCGGGCCGCCCCGGTTGGACCGGGGCGGCCCTTTTTTCGCCCGAAACAGCCCGATCCAGACCGCCCCACCCTTGCCGGGCGCGCGCCAAATGGAGTACTGACCTATCCATGCCCACCGCTCCCTACACCGCCGAACCCGTCCTAAAGGACGGCGCGCTGGCCGACATCCGCATCCGCATTCAGGGCAAGACCTGGCACCTGTGGGGCCGCAGCGGGGCCGAACGCGAGGAGCGGCTGGCCGACGAAGTGCCGCAGGGCGCACTGCCCGTGCTCCTCGGGACGGGCTTGGGCATCTGCCTGGAGCGGCTGGCCGGAAAGGGTATCGAGGCGGCGGTGGTGGACCGGGAGCGGGACATGCGCGCCCTGCTGCCCCCCGGAGCAGCGCCCTCCCTGCTGGTGGACGACCCGGACCCGGCGGCCGCCCTGAAGCGGCTGGAGGCGTGGCGGGCGGATCGCGGCGGCGGGCCGCTGCATCCGGTGGTCCTGCCCCTGTACCAGCGGCTGGACCGGGAGTACTACGGCGCGCTGGCCGAGACCCTCAAGGCGGGCGCCAGCACGGACTTCTGGTCCCTGGCCCGCTACCCCAAGTTCCGCTCAACCGCGCCGCGCGTGCTTTTCTTCGACTCCGACTATTTCCTGTGCCGCGAGATCAGGGCCGGACTGGACCGGATCGGCGCGTCCCACCGATCCATCGTCCTGGAGGACCGCGAAACCGGCAGCAGCGCGTTCATCGAAAACCTGCTCAAGGCGGTCATCGACTTCCGCCCGGACTTCGCCCTGACCGTCAACCACTTCGGCCTGGACCGCGAGGGCAAGCTGGCCGGACTGCTGGCCGACCTCGGCCTGCCGCTCGCCTCCTGGTTCGTGGACAACCCGCACCTGATCCTCTTCGACTACGCCCACCCCGGCGCGGACAATACCGCCATCTTCACCTTTGACGCGGGCAACCTGGACGCGATGCGCGAACGTGGATTCGGAAACGTCCATTACCTGCCCCTGGCCACGGACCCGGAGCGGTTCCGGCCCGGCGCAGGCCGCGGACCATCGGAATGGAGGGCCCCGATCTCCTTTGTGGGCAGCTCCATGACCGGCCCGGTGGACAGGTGTTTGGCCCTGGCCGGGCTTCCGGACAGGCTGGCGGAAGAATACGAAACCGTGGCCGCGGCCTTCGGCGCGTCCGGCGAGACCAGCGTGGCCCGGTTCCTTGAGCGCGAACGGACCGACTGGACGCGGGAAATCACCGCCCTGCCCACAAGGGAACGCAGGCTGGCTGCCGAGTCCCTGCTCACCTGGGAGGCCACCCGCCGATACCGGCTGGCCTGCGTGCAGACCATCCTGCCCTTCGACCCGCTGGTGGTGGGCGACGACGGCTGGACCGGCCTGCTCGGCGCAGGAACGCGGCTCCTGCCTCCGCTCGACTATTACGACGACCTGCCCCGCTTCTATCCGCTGTCGGAAATCAACTTCAACTGCACCAGCCGCCAGATGAAGGGCGCGGTCAACCAGCGCGTCTTCGACGTTCCGGCCTGCGGCGGATTCCTCCTGACCGACCACCGCGAGCAGATGGAAGACCTCTTCGACCTGGACCGCGAGGCCGTAACGTACCGCGAACCGCAGGACATCCCGGAGCTGGTCGAGCGGTTCGCCGCCGCCCCCGACGCGCGCCGGGCGGTCAGCACCGCCGCACGGCGACGCATTTTGGCCGAGCACACCTACGAGCGCCGCCTGGCGAACCTCGTGGAGACCATGCGCGCCACTTTCGGCTGATCCGGCCGCCCCGCGATTCCCCTGTCTCCTCCGGACCATGGGTACCCTTCCCCTCCGAAACGGGCCGCACTTTGCCGCGTTCCCGACGGTTCTCCTCCGCCGCCGTTCTTACGCGCGTAATAAGGTATGAAAAAAAACATTTAGCCAGCCTAAAGTTTTCTCAGGCCGAGCCGATGAAGAGGGCAACACACGAAGGTTTGTCCGGCCAAATCCAATATCGGCCGGATTGAAAACCTAGGCATGGAAGCCAAAACAATTTCAAGGAGGAAATTATGTCCCTGGTTATCAACCACAACATGATGGCGATGAACGCGTCTCGCAACCTGGGTGTCTCTTACGGCAACCTGGAAACGTCCACTCGGCGCCTGTCCTCGGGTCTGCGCATCACCCAGGCGTCCGACGACGCCGCCGGTCTGGCCGTCCGCGAGCTCATGCGCTCCGACGTCAGCTCCCTGCAGCAGGGCATCCGCAACGCCAACGACGCCATCTCCCTCATCCAGACGGCTGACGGCGCTCTCGGCGTTATCGATGAAAAGCTGATCCGTATGAAGGAACTGGCCATGCAGGCATCCACGGGTACCTACAACTCCGACCAGCGTCTGATCATCGACTCCGAGTATCAGGCCATGGCTTCGGAAATCACCCGTATCGCCAACTCCACGGACTTCAACGGCATCTACCTGCTCAACGGCGCCCTCTCCGGCACCCACGACGGTTCCGGCCTGAAGGCCACCGGAAAGCTGAAGGTCCACTTCGGAACCGGTAACGACAGCTCGGAAGACTACTACTACATCGAAATCAACTCCGCCACCGCCTCCGCCCTCGGCGTCGGCCTGGCCGCTGGTTCCGGTGCCGGTGCGTCCATCTCCACGCAGCAGCTGGCCCAGCAGTCCCTCGATGTCCTGAACAGGGCCATCATCTCCAAGGACAAGATCCGCGCCAACCTCGGTGCCCTGCAGAACCGCCTGGAAAACACCGTTACCGTTCTGGAAATCCAGGCCGAAAACGTCCAGGCCGCCGAATCCCGCATCTCCGACGTCGACGTCGCTTCCGAGATGACCGAGTTCGTGCGCAACCAGATTCTGACCCAGTCCGCAGTCTCCATGCTGGCCCAGGCCAACAGCATGCCGAGAATGGCCCTGTCCCTGATCGGCTAGTCACGAATCGCTTCGCCATAGGCGACTTTCGGGCCGGACTCCTTCCTGGGGTCCGGCCCCTTGTTTTAACTGGACTTTTTTCAAGACAGACCGTGGCATCAGGTTTGCAAGTCATTTCACACCTAATGAAAGGGGAAAAAACTTCCGATTAAGGGTATAACTATGGCAGAAAGCACGTACACATCGGGTTCAATCAACTTCACCGGCCTCGGCAACGGGACCGATTTCAACGCGCTCATCGACGGCTTCATCGATGTCGAGCGGACTCGTGTGACGCGCCTGGAGAAGTGGCGGAAAACCTGGGAAATCAAGAACGATCAGTTCCAGGAACTGAACACCCAGCTGCTCAGCCTGAAGACCACCCTGGAGGGCATGAACTCCATGAACGAGTTCATGACCAAGGGCGTGAGCAGCTCCAACACCAACCTGCTTTCAGCCACGGCGGATGCCAACGCCCTGGAATCCACCCACTCCGTGATCATCAACCAGCTGGCCACCAACGACATCCTGATCACCACCTCCGGGGCCAGCTCCCTGACCTCGTCCCTGACCTCCACGGCCACCTCCTTCAGCTTTTCCTACGGAGGCAAGCAGGTCACCATCGACGACATCCCGGCGGGCACCACCCTTCAGAATTTCGTCTACCTGATCAACAACCACGCCGACTCGCGCGGACTGATCCAGGCCTCGACCATCTTCGACGGCACCACTTACCACCTCCAACTCGCGGGCAAGGAGCTGGGCGCGGACAACCAGCTGTCCATCACCGACGCGGGCGGCCTCGCCTTCGGTTCCGGCTACACCGAAACCCAGAACGCACAAAACGCCCAGATCCGCGTGGACGGCTTTCCCCTCTCCGGGACGGGCTGGATCGAACGCGACTCCAACACGGTGGACGACGTCATCTCCGGCATCACCCTGAACCTCAAGGAGGCCGACCCGAACTCGGTCATCAGCCTGGCCGTGACCACGAACACCAAGGACATTGCGGACAAAGTCACCGCCTTCGTGGACGCGGTGAACGTCATCCGCGCCCGGATCATCGCCTTGACCAAGGTGGACGAGGAAGGCGAAGGGTCCGTCCTGACCGGCAACTACGGCATCGACATCGTTTCCCAGAATCTCAAGAACATCACCGCCGAAATGGGCCAGGGGTTCACCTCCTGGAACGAGGACACACTGTCCGGCGACAAGTTCGCCGCCCTCTCCCAACTCGGCATCCTGACCGACGCGGACCAGGGGTCGCCCACCAACGGTCTCCTGATCATCGATTACGAGAAGCTCGAAGCGGCCCTGGAGGAGGACCCCACCGCAGTGGCCGAGCTGTTCGCCCTGGAGCCCACCGGGGTCAGCCACACAACGGACTTCACCTTCACCTCCCTCATCGACGGGACCACCATGCCCGGGGTCTACGACGTCCAGGTGGTCAGCGACGGCACCAAGATCGTCAGCGCGACCATCAACGGCGAGGAGGCGTCCATCTCCGGATGGGAAATCACCGCCAAGACGGGCGACGCGAAGGGTATGGCCGTCAGGCTGAACAACACCGCGGCCGGGTCCCACGGCGGCACGGTGGCGGTCAAGACCGGCAAGGCCACCGAGATGATCAACGAGCTCAAGGAGCTGACCAAGCCGTACAACAAGTTCACGTACGAAGGCGGCCCCCTGGCGGTCCTGCAGAACAATTACGACGACATCATGGATTCCATCGACGACAAGATCGCCTACGAGGAAACCAGGATCGAAAAACTGGAAAGAAACATGCGTCTCAAATACGCCCGCCTGGACGCGCTGCTCGGCCAGTACCAGTTGCAGCAGGGCCAGCTTGAGGCGGCATTGGCACAGCTTGAATAGCAAGGAGTGATTGATGGCCAATCCAGCAAAGGCATATCTGGCGACCCAGGTCGAAACCACCACCCAGGGCGAACTGCTGCTCATGCTCTATGAAGCGGCGATCAAGTTCCTCAAACGGGCGCAGCGGGAGATCGACAACCGGGACTACGCCAAAAAAGGCATATACATATCGAAGGCCATGGCGATCGTCCACGAGCTGTCCGAGAGCCTGAACAAGGAAAAGGGGGGCGACATAACGCCCAAGCTCAGCCAGCTCTACCTGTTCTGCACCAGCCAGTTGGTCAAGGCCAACATCCGGATGGACAACAAGATGATCGACGACGTCATCCGCATCCTCGACGGGCTGCGCTCGGCCTATGCCCAAATCGTACCCATCCACGATGCCAAGGGCGACCCCGGCGACACCCTGTCCCGGAGCCAGCCGCCCAAGGCCGCGCCCCAGGCGATTCAGGCTCCGCCGATCCTGCCCGCCCAGGCCAACCCGGCGCAGCCCAAACCGGCCCCCCAGCCGCAGACGGGCGAACCGGCGCCCCAGAAGCAGGAGGGCAAACCGGCGGCCCAGCCCGCGCCCCAGGCCCCGTCGCCCATCCGCAACGCTGCGGCGGCGGCCAAGTTCCGCGCGGCCAACGCCTACAACAACGCCAACCGATGAACCGACCCGGCCCCGCAAGGGGCCGGTTTCGTTTGAGACAACCCCCCGGCGGTCATTTACAACACCTGCGGCATGTGTCACCTTTCGGCCATGGTTGAACCCCCTGTCCGCGTACTCCACGTCATCAAGAGCCTCGACCTGGGCGGCACGGAAAAGGTGCTCCAGCTGTTCGTGGCCAATCTGGACCCGACCCGGTTCCGGGCCTCGGTCTACTGCCCCCAGGACGGCCCGCGCGCGCGGCAGATCCGAGAGGCGGGCGTGGAGACCCACATCGGCGGGGACCTGGCCTCGGTCCTCGACCGCGTCCGGCCCCGGATAGCGCACGTCCACCGCGCGGGCTGGCCCGAGCCGGAGCTGCTCGTGCCGCTCAAGCGCGCCCGCGTGCCCGTGGTGGTGGAGACCAACGTCTTCGGCCGGTTCGACCCCAGCCCCCCGGCTACGGTCATCGACCGGACCCTGTTCGTCTCCCGGTTCTGCCTGGACCGGTTCCACCAAACCACCGGCATAGAACCCGACCCGTCCCGCTGGTCGTTTCTCTACAACCCCGTGGACACCGACTTTTTCGCCCGCGCCGCGCGGCGCGACAGGGACTTCTCCGAGCCCGCCGCCGGACGCATCTCGCGGGCCGATCCCGGCAAGTGGTCCCGGCTGGCCCTGGAGTTCCTGCCCCTGGTGATGCGCGAATTCCCGGACTTCCGGTACCGCGTCATCGGCGGGGTGCCGGAGGCCTTCGACTACGTCCGGGAGCACGGGCTGTCGGACAACGTGATCTTCCACGATCCGGTGCAGACAGACGCGGAGATCGCCTCCTTCCTGGACGCGGTCCCGGTCCTGGCCCACGCAAACGACACCGGGGAATCGTTCGGCCTGGTCATCGCCGAGGCCATGGCCTGCGGACTGCCCGTGGTCACCCACCCCAGCCAGGGGTTGCGCGACAACGCCCAGCTGGAGCTGGTGGAGCATGGCGTAACCGGGCTCGTGGCCCGCAACGCCGAAGAGTACGCGCGGGCGCTGACCCACCTGTTCACCCACCCCGAGGAGGCCCGGCGAATGGGCCTTGCCGGACGGGAAAAGAGCGCGAGACTCTACCGCGCCCAAACCGTCACCCGGCAGCTTGAATCCGTCTACCTGGAACTCTTGCAGCGCAAAGGAATACGTTCATGAGCAACACCCTGATCCGAGAATACACGGCCGCCGTCCTGGACTTCGAACTGCACGGCGCAAAACCCGCCGCTCCCGCCGCCGGGACCGACGTGGCCGCAACCGCCGAGCGCAGCCTGCGGCTGGTCCGCAAGAGCGGCAACCCCGATCTGGTCCTGTTCGGCCTGGGGGACGGTCGGCTGGCCGATGCCCTCAGGGACGGACTGCCCCACGGCGTCCGGCTGGTGGCCTGCGACACCGACCCGGCCACGGCCCGCGCCTTCCTCAGGGACCGCGCCGGCTGGAACGGCGAGGACGACATGGCGCTGGCGGCCGCCGACACCTCGCCCTGGGCGCTGCTCTACCTGCTGGCCCTGTCCGGCGTGACCCCGGACAAGGCCACCCTGGTCCTGAATCCCGACCTGGGCGATGAGGACCGGACCCGGTATCGCGGCCTGCAACGCCTTTTTTCCGCGGCCAAGCCGCACCAGGCCATCAACAGCTCGTACCTGAGCCACGTCGGGGTCCAGGCCCCGGACCTGTCCGTGGGCGCGATCCTCAGCCCCGACGAGCCCGACCTGGCCGGATATTTCGCCCAGTTCCCGGACTGGGTGCGCGAGGTGGTGGTCGTCTGGGACGGAGAAACCGTGCCGGAGACCGAGTACCCCTGCGCGGCCCCGGTGCGCCACTTCGCCCGCCCGCTGGACGACTTCGCCTCCCAGCGCAACTTCATGCTCGACCGCTGCGAGGGCGACTGGGTCCTGTACCTGGACGGCGACGAGCGGTTCAGCGAGGATGTCTGGGGGCTGTTCACGGCCTGCATGCTGGTCAAGCGGCTGGAGGCGTGCTGGTTCCCGCGCCTGACCCTGTACCCGGACGCGAACCGGTTCAAGGCGGGCTACGGGCTGTGGCCCGACCTGCAACTGCGGCTGTTCCGCAACCGCGAGTCCGTGCGCTTCACCCGGCCCGTGCACGAGCGGCTGACCGGCGTGGAGGGGCGCACGGCCCTGGCCCTGGACGCCTTCATCCTGCACCATAGCCGGCTGAACAAGACCCCGGAACAGCTGGCCGCCAAGCTGAAACGGTTCGACGAGGCGGGCGGCGGGATCACGAGTCACCTGCTCAACGACGACTACCCCACGGTGCGCCGCGCCCTGATGCCGGAGCCGTCCTTTCTCATGGGTTCGCTCCAAATGCTCCTGCTGGAGGAAAACCCGGCCTGACCACAACCCCGTTGCAGTCCGCTTGATTCCGGCCTACAAAATGTATACGACCGTTCAGCGGTGACACGAATCATGTCTTTCAAGGAATGACGATGCAGATAATTTGTCCCGAGTGCAGGTTCGCCCGAGAGGTGGACGAGTCCAAGATCCCCGCCCGCTCCCAGGTGGCGACCTGCCCCAAGTGCCAGACCAAATTCAAGTTTCGCGACCTGCCGGAGCCGGATTTCATCATCGATGAACCCGCGCCCGAGGCCGCGCCCGAACCCGTGGGCGCCCCCAAGCCCGCAGCCGAGCCGACTCCCGAGGTCAAATCGGCTCCCGCGCCCGAACCCGTGACCGAACGGGAATCCCCTGCGCCCGCGCCCAGCGAGGCCGAGGCGGAGAGCCCGGCCGACCCGGTGCTGCGCAAGCTCCGCCGGGGCGTCGAGCCGCGCCAGGGATCGCTCATGGAGACCGACGACGCGGACGACACCGAGGAAATCACGGAAAAGACCGATCGCGCCTTCCCCGGACTGCCCGACGCGGACAACGACTCCGGCGACGCCCTGTGGCAGCGGCTGCACACCATGACGCCCCCGGAAAAGCCCCGCAACGTCTACCGCGACGAGCCGGAACCCGGGCAGGACAGCGAACAGCAGCCCGTTCCCGGCTGGACCGGCGAGTTCAACGAGGACTTCCCCGATCCCATGCAGGGCGAGTTCGCGGAAGAAGAGGACGAGACGGCCTCCGCCTCCATGCAGGTTCCGCCGCCCTTCGAGCAGCTCGACCGCTACGGCTTCTTCCGGGGCCTGTTCCTGACCATCAAGCTGGTCCTCCTGTCGCCGCGCCTGTTCTTCTCGGTCATGCCCGTGGGCAACGGATTGTCCAAGCCCCTGACCTTCGCCATCCTGGTGGCCATGATCCAGTCCGTGGCCCAGTACGCCTGGACCGCCGTAGGACTCATGCCGGGCATCGACGTAACCAGCCCGGACATGGTCGCGGCCGCGCCGACCACGGCGGACGACCTGTTCATGCTCCTGCTGCGCCCCGCCGCCGTGGCCTTCGAGATATTCTTCTTCGCCGGGCTGTTCCACCTGATGCTCATGCCCCTGCAATCGGCGAAAAAGGGCTTCGAGGGCACCTTCCGGGCCGTGGCCTATGCCTATGCGCCGATCATCATCGGCATCCTGCCCCTGCCCCTGGTGGAGCTGGTCATCGGCAACCTCGGCCTGAGCGTGCTCTGGTTTCTGGCCCTGACCGCCGTCGGGCTGAAGTACATCCACGAGACCTCCTCCATCCGCACCGCCGGGGTGGTGGTCCTGACCGTCCTGCTGCTCATGGCCGTGGTCGCCTCCATGGTCACGGCGCAGATCGCCACCGTTTAGGAGCACGCCGTGTTCGGCTGGCTGAAGGACAGGATCGAGGCGGTCAAAGCCCAGCGCAAGCTGGCCCGGCAGGTCGACCCGCGCAGCTTCAAGCGGATGGCCATGGAGATCCGCGACCTCGCCCTGCTCGCCTCCCAGCTCAACCCGCGCGAAAAGGACATCCACAAGCTCATCCGCAGCGTCATCGTCGAGATGGACCGGCTTTCGGAACTGGCCGACCGGCCAGAATTCCGGAAGCTGTCCACCGGCAAGAAGCTGCTCCTGCGCCAGGGGCTTGAGGAATCCAGGGTACAGCTCCTGGAATCCATCGAATCCGCGCCCTCCCCCACCCAGACGCTTCAGTAGGCCGACCGGCATACATATTGCTTCGTCCCCGACGACAACCCCGGCCCCGTCACGCGCGCGACGGGCCGCCGGGGAAAGGCACCAACCCGCAGCCGGTGGACGACATGAAAAAAATCATATTTTCAGCACTGTTGCTAATGCTGACCGCGTGCTCCCACGTGGACCTCTCCCTGACCGATCAGATCAAGGTCTATACGGACGCGCCCGTCAGGAAATCGGCGCTCCAGGTCTCCCTGCACCCCAAGGGCAGGCAGATCAGCCCCCTGACGGCCTACTTCCATCCCTTCGTCATCCAGCAGGAGAACCGTGACCACGCGGCCCTGTCCTCCTCCTTCTCCGGGATATTCTTCAACGCCTGGACCGAGGAGCGGCTCTTCACCACCATGGAGCTGGAGTCCGGCTCGGGCTACCAGGGGCTGTCCTCGGCCATGAACACGGCCCGCAGGCGGGGCGCGGACCTGCTGATCATCGGCAAGGTCCCCTACTTCTATGACGGGCACACCCTGGACGACTCCGCCGTGACCCTTGAGGTGGACATCTACGCAGCGGGCAGCGGGGAGCTGCTCTGGACCATGCTCCAGTCCGGGCGCATCGAGAAACGCGACCCCGACGACTACGTCTACTTCGTGCACGAGACGCGCATGAACGACGCCCCGTTCAACAGGATCATCCGCGCCATAGCCAAGGACATGGCCATCCCGCTCAAGGCGTGGCTGCCCGACCCGGAGGCGCGCTACCAGTACGCCACCACCCCGGAAGAGGTGAAGCAGGGGCTGCTCCCCGCCCCGGACGGAGCCGGGACCGACGGCAGCGACCTTCCGCCCGAACCGGGCGCAACGCAGGGAACCGGCGCGGCTCCCGCGCCCGGCGCAAGCGGAACGCCCGCCGCACCCGCAGCGGGCGAGGACGGCGCGACCCGGCCGCAGATATCCGGCGTGGACCTCGACATCCTCTTCGACTTCGACAAGGCGGTCATCCAGCAGCAGTCCTATCCCCTGCTCGACGCCCTGGGCGAGAGCCTGAGCTCCCCGCAGCTCAGGGGCCGGGAGATCGTCATCGGCGGCCACACGGACGCGGCAGGGGACGCGCAGTACAACCTGGACCTCTCCCGCCGCCGGGCCGACGCGGTCAAAACCTACCTGGTGGACCGCTGGAAGGCGGACCCCGCCCTGATAAAAACCGTGGGCTACGGCAAGACCCGACCACTGACCGCGGGCACGACCGACGGCGACCAGCAGCGCAACCGGCGCGTGGAGATCAGGCTCGCGCCCCCGGCCAACCAATGATTTCTTGACTTTTTGACAACAATTCTTATCTTCCCGAACAGGGACGCGACAGGGGGCCATTCCGGGCCTCTTTTTTCGTCTTTTACACACTCAAGATTGTGTGCTACCTGAGAGACCTTCATTTCACCTGAGAGGTATTTTTAATGATAGGCATTTCCAAATTGTACTGCGGCGCCGTGGAAGCGTCCGACGCCCTGCGATACAACCGCGAATCCGGGCAGCTCCCGTCCCACCTGCTCCAGTTCTCCAAAGACAAGAAGCCCGTCGTGGTCTGGAACATGACCCAGCGGTGCAACCTCAAGTGCGTGCACTGCTACGCCCACGCCGTTGATCCCAGCAGCCACGAAGACCCCATCTCCAACGAGAAGGCCAAGGAGATGATCGACGATCTGGCCCAGTTCGGCGCGCCGGTCCTGCTCTTCTCCGGCGGCGAGCCCCTGGTCCGCGAGGATCTGGTGGACCTGGCCAAGTACGCCACCTCCAAGGGCATGCGGGCCGTCATCTCCACCAACGGCACCCTGATCACCAAGTCCAAGGCCAAGGAACTCAAGGAAGTCGGCCTCTCCTACGTCGGCATCTCCATCGACGGCAACGAGGAGATCCACGACAAGTTCCGTGGCGTCAAAGGGTCCTACAAGCAGGCCCTGAAGGGCGTGGAGAACTGTCTGGCCGAAGGCCTCAAGGTCGGCCTGCGCTTCACCATCAACAAGCGCAACGCCGTGGAGATCCCCCACCTCTTCGATCTCATCGAGACCATGGAGATCCCCCGCATCTGTTTCTACCACCTGGTCTACTCCGGGCGTGGTTCCGAGCTGATCAAGGAAGACCTGGATCACCAGGAGACCCGCGACGTGGTCGATCTGATCATGGACCGCACCCGCGCCCTGTTCGACAAGGGTCTGCCCAAGGAAGTCCTGACCGTGGACAACCACGCCGACGGCCCCTACGTCTACTACCGGCTCCTCAAGGAGGACCCGGAACGCGCCAAGGAAGTGCTCGAACTGCTCAAGATGAACGAGGGCAACTCCTCGGGCCGGGGCATCGGCTGCATCTCCTGGGACGGCAAGGTTCACGCCGACCAGTTCATGCGCCACCACACCTTCGGCAACGTGCTCGAACGTCCGTTCTCCGAAATCTGGACCGACCCGAACATCGAACTGCTGCACAAGCTCAAGGACAAGCGCCCGCACGTTGGCGGCCGCTGCGCCGGTTGCCGGTTCCTGAACATCTGCGGCGGCAACTTCCGCGCCCGCGCCGAAGCGTACTACGACGACTTCTGGGCGCAGGACCCCGCCTGCTACCTCACCGACGAAGAAATCACCGGCGAGAAGCTGTAGGAAGAACGTTTACGGAGGCCGGGGGAGACCTCATCATCGAGGTTTCCCCCGGACCCCTTTCAAGGACTTTTTGCCGCCCGCTTCGCTCGAAGACGTGCGGCAACTTTTTTTGCACTTGGTTGCGGGAACGCTGAAAAGGCGTATAGAACAGTTCAAATTCGTTTTGAAAACGCTTCCCTGGAGAACATATGATTCCTGCTGATTTTTATCGCGGCCGCCGGTTGAGAACCTCGCTGGCCCTGCGCGAAATGGTCCGCGAAAACGCGGTCACCGCCAATGACCTGATCATGCCCTACTTCGTGGTCGAAACCGCAGACGAGGACTTCCAGAAGGAAATCTCCTCCATGCCCGGCCAGTACCAGCTCTCCCTCAAGCAGTTGGAGAAACGGGTCGGCGAAGCCGTGGCCAACGGCCTCAAGGCGTGCATCCTGTTCGGCATCCCCGCCGAGAAGGACGAGGTCGGTTCCGGTGCCTACGACGACAAGGGCATCGTCCAGCAGGCCATCCGGCTGCTCAAGGACCGCTGGCCCAAGCTCATCGTCATCGCCGACACCTGCCTGTGCGAATACACCTCCCACGGCCACTGCGGCCTGGTGAAGAACGATTACGTGCAGAACGACCCGACCCTGAACCTGCTGGCCCGCGCCGCCGTGGCCCAGGCCAAGGCGGGCGCGGACATGGTCGCCCCGTCCGACATGATGGACGGTCGCGTGGCCGCCATCCGCGAGGCCCTGGACGAAGCCGGGTTCATCAACACCCCGATCATGTCCTACGCGGTCAAATACGCTTCCGCCTTCTACGGCCCGTTCCGCGAGGCCGCAGAAAGCTCGCCGCAGTTCGGCGACCGCAAGACCTACCAGATGGACCCGCCCAACTCCCGCGAGGCCATGCGCGAAGCCGTGGCCGACCTGGAGGAAGGCGCGGACATCCTGATGGTCAAACCCGGCATGCCGTACCTCGACATCGTCCGCCAGGTGCGCGACAACTTCGACACCCCGGTGGCCGTGTACCAGGTCAGCGGCGAATATTCCCAGATCAAGGCCGCCGCCCTCAACGGCTGGATCGACGAGATGGCCGTGGTCATGGAGTCCCTGGTGGCCTTCAAGCGCGCCGGAGCGGACCTGATCCTCACCTACTTCACCGAAGACGTACTCAAGGTATTGAAATAATGAGCGCACACGACAATCAGCACCCCGGCGGCCATCCCGGCACCGGCTGCCCGCCCGAAGGGCATCCCGGCGGCCATCCCGGCGGCCACCCGCACGGCAAAATGCACCCCGGCGCGGAGCACGCGCCCAAGAAGTATCTGGACGACGGCGTCACCCCCATCTGCCGGCTCATCGCCTGGGAAGTGACCCGCTCCTGCAACCTGGCCTGCAAGCACTGCCGGGCCGAGGCGCACCCGGAACCCTACGAGGGCGAGCTGTCCACCGACGAGGCCAAGGCGCTCATCGACACCTTCCCGGACGTGGGCTCCCCGATCATCATCTTCACCGGCGGCGAGCCGATGATGCGCCACGACGTCTACGAGCTGATCGCCTACGCCAAGACCAAGGGGCTGCGCTGCGTCATGGCCCCCAACGGTACGCTGATCACCCCGGAGACCGCAAAACAGATGAAGGACGCGGGCATCGAGCGGTGTTCCATCTCCATCGACGCGCCCGAGGCCGCCCAGCACGACGAGTTCCGCGGCGAACTGGGCGCGTTCGACGCCTCCATGCGCGGCATCCAGTATCTCAAGGACGCGGGCATCGAGTTCCAGATCAACACCACGGTGACCAAGAACAACCTGCACCTGTTCAAGGACATCTTCCAGCTCTGCGAGAAGATCGGCGCGTCCGCCTGGCACATCTTCCTGCTCGTGCCCACGGGCCGGGCCGTAGAACTCGGCACCGAGATCATCTCCGCCGAGGAGTACGAGGACGTGCTCAACTGGTTCTACGACTTCCGCAAGACCACGAACATGCAGCTCAAGGCCACCTGCGCGCCCCACTACCACCGCATCCTGCGCCAGCGCGCCAAGGAAGACGGCACCCCGGTGGATTTCGCCAACTTCGGCCTGGACGCGGTCTCGCGCGGCTGCCTGGGCGGCATCGGATTCTGCTTCATCTCCCACCGGGGCCAGGTCCAGCCGTGCGGCTACCTGGACCTGGACTGCGGCAACGTCCGCGAGATCCCCTTCCCGGATATCTGGAAGAGCTCCCAGCAGTTCCTCAACCTGCGCAACCCCGACGTCTACGACGGCAAGTGCGGCCACTGCGAATACGAAAAGGTCTGCGGCGGCTGCCGCGCCCGCGCCCAAACCATGAAGGGCCACTATCTCAAAGAGGAGCCGCTGTGCTCCTACACCCCGAAGAAAAAGCCGAAGGCGTAGAGACGCCTCCGGCGGGCGGGGGAAGGGGAGGAAAAACCCTTTGAAAAGGGTTCTTTCCTCCCCTTCCCCCGGTCCCCCATCCCCTTCTTTTCCCAAACTTTTTGTTGCCGCTTCGCGGAGGGTGGGGGTTGGCGTCAGGGCGGACCGCTTGACCTGACACCGTTTTTTGAAAGAGAATCAACCGCGCCTGGACGCACCCGCCGAAGACGCGATAAAAAGTTTTGGAGATGCTTAAGAACCTTTTTCAAAAGGTTCTTAAGCCGCCGGAGGCACCCCATGGACAATTACGACAAGCAGATACTCGACATCATCCAGTCCCATTTCCCCCTCGTTTCCCGCCCTTATGAAGACGTGGGCAAGCAGGTGGGGTTGACCGAGGCCGAGGTGCTGGAGCGGGTTCGGGACATGAAGAAGTCCGGCCTGATCCGGCGCATGGGGGCCAACTTCAACTCCAAGACGCTGGGCTGGCAATCCACCCTGTGCGCGGCGTCCGTGCCCGAGGACAAGCTCGACGAGTTCGTGGCCGAGGTGAACAAGCACGACGGCGTGACCCACAACTACCTGCGCGAGAACGAGTTCAACGTCTGGTTCGCGCTCATCGCCCCGGACATGGACGCGGTGGAGGCGATCCTGGCCTCCATCACCGAGGCCACGGGCATCAAGATTTTGAATCTTCCGGCCGACAAGCTGTTCAAGATCAAGGTCGATTTCAAGATGGACAAATAGGGAGCGCCAAGGCCATGCACAAGCTGTACAAGATTTTACTGCTGGGCCTGGCCGCAGGCATCCTGAACGCCATTCCCCTGGTCTTCCTGTCCACGGTCTGGCAGCCCGTGACCGCCACCGTGCTGCACTGGCTGGGGCTGAGCATCGTCATCGCCTACGCGCGCATGCCCCTGGAAAGCTGGGCCACGGGCATGCTCATCGCGGCCCTGACCTCCCTTCCCCTGAGCATACTGCTCTATCCGGACAGCATACCGGGCGTGCTCCAGTCCCTGGGCATCGCCCTGGTCCTCGGCGGGCTGCTCGGCTTTACCTCCGAACGGTTGGTGCAGAATCAGCCCTGACCGACGCCGGGCTCACTCGCCCTCCGCCCCCTCGACGTCAAGGGGCGAGATCCCGTTTAAATACATTTCCCGCAGCCTGGAGTAGGGGCTGCTCCCCGATGCATCCACCTTCTTGAAGTTGTCCAGGGCGGACTGCAGGCGGTCGATCAGCTCGTCGTCCGTGTTCCTGTTGAAACCGAAATAGACCGTCAACGGTTCGAACCGGTAGAGAATCCGGTAGTCTTCCGCCGCCATCCCCTCATCGCCCATCATCCGCTCCGTCGCGCCCAAGGCCTGGACGATCACATCAACGCGCCCTTCCCTGAGCATCCTCAGCTGGGCGGGGATGCCGCTGAGCATGACCATATTCTTCTCGATCCCGGGCAAGGCGTTGACCAGGATATGAATAGGGCTCGTGTTGCGGACCATGCCGATGCTGTACTGCTTCAAATCTTCGAGGCGCTCGACCTTGACCCCGGACCGCCGCCGGGCATAGGCCCCGATGTGAATCACGTCCAGCGGACCGACCCACTTGAAGCGGCCAAGCCTCTCCGGGAGCTGGGCCAGCACGATCAACGCGGAACTCGGCACGATCTCCACTTCATGCACGGCCCGCGCCCAGGGCAAGACCTTGATGTCGGAGGGGGCGAAATGCTCGCCGATGGAATGCATCATCAGTCCCATCAATTCCACGGCGAATCCGGTGGGCGGCCCGTCGTCGTGCAATACGGCATAGGGGGGCAAGCCGTCCGCGTAGAAGCGGACATGGTCGCCCAGGGCCGGCCTGGCCGGGAAAAGGGCGAGAAAGGCTGCGCACAGGGAAAGCAGGACAAACTTCAATCTGAACGTACCCATACTTTTTCATACCGAATTCATGCCGCCCGTAAAAGTATAATGTGCGCGACGCACGGGCCGACAAGTCCGAAAGGTTTGGAGATCGCCATCCGAAGCCCCCCTCGGCCCCGTTCGCCGGGAGACCATAAAAAAAACCGCCCGAAGGCGGCCGAAATCGTTGAACCGGGCGACAACCTACCGGTTTCTCTCCAACAATCCTTCGGCGCTGTACTTGCGCATGATCGCCTTGAAGCGGGACCGGCCGTGTCGGTCCTCCTTGCGCATGGCGTCCATGGCCGCCTGGAGCCGGGCGATGAACCCGTCGTCCACGGCCCGGTTGAAGGCCAGGTAGAGGGGCAGGTTGCTGAGCACGTAGACCATCTCGAAATCATCTGGGTCCAGTCCTACGGACTCAAGCACGTGTGGCGCGGCGGTATCGGCCTGGCAGACCAGATCCACCCTTCCGGCGTTCAGCATGCGCATCTGGAGGACGTCGTCCTTGACCACCTCCCTGCGCACGTCCTTGAGCACCGGGTCGTTTTGCAGCAGATGCATGGGGCCGCTGTTGCGGACCACGCTTATGGAATAGCGTTTCAGGTCTTCCTTGCTCCGGATGACGATGTCGGAGGACTTTCTGGCCACCAGCCCGAGCTTCAACTCGACAAGGGGGCCGACCCATTTGAACAGGGGTTCGCGCTGCGGGGTGCGGGCCAGGAGAAACATGCCCGTGCCGGGCGTGGTCTCCAGAATCTCCAGGGAACGGGGAAAGCTGATGCTCCGGAATTCTTCCGCCCGGACGGGGTCGCCCGCCCCGCCCATGAGCTCGGAGACGACGTCAACGATCGGACCGCCGACCTCTCCGGATTTGGACACCTGGATAAAGGGGAATATCTCGCCGACATAAAAAACGAAATCACTGGCCCGGGCAGTGCCGACGATCAGGAACAGAAACAGAATCGCGATACAGTAAGTGCGCATGCGGATCAGGACATCATTAAGGTAAGGGTTGAATTCGAAGGGCGGACCTTATGGCAAAACCTCCCAAAACACAAACCCCCGCCGGAAACACCCCCGAAACCCTTGCGGTCCGCCCCCGGAGCGGGTACACCACCCCTAACGTCACCGACCACACGGAGTTGCAAAAATGATCCTTTCCCCGTCCATGCTCTCCTCGGACTTCGCCAACATGGAAGCCGAGCTGAAAGCCCTGGAAGCCGCAGGCCTCGAGTGGGTCCACCTCGACGTCATGGACGGCATGTTCGTGCCGAACATCACCTTCGGGCCGCCGATCATCAAGGCCATGCGCGCCAAGTCGAACCTGTTCTTCGACTGCCACCTGATGATCAACGATCCGGGCCGGTACATCGCCGACTTCGCCGCAGCCGGGGCCGACCTGATCTGCGTCCACGCCGAGGCGTGCACCCACCTGGAGCGGGTCTGCGCCCAGATTGTCGAGGCCGGGGCCAAGCCCGCCGTGGCCCTCAACCCGCACACCCCGCTGGAGTCCATCAAATACCTGATCCCCCAGCTGCACATGGTCCTGATCATGTCCGTGAACCCCGGGTTCGGCGGCCAGAAGTTCATCCCTTTCTGCCTGGACAAGGTCCGCGAGCTCAAGGCCATGATCCGGGCCGCCGGGGCCGAGACCCTGATCCAGATCGACGGCGGCGTGTCCCTGGACAACGCCCGCGAGCTGACGCAGGCCGGGGTGGACGTGCTGGTCTCCGGTTCCGCCTTCTTCAAATTCCCGCCCTACGGCGAGCGGTACAAGGCGTTTCAGGACGCCTGCGCCTAACGCCCGAAAGCTCCCGAACAACACGGGGCTGGAACACAGCCCCTTTTCTTTGAGCAACGCCATGGCCCTGGTCAGTTTACGAGACATCACCATCAATTTCACCGGCACCGTCCTGCTGGACAAGGTCTCCATGCAGATCGAGCCCGGCGAACGCGTCTGCCTGCTCGGCCGCAACGGCGAGGGCAAGTCCACCCTGCTGTCCATCATCGAGGGCGTGACCAGCCCGGACGCAGGGAGCGTGGACTACGCGCGCGGGACCAAGGTGGCCATGCTGCCCCAGGAGGTCCCCCTGGAGCTGGCGGGCACGGTCTACGACATCGCGGCCCAGGGGCTGGGCGAGGTCGGCGGCCACCTGGCCGCATACCACCGGTCCGCACGCGCCCTGGCCGAATCCCCGGAACCGGACCAGCGGCTCGCCGAGCGCATGGAACGCGCCCAGCACGCCCTGGAGGACGCCGGGGGCTGGCCGCACCACCAGACCATCGAGACCGTGCTCTCCCACCTCAAGCTGGACGGCGACGCGCTGTTCGACGGGTTGTCCGGCGGCACCAAGCGCCGCGTGCTCCTGGCCCGCGCCCTGGTTTCCGGCCCGGACCTGCTCATCCTGGACGAGCCGACCAACCACCTGGACATCGACTCCATCGCCTGGCTGGAAGACTTCCTCCTGCGCCAGAACGCCGCTCTGCTCTTCGTCACCCACGACCGCGCCTTCCTGCGGCGCCTGGCCACGCGCATCGTGGAGCTGGACCGGGCAAAGCTGACCAGCTGGGAGTGCGACTACGACACCTATCTCCAGCGCAAGGACGACGCCCTGTCCGCCGAGGCCAAGCAGAACCACAACTTCGACCGCAAACTGGCCGAGGAGGAGACGTGGATCAGGCAGGGCATCAAGGCCAGGCGCACCCGGAACATGGGCCGCGTCCGCGACCTGCTCAAAATGCGCGAGGAACGGCGCGCCAGGCGCGAGCGCACCGGCCAGGCCAAGATGATCATCCAGGAAGCCGAGCGCACCGGCAAACTGGTCATCGAGGCCAGGGACCTCTCCTTCGGCTACCGGGGCGACAGGCTGATCGACGGTTTCTCCACCACCATCATGCGCGGGGACAAGGTCGGCCTCATCGGTCCCAACGGCGTGGGCAAGACCACCCTGCTCAAGATACTGCTGGGCGAGCTCGAACCCCAGTCCGGCTCCTTGCGCCACGGGGTGAACCTCCAGATCTGCTACTTCGACCAGTTGCGCGAGCAGCTCGACGAGACCAAATCGGCCCGGCACAACGTGGCCGACGGCAACGACTTCGTGGACATCAACGGGCACCGCCGCCACGTCATGACCCACCTCAAGAATTTCCTGTTCACCCCGGACCGCTCCAAGGTCCCGGTGTCCGTGCTCTCCGGCGGCGAGCGCAACCGGCTGCTCCTGGCCCGGCTGTTCACCCGCCCGTCCAACGTGCTGGTCATGGACGAACCGACCAACGACCTGGACGCCGAGACCCTGGACCTGCTGGAAGAGCTGCTCATGGACTATCCCGGCACCCTGCTGCTGGTCAGCCACGACCGCGACTTCCTGAACAACGTGGTCACCTCCACCATCGGTTTCGAGGGTTGCGGCCGGATCGCCGAATACGTGGGCGGCTACGACGACTGGCTCCGCCAGCGCCCCTCGGACGCCCCGGTGCGCGACAAGGAGTGCGCCCCCGCCAAGCCCGCTCCGGAAAAGCAGGCCCCGGCCAAGATTAGGCTGAGCTACAAGGAAAAATTCGAGCTGACCAAAAAACGGGATCAACTCAAGGAGATGCCCGCTCTCATCGAGCGGCTGGAGAGCGAGCTGGGAGCGTTGCAATCCCGCATGTCGGCGGGTGATTACTACAAAAATTCCGGCGAGATAATGGCCGACGACCAAAAGCGGTTGGAAACCCTTGAGTCGGACCTTGAAATCGCCTATGAGACCTGGGAAGAACTTGAAACCGCCCTTGAGGGCGTGGAGCTGGACTGAGAATGCAAGCCCTGACCATACGACACGTCGATCCCGACGACCTGACCGCGTGCCATACCATAGAAGCCAGGTGCTTTCCCCCTTCCGAGGCGGCCTGGACCAGCAGCCTGCGCAACCGCATCGAGAATTATCCCGAGGGGTTTCTGGTGGCGGAACTGGACGGCCGGGTGGTCGGCCAGGTGAACTCCGGCTCCACGGACAAGGACGACATCACGGATGAGGAGTTCAAGCAGCTCATCGGCCATGAGCCCGACGGCCGGTACATGGTCATCTTCTCCTTGTCCGTGCACCCCGATTACCGGAACCGGGGCATAGCGGACAGGCTCATGACCGACTTCATCAAACAGGCCCGAAAGATGGGCAAGGATGCGGTCAAGCTGCTGTGCAAGGAAGACCTCATCCCCTTCTACGCCCGCCACGGCTTCGAGCACGAGGGACTCTCCCAATCCACCCACGGCGGGGCCGCCTGGCACGCCATGACCCTGCACCTCAGCGACTAGCAACCACGCTTTTCAGACGCAAAAAGGCTGCCGGAAATGTACCGGCAGCCTTTTTTCGGGGATCTCGCCAGGGAGTGTCTACCACCCCTTGGACTTGAGGATGTCGTTGACCTTTTTCTCGGTTTTCTTCTCCACGATGACCATCTTCTTGGCCTGGGCCTTCTTGATCTTGTCGGTCAGGGCGTCGATGTCGGCGGGCTTCTCCATGAAGTCCATGGCGCCGAGCTTCATGGCCTGGATGCCCGCCTCCAGGGTGGCCTGGCCGGTGAGCAGGATGACCTGCAGGTCCGGGTGGCTCTTCCTGATGAGCTTGAGCATCTCGATGCCGTTCATGTCCGGCATCTGGAGGTCCAGAACGATGGCGTCGTAATCGCCGGCGCCCAAGGCGTCCACCGCGTTGCTGGCGCTTTCGGCGGTGGTCACTTCCATGCCGCGGATTTCCATGCGTTCGGACAGGGCCTCGAGGAATTCCACTTCGTCATCGATAAGCAGTACTTTTTCTGCCATTTTCTCATTCTCCGGTTGGGTATGAATGTTGTGTTATTCGGAACTTCCGGCACGTTCGAGCAACAGCTCGCTGGTCCCGGTCTTCTCGTTCACGCTCACGGAGGCGTTCATGGCCCGCGCGAGGTCGGCAAACGGTTCGTCATCCCTCAGCGGACCATCCTTTCCGGGAGAGGAAAGGGAGAACGATGCTCCGCCGCCTTCCGGGCGCACGCCGATGACCAGCGTATCGCCCGCTTCCAGTCTATCAAGGGCCGCCGCTATTGAGGAGTGCAGCAGCCGCGTCAGGTCAAAGGGGCTGGCGACCATGGAGACGGGCTCGCACTCGCCCATGGTCAGTTTGACCTGCCGCATGTCGGCAAATCGGGTGGACAGCGCCACGGCGAGGGCCAGTCCCTCCACCAGGTTCACTTCCCGGACGTCCTCGTCCGTGGAGTGGGCGAACGCGTTCATGTTCTTGATGATCGCGTCGCCGCGCCGGATCTGTCCCTGGATGGAGTTGGCCGCGCTCTTCAGCCTCTCGGGCTGGAGGGGCATGCCGCGCTCGGCCATGAGCGTGAAGTCCTCGATCAGCCCGGCCGCCTCGTTGATCACGGCGAACACGTTCTTGATCTCGTGGGACACGGACGCGCTGACGCGCCCGAAAAATCGCAACCCGGCACGGGTCTCGTCCTGTCTGCTCATAGCGCCTCCCTCCGGTTTCACTTCGTGACCCTGTTGATCAGGGCGACGAGTTCCTCAAGCTGGATGGGCTTGATGAGGTAGTTGCACCCGGCGGCGCAACCGGCCTTGAAATCCGATTCGGAACCGTGCCCGGAGAGGAAGATGAACTTCATGTCCGGGTGCTTATCCGCCAACCGGTCCATGAGGTCAAGCCCGCTCAGCCGGGGCATCTTCATGTCCAGCACGGCCACGGCGTATTCGGTCTTGTCGGCCATCTCCAGGGCGGATTCGCCGTTGTCCGCCCAGTCCGCATCCACGCCCCGAAAGCCGAGGCGCTCCGCCATGGCCGAAACCAGTTCCACTTCGTCGTCAACCAACAGTACTCTCATAACGGCTATGCCTTGTTCGTCTTTCCTTCGGGTTTGCTATACTTCAGGGGCATGACGATGGTGAAGGCCGTGCCCTTGCCCACTTCGCTCTCCACAGTCATGGAGCCGCCCAGTTCCTGCACCAGCCCGTAGGTGATGGACAGGCCCAGACCGGTTCCGCCGGTCTTCTTCTTGGTGGAGAAGAAGGGATCGAAAATGCGCTTGATGTCCTGGGGCGGAATGCCGCAGCCGTCGTCCTCCACCGTGAAGACCAGGTGGTCGCAGGCGGTCTCGCGGGCCGTGATGCCGAGATGGCCGCCGTCACTCATGGCCTGGAACGCATTGTTCACCAGGTTGAGGAAGATCTGTTGCAGCTTGCCCCGGTCGGAGATGAAGCTGGGCAGCGTCTCCGGGATGTCCATATCGATGGTGATGGACCGGTACTCGGCCTCCTTGCGCAGGAAGTCGATGACCTCGTTGGCCAGGTCCTTGAATTCGATGGAGTCCATCTCCACGTCGATGTGCCGCGCGAAACTGAGCAGCCGCTTGGTGATCTTGCCGCACCGGGCCACCGAGTTGATGATGGAGTCTATGTTGGCGAGCAGCCGCTCGTCGTGGGCGTACTCCTGCCGGTAGGTGAACAGGTCGCGGACCAGCCCGGCCTTCTCGTTGATGATCGCCAGGGGGTTGTTGATCTCGTGGGCCACGCCCGCCGCCAGCCGCCCGATGGAGGCCATGCGGTTGGTGTGCTCCATGCGGTGCAGGGTCCGCGCCCTGGTCTGGTCCGCGATGTAGATCTTGTTGACCATGTAGGTGGCCACCCCGACGATGACCAGGAGGATGATCATGATCGAGGAGATCAGGATCCACAGCAGCTCCATGCGGATGGTCTGCAACGGCTTCATCAGCTCGCGGGTGTGCTTGACCACCAAGACCACGAACGGGGTGTCGTGGATGTAGGCGTAGCCCACGGTGAAGTCCGTGCCGTCCCTGCCCTCCACCTGCTGCACGCTGGTCTTGTCGGAATAGGCCGGGATGGCCAGGTCCACCTTGGTCAGCAGGGAGCCATGCTCCTTGGACGGGGTCTGGATGATGCCGTCCCGGTCCACGATGAAGGCGTCGCCGCCGCCGGGCAGGTCGATGGAGGTCAGGATGGCGTTGAACGGCCCGGTGTCCAGGGTGGCGCGGAGGATGTAGTCCTCGCCGGTGCTGGCGTCGTGCATCTTGCGCGCGACCACCAGGTGCGGCACGTCGCGGAACCCCAGGAAGACGCGGCTGATGTAGGTGCCGTGCTCCATGGTACTGTTGAACCCTTCCTGACCGCTGTAGTCGCGCCCGAGCAGGTCGTAGGGGCCGATGTAGGCGATCTGCCGCCCCTTGCTGTCGATGATCCCGATATCCACGAACCCGCCGAAGCTGGTCTTCAGGGAGGACAGGACCCTGTTCAGGTTGTCGCGGTCGCGCAGCCCCTCGATGCCCTCGTGCTCGGCCAGGAAGTCCAGCGCCCGGGTCCGCTCCTCCAGGAAGTAGGCCACGGAACGGCGGGTGTTGGAGGTGGTCCTGGACGTGCGCAACAGGTTCTCGGATTCAAGGGAGGACCGGGTGACGTTGTAATCGATAAGCGCCATGACCATCAGCGGAATGAGCGCGACCAGGGCGAGCAGGCAGATGGCCAGCCGCCAGATCCGACGGTAGTTGAACAGGCTCTTGCCCACTCCCCCGTCGGGGTCCGTATCCCAGAATTGCGGTCTGATCTTCTCGATGAGAGACATGACGTCACCCGGCTCCCGTAGTTACTTTCCGGCTCGAATCTTTTCGTTGGCGGCCTTGAGCGTCTCGCTCAGGACATCGATGTCCACGGGCTTGTGCAGGTAGGCGAAGGCGCCCAGGTCCATGCACACCTTGCGGTCCGCCTCGGACCCGTGGCCGGTCAGGATGATGACCTCGATGTCCGGATGCTCGCCCTTGACGCGGCGCAGGACCTCGATGCCGTCGATGCCGGGCATCTTCAGGTCGAGGATCATGACTTCGGGCTCGTCGTCGCGGACCAGGTTCAGGGCGGACTCGCCATCGTAGACCACGGCGGAACCCATGTCACGCATCATCAGCCGCTCGGACAGGGTCTGGACGAATTCGCGCTCGTCGTCCACGAGCAGGACCTTGGACGGCACCTCGAAGTCCATCTTGCGGTAGATGTCGGTCTGGTGGAATCCCTTGCCCACGCCCGCCTCGACGGTCTTGACGCCTTCCACGTCCGAGACGATGGACTTGAGCTCGCGCTCCAGCTTCTCCAGCAGGAGGACGTGCTTGTTGATGGTCAGGGTGACGGTGCCCTTCTTGGCCGACACCTGCACGTTGTGCCCCTCCTTGGCCAGCACGGTCTCCACGCGGGCGGCCAGGAGGAAGTCCTCGCAGGAAGCCTTGGAGCCTTCGGTGACCTTGACGGCGGCATTACTGAACTGCTCGACGATGAGGTCGGCGGAACGCTCCACGCCGGTGGTCCCCACGGGCACCACCAGGTCGTACAGGGAACCGGCCCACGGGTCGTCGGCGTCGCGCACGGCCTTGACCCAGGCGGCGCGGTCCTCGTCGTCCTTGCGGATGAGCTTCATGGCGTGCTTCTCGGCGAACCCTTCCTCGCGGTCGGCCACGGCCAGCCGGCTCTTCATCTCGGAGATGAGGCAGACGTTGAGGATGTGGCCGATGGACCGGGAGGGCAACTGGGACACGAATCCGGGGATGACCAGATCGTCGCCCTCGACCAGCCGTTTGGCCAGGGCCAGGCGCATCCAGGCGATGGCCTGCTCCTTTTCGTGGCTGAAGGTATTGAAGACCGAGGTCTTGGCCTGGAAGGCGCGGGCGATGCGGTCCTCGGCCATTCCGGACAGGCTCGCGGCGTCGGCCACGATGTCCTGGTCCGTGACCAGGCGGCAACCCGTGGCGTCCACGACGCGCTTGACCACCACTCCGGCTTCGCAGAACAGTCCGTTGAAAACGGTGATGACAGACATATTGACTCCCTTTTACGCCTTACGCGAGGCGGCAGAAGGTGGTAAGGGGGCAGCTTTCTTCCTGGCCGTCCCGGTGAGCGCTTTCATGGGTGGCGCAAATGGCGGTCTCCATGGTCGTGTAGACGTGATCCTTGCCGATCTTCTCCAGCAGGTGGGTGCGTTCGAGCACGGCCATGACCGCCTCGTTCACGCCGCACAGGGAGATGTCCAGCCCGTTGGAACGCACGCGGTCCACGATCAGGGACAGGGCTTCCTCGCCGGAGGCGTCCATGTCGTTGATGCCGTTGGCCACGATGATGATGTGCCTGAGCTTGTCGTTGCCCATCATGCGCTCGGTGATCTGGTCCTCCAGGAAGCTCGCGTTGGCGAAGAACAGCGGGCCGTCGAAGCGGACCAGGGCGATGTGCTGGCATTCCTTGAGGCCGAAGGCCGTGGCGTCACGCAGGGATTCGTCCGCGTTGCGGGACAGGTTGGCAACGCGCGGGCGCATGGACTTGTAGAGGAAGACCAGCAGGGACAGGACCACGCCGACCATGATGCCCTTGTCCAGGTGCGGGGCAAACGCCAGGGTGCAGCCGAAGGACAGGATGGAGATGGCCCCGTCGTACCACTGGGCCTTCCAGGCGTGGATGAAGCCGGAGGCGTTGATCAGCCCGATGACCGCCATCATGATGACCGCGGCCAGCACGGCCTGGGGCAGATGATAGAGCAGCGGGGTGAAGAAGAGCAGCACGATGACCACCATCAGCGAGGTGAACACGCTGGACATGCCGGTCAGCGCGCCCGCCTGAAGGTTGACCGCCGAGCGGGAGAATGAGCCGGACGCCGGATAGCTCTTGCCGCAGGCGCCGAGCATGTTGGCCAGCCCCTGGCCGATGAGCTCCTGGTTGGGATCGAGGCGCTGGCCGGTCTTGGCGGCCATGGCCTTGGCGATGGAGATGGCCTCCATGAAGCCGAGCAGGGAGATGATCGCCGCGAACGGGATCAGATGGAGCATGACCTTGAGGTCCAGGGACGGAACGGTGATGGCCGGGATGCCGGAAGGCACGGTGCCGACCACGGCGCCGCCGCCCATCATCTTCAGGGACGCGGTGTCGAGCTTGGCGTTGCCGACCTTGACCCGCCAGGTGCGGCCGTCGGTGGCCATGCCCGCGGGAACGGCGTCCTGTTCGTAGAAACGAAGGCCGCCGTCCGCCTGTTCAACACCGGCGAAGAGGACGGAACGGAGATTCTTGCGCAGATCGTGGGCCTTAAGCTTGAGGCGCGCCATCTGGACGTTGAGGACGTTCATGTCGTGTTCGATGTCGAGCACCCTGACCGGGTCGCCGGACGACTTGGCCTCTTCCATCTGCTTGCCCAGGGCGGTGCGCTGCAGGGCCAGCTGGTCGATGCCGTCGATGGTGCCGTTGAAGCCGACAATGGCCTCGTGCACGGCCGGGGAGTCGATGGCGGAAACGGAGACGCTGGTGTCGTGGTTGAAGCCCAGCCCCCAGGACAGCGCGGTGGTGATGACCACCGCCACCAGTACGTTGGGGATCTTGGGATTCACGCGCTTGAGGCCGACCATGATGGCGAAGGCGAGGACGCCCATGCCAAGGGTGGGCCAGTGGGTGTAGTGGATGGCGGACTCGACCACGCGCATGATGGTCTCGTAGTGGTGCTCTGCGCCGTCGACGTAGACGCCGAACATCTTGGAGAACTGGGACGAGGCGATGATGATGGCCGCCGCGTTGGTGAAGCCGTTGACCACGGGGTGGGACAGGAAGTTGACCACCAGGCCGAGCTTGAGCACGCCCAGAAGGAACTGGAACATGCCGACCATCAGCGCGAGCAGGATGGCGAAGGCGATGTACCCTTCACTGCCGGCCGTGGCCAGGGGCTCCAGCGAGGCGGCGGTCATCAGCGAGACCACGGCCACCGGGCCGGTGGCAAGCTGGCGGCTGGACCCGAACAGGGCCGCCACCAGCGGAGGCAGGAACGAGGCGTAAAGGCCGTAGTAGGCGGGCATGCCCGCCAGCTGCGCATAGGCCATTGATTGGGGAATGAGCACAAGGGCCACGGTGAGCCCGGAGATGGCGTCCGCACGCAACGCCGTCATGTTGTACCCTTTGAACCAGTCGATGAAAGGGAATATTTTCGAAAGCATTCAGCCTCTTCCTTGCATTACGCCTGCAACATCCTGCGGCATGCGCGCATCAGCTCGTTGAACAGCGCCCCCGCATCGTACAGGTTGTAGTTTTTGAACCGAACCAGACCATCAGCCATCGTGAACAGAATGAGCGCCGATTTCCTGGGATGAACTTCCTTGCCGATGGAGCCGTCCTCCTGCCCGGTGACGATGGCCTTTTCGAAGATGTCCACGAGGCAATTGTAGATGTCTTCGAGATTCTCCCTGAACTCCGGATTGGACTCGGAGAACTTATAGAGAAAATGCCTGTGCAGGAGCAGAAACTTGTCTTCCATCAGCCCGGCCAGGTAGAGATAGAAGGAAATGACCTCCTCCGTCATTTCCATGCCCGAGTTGAACGGCCTGTTCTCGAAGAACCGCTCGAACTGGTCCACGATCTCGTCCCTGGTCTTCTCCAGGATCGCCAGCAGCAGACCTTCCTTGGTCTTGAAGTGGTAGAATATCGTCCCCTCGGCCACCCCGGTCAGCCGGGCCAGCTCCTGCCCGGACGTGTCCGCGAACCCCTTGTGCGCGAACATGAACGTGGCGACTTTGAGGATGGATTCCTTTTTCTTCATGCCTTGATCCTTTTTTCCCAAGCAAACCGAGTGTTCACTCAGTTTTTTCCTTCATACGGCCTAAAATGCCTTAATGTCAAAAAAATCGGCAAAACTGAGTAAGCACTCAGTTTCACAATCAACAAGTATAAAATAATTGGAAAAACAACTGCGCCCCCAGCGCCCTCACAAAAGAAATTCAAAAAAAGTTACCCCCACCCTCGCGAAGCGACCCAAAAAGTTTGGGAGGGGATGGGGGTCCAGGGGGAAGGGGGACCCTTTTCTCAAAGGGTCCCCCTTCCCCCTGGCCGCCGGAGGCAAAAAAGCCCCCGTCCGGCGGGCCGGGCGGGGGCTGTGTTCTCGTCGGGACGGACGGGCTAGCTCAGCCAGTCGTCGTCTTCCTCAATGGGCGCGAAGCCCCGGCGCATGGTGTTTTCGCAGACCAGGCGCGGGTCGAGGAACTGGAGCAGATAGTCGGGGCCGCCGGACTTGGAGCCGACGCCGGACATCTTGAAGCCGCCGAAGGCGTGGCGCTCGACGAGCGCGCCCACCGAGGGCTTGTTCAGGTACAGGTTGCCCACCCGGAACTCCTTGTAGGCGCGCTCAAGGTTGCGCGGGCTGCGGGAGTAGATGGCGCCGGTCAGGGCGAACTTGGTGGAGTTGGCAATGGCCAGGGCCTCGTCCATGTCCTTGGCGCGCATGACCGAGAGCACCGGGCCGAAGACCTCTTCCTGGGCGATGCGGTGGTCGCGGGTGATGTCGCCGACGATGGTCAGGGGCACGTAGCACCCGCCGGTGGCCTTGAGATCTTCGGAGACCTCGCGCTTGACCAGCACCCTGCCCTCCTCCTCGGCGATCTTGACGTAGCGCAGGACGTTCTGCTGGGCGGCCTTGTCCACCACCGGGCCCATGTAGTTGGCCGGGTTCTCGGACGGGCCGAGCTTGACGGACTTGGCGGCCTCGGTCAGGCGCTCCACGAACCGGTCGTAGATGGAATCGAGGACCACCACCCGCGAGCAGGCCGAACACTTCTGGCCCTGGAAGCCGAAGGCGGAATAGAGCACGCCGAGCACGGCCTCGTCGAGGTCGGCGTCGTCATCGATGATGATCGCGTTCTTGCCGCCCATTTCGGCGATGACCCGCTTGCACTGCTGCTGTCCGGGCTGGACCTTGGCGGCGCGCTCCTGGATGCGCAGCCCCACTTCCATGGAGCCGGTGAAGGCGATGACCGAGACTTCGGGATGGTCCACGAGGTGGTCGCCCATGACCGATCCCCGGCCGGGGCAGTAGTTGAACACGCCGTCGGGCAGACCGGCGGCCTTCCACATGTCCACCAGGGCGCGGCCCACGCAGGACGAGCTTCCGGCGGGCTTGTAGACCACGGGGTTGCCGCAGACGATGGCCGCGGAGACCATGCCCACGGAGATGGCCATGGGGAAGTTCCAGGGGGCGATGACCGCGGCCACGCCCTTGCCCTGGTAGAAGAGGTGGCTCATCTCGCCGGGAGCGCGGCCCATGCGCCGGGGCTTGCCCAGGCGGATCATCTCGCGCGCGTAGTATTCGAGGAAGTCGATGGCCTCGCCCACGTCGGCCTGGGCCTGATCCCACTGCTTGCCCACTTCGAGCACCTGGAGGGCGGCCATGTCGTGGACGTTGTCCTTGAGGTATTGGGCGGCCTTGAGCAGCGCCTCGGCCCGCTCCTCGGGGGCGACGTCGCGCCAGGTGAGGTACGCGGCGGAGGCGGCCTCCACGGCGCGGTCCACTTCCTCGACGCCCGCCTGGCAGACCGAACCGAGGATCTCGGACGGGAGGGCCGGGTTGTAGGAGTCGAGGGTGTCGGCGGTGGTCACGTCCTGGCCGTTGATGTACAGCGGGACCGTGCCGCCCATGGTCTTGCGCAGCTTGGCGATGGACGCGGGGTACGCGTCGCGCTCGGCGGCCAGGGTGAAGTCCGCCGGGGGGAAGTTCTTGAACCGGGGCAACCCGCCCTTGTCCTCGGACGGGGTCACGCACTTGCCTTCGAGCTGGCGGCGCAGGGTCTCGGCCGGGTTCTCCAGGAGCCGGTCCATGTCCGCCTCGTCGGCAAAGGTCTGCTTGAGGAAGGACTCGTTGGCGGTGTTCTCCAGGAGACGGCGCACCAGGTAGGCCATGCCGGGCAGGAGATCGCCGTAGGGGCAGTAGAGGCGCACGCGCTTGGCCACGTTCTTGAGGCCCTTGCGCACGGGTTCGGCCATGCCGTAAAGCACCTGGAACTCGTAGCGCTCCTCCGGGACCTTCAGCTCGGCGGCGCTCTCCATGATCGCGGAAATGGTCCGGATGTTGTGCGAGGCGCAGGCGAAGTGGCAGATGTCGCTGTTTTCGAGGATGTAGCGCCCCACCCGCTCGTAGGCCATGTCGGACTCGGGCTTGTGGGTCCAGACAGGGACGGGCCAGTCGTTCTGCTTGGCCAGCACGGTCTCGTAATCCCAGTACGCGCCCTTGACCAGCCGGATGGACACCGGGAGGTTCACTTCACGCGCCCAGCCGATGAAGGAGCTGACGTCCTCGTCCACGGACCGCAGGTAGGCCTGGAAGACGATGCCCAGGTGCGGGTAGTCGGGGTACTTGGTGCGCAGCCGCTTGTACAGCTCGACCGTGGCCTCCTTGTACTTGAGCTGCTCCATGTCGATGCACATGAAGCCGCCCATCTCCATTACCTTCTTATAGACGGGCTCGATGGAGGCGACCATGCCGTCCACGGTTCCCTCCAGGTCCACGGGCTTGGACTGGGAGTAGAAGGCCGAGGGCTTGACCGCCACGTTGACCTTGGGGGTGTGGCCCCAGTCCAGGCCGCCCGCCCCGTTGTCCAGGGCGTTCCACTTGTCCAGTTCCTTATGGATGGCGTTCAGGACCTCCAGGTAGCCGTCGCGGTAGGCGGCGGACTCCACTTCGGACACCGTGGCCTCGCCCAGCAGGTCGAGGACGAAGGCAAAGCCGTCCTTGCGCAGCTTCTTGATGCCCTTGACCGCTTCCTTGGCCTCCTGGCCGATGATGAACTGGCGGGCCATGGACTCGATGTTGGAGCGGATGGTCTTGTTCAGGACCTTGGCCACCAGGCCGCCCCCGAACTTGGTCTTGGTGGCGCCCCATTTGAGCACGTCGGGGATGTTGGAATCGTCACCCGCGAAATATTCTTCAATATGGCGCGAAAGTGACTCGGAGGTGCTCAGATAAGGAAGAACATCAACAAATCTAAACATTTGGACCTTGAAATCCTCGTTTTTCATGGCCCAATCCATGACCTTTCCGGTCCACCAGCCTTTGTTGAAAACCGAAGGAGATTCTCCCGAAATGGACGAAAAAAACTCCCTGCCCCGAGTTATGATTCTCGGGTCCAGGGAGGTCGGTGTAGCGGACATCGTTTGCTCCTTGTACTTCGTACTTCTAGTCGTTTTCGTGAGGTAGTGGTATGACCCGCGATTCTTTCACCGTGGTCAGCACTATGGTCGAGTTGGTGTCCCTGACCGGCCCGATGGTGCCGAACTTCGCCAGGGTCGCCTGCAACGCTTCGGTATCCTCGACCCGGACCTTGACCAGGTAGGAATCCCTTCCAGCCGTATAATGAACTTCCAGAACCTCCGGGAATTCGGCCAGTTTCTGACCGACCTCGGTTGCGCCGACGCCCTCCTCCACGCGGATGGAAGTGAAGGCGGTCAGCCCGCGGCCCAGGGCTTTGTGGTTGACAATACATTCGTACCCCTTGATTATACCACTCTTCTTGAGCTTGCGCACGCGCTCGAGAACAGCGGAAGGAGCCTTGCCGACCTTGCGGGCAATTTCGGCATTGGAGACCTTTCCATCTTCCTGAAGGATGTTCAGGATTTCCAAATCCAGTTTGTCAATCTTTCTGTTATTCATGGAATAAGGGAATAATATTCTTTTCACCCTGTGTCAAGCACCCCACCGGGCGCAAGACAAAGGATACAAACCGGCTTTCCTTTTCTGAAATCCTCGGATAATCTGACAAATCGATATTTTTTGAGTTTCGACCGCCCAGCGCGGCACAGGATAATCCTTGAAAAGCAACTCGCTTGATCGTACCCGGGCCGATGCCCGCATAACCGTCTCCGCACGAGGCGCCGTCATGACGGTCGCCCTTTCCGGCCGCCTGGACGCCGCCGGAACCGCCGCCGTCTGGGACGACGCGGTCAAGGGCGTGGGCGGAACCGGGTTCACCTCCCTGGTGGTGGACTGCGCGGGCGTGACCTACCTGAACGGCTCCGGCGAGGCCCTGCTGGTCAAGCTCAGGGAGATGGCCAGGACCATTGGCGCCACCTTCGAACTGCACAACATGCGCGACGAGGACCGCAAGCTGGCGGAGCTGACCTGGGACGTGGAGCTGCCCGCCTACGACGGCAAGAGCATGGAGCGCCGCTCGCTGGCCGAGACCCTGACCGACGCCGGAAGACAGTACTGGCAGAGCCTGCGCGCCATGATTGCCTTCGTGGGCGAATCCTCGATCCTGGTCGGCCAGGTCCTGATCCGGCCCCACAAGGTGCGCTGGAAGGACGTTCTCCTGTCCTGCACCAACGTGGGCGTGGACTCCCTGTTCATCATCGTGCTCATCGGCTTTCTCATGGGGCTGATCATGTCCTTCCAGTCCGCCATCAGCCTGCAACGGTTCGGCGGCGAGATATTCGTGCCCAACATGCTCGGCCTGGTCATGTTCCGCGAGATGGGCCCGCTGGTCACCGCCATCCTGCTGGCCGCCCGGTCCGGCTCGGCCTTCGCAGCCGAGATCGGGACCATGAAGGTCAACGAGGAGCTGGACGCCCTGACCACCATGGGGCTGTCCCCCATGCGCTTTCTGGTGACGCCCAAGCTCCTGTCCGCCATGATGATGATTCCGCTGATGACCATGTTCTTCAACCTGGCGAGCCTGGTGGGCGGGGCGGTGGTCATGCTCTCCATGGGCTATCCCCTGGTGACCTTCACCTCGCGCGTGTTCAGCTATCTCTCCCTGTCCGATTTCTGGGGCGGCATGCTCAAGGCCCTGGTGTTCAGCTTCCTGGTGGCGGGCGTGGGTTGCCTGCGCGGCCTGCAGACCCGGTCCGGGGCCAGCGCGGTGGGCCTTTCCACCACCAGCGCCGTGGTCACCGGCATCATCCTCATAGCCTTCGCCGACGGCCTCTTCGCCGTGGCGTACTATTACCTTGGATTTTAGGAAGGGGCGCATGGAAAACGAAACGGTCATCAGCGTGCGCAACCTGACCTGCGGGTACGACGGAAACGTGGTCGTGGACAACGTCAGCTTCGACATCCACCGGGGCGAGGTGTTCGTCATCCTGGGCGGATCGGGCTGCGGCAAGTCCACCCTGCTCAAGAACATGATCGGCCTGATCCAGCCCATGGCCGGAGAGGTCTTCTACGGCGAGGACGAACTGACCTCGGCCGACGGCGCACGGCGCGACGCCATCATCCGCAAATTCGGGGTCATGTACCAGATGGGCGCGCTCTTCGGGTCCATGTCACTGCTCCAGAACGTCATGCTCCCCCTGGAGGAGTTCACGGACCTGCCCCGCGAGGCCATCTCGATCATCGCCAAGTCCAAGCTGGCCATGGTGGACCTGGAGCAGGCCGCCTACAAGATGCCCGCCGCCCTGTCCGGCGGCATGAAGAAGCGCGCGGCCATAGCCAGGGCCATGGCGCTCGATCCCGGCATCCTGTTCCTGGACGAGCCGGGCGCCGGGCTGGACCCCATCTCCAGCGCGTCACTGGACGAGCTGATCATGGACCTCTCCAAGAATCTCGGCATCACCTTCGTCATCGTCACGCACGAGCTGGAGTCCATTTACAAAATAGCTGATCGGGTTATCATGCTCGACAGGGAAGTCAAATCCATCGTGGCCGAAGGCGACCCCCGCGAGCTGCGGGACACCTCCACCAACCTGTTCGTCCGGCGGTTCTTTCTCCGCCAGCCGAACATAGGCAAACCCGGCTATGACGAAAACGGGCAGCCCGTAGCGCAAGGATAGGCAATGATACGGAAAAACGACTACTTCAAGCTGGGCCTCTTCATCATCCTCGGCACCGGCATGCTGCTGGCCATGGTCATCATCCTGGGAGCGGGCCGGTTTTTCGAGACCACCTATCCCCTGGAGACCTACTTCGACGAATCCGTCAACGGCCTGTCCGTCGGGTCCCCGGTCAAGCTGCGCGGCGTCCAGGTGGGCCGCGTGTCCCAGATCAATTTCGTGACCAACATCTATCCCGAAGCCCGCGAGCGCGAAATCCGCTACGTCTACGTCCTCTGCGAGATCAACCCGGATCTCTTCGACGACATGAGCGAAGAGGAGTTCGACGATTACGTCCGCCGGGAGTCCAAGCGCGGCATGCGCATCCGGCCCACCTCCCTGGGATTGACCGGCCAGCTCTTCCTGAACACCGTGTACCAGGACGCCGAGAGCAACCCGCCCCTGCCCCTGGACTGGACCCCGGAGTTCGCCTACGTTCCGTCCGTGCCCTCCACCCTCAGCCGGGTCGAGGAGGCCGTGACCACCATCAGCAAGACCCTGAGTTCCCTCAAGCAGGAAGACCTCCAGTCCATCATAACCGACGTCAAATCCATCGTCGGAACCATCGACGACTTCATGAAGACCCAGGGCGGCCAGGAAGCGGGCGAGCGCATGCTCGACATCCTGCAGTCCACGCGCGGCATCCTTTCCCGAACCGACAAGCTGCTGTCCGATCCCGCCGCCGAGGCGATCATCCCGAACGTCTCGGCCATCACCGCCAACGTCAGCCGGATCACCGAGGAATCGGCGGACAACATCATCAATGCCGCAGCCGAGACCCGCGCGGCCATCGCCAGCTTCAAGCAGGCCTCCCAGGTCCTGAGCAGGACCCTGACCGATCCCCGCATGGACAAGGCCATGGGCGAGATCGCCCCCACGCTGGAGAACATCTCCCAGGCGTCCGCCGACCTGGCCGCCGCGGTCAGCAAGATCCACGCCCTGGTCAACCGCGTGAACGGCAACATCGCCGCCGAGGAAGGGGCCCTCCACTCCATCATCGAGGACACCAGGGAAGTGCTGCAAAACGTCAAGGAGCTGACCGAAGACGCCAAGCGCTACCCGTCCGGCGTGCTCTTCGGCAATCCGCCGACCAAACCCAATCCCGAAACCAAGTAACCGGGGGCCGACATGAAACCATACCGCATCCTGATCCTCGTCCTGGCCGTGGCCCTGGCCGCCTCCGCCTGCGTCAAGCTCGGCGGCAAGCCCGTGGACAAGCGCTACTACCAGCTCTCGCCCGAACGCACCGCCGCCGCAGCAACCCAGCCCCGCGAAGAAACCCTCAAGATCCGCCGGCTGGCCGTGTCCGATCTCTACAACGCCCGCGAGCTGGTCTACCGGGGCCCGGAGGGGGCCATAGACTCCGACTTCTACAACCTGCTCTTCGTCACCCCCGGCAACATGCTGACCACCGAACTGCGCCGCTGGCTGACCGAGTCCGGACTGTTCACCCATATCGTCGCGCCCGGCAGCCTGGTGGTCCCCGGCCTGACCCTGGAAGGCATGGTCAACGCCCTGTACGGCGACTATTCCGGCCCTGCACCCGCCGCCGTGGTCGAAATGCAGTTCTTCGTGGTGGACGAATCCAACGCCGAGAACGCCATCGTCTTCGCCGGCTCGTACAAGGAGCGGGTGCCCCTCGCCTCCGCCGATCCCCAGACCCTGGTCCAGGGCATGACACAGGCCGTGGCCCATATCTTCACCAACCTTGAAAACGATCTGGCCGTTGCGCCGCTTGAGAACTGATGGTCAAGAAAGCCAAAACATACCGTCCCGAAGAATTCGACGAAATCGACGACCGCCCCAGCCGCTCCCAGCTGAAGCGCGACATGATCGAGCTGCAACAGCTCGGCGCCGACATGGCCGCGCTGGGCGACAAGGTGGTCAAGGAGGCGGGCCTGCCCCCGGAAGTGGAAAAGGCCCTGCTGCTCATCAAGAGCATGACCAAGCACGAGGCCCGGCGGCGGCACATGCAGTACGTGGGCAAGCTCATGCGGACCTTCGACACCACCCACGTGCGCGAGTTGGTCGAAACGGCCAAGCTCGGCCACCAGGTCAAGACCGCCGAGTTCCAGCGCGTGGAAGACCTGCGCGACCGGCTGCTCGACGGCGACGACGACCTGCTCTCCAAGCTCTACGAAGTCTACCCGGACGAGGCCCAGCGTCTCCGCCAGCTCGCCCTTGGCGCGCGCCGGGAAGCCGCCGGCGGCAAGCCGCCCAAGGAATCCCGCGCCCTCTTCCGCCTCCTCCGCTCCCTGCCTCCCTTCGAGGAGTAGGCGCCTCCGGCGGCCGGGGGAAGGGGAAGAGGGGAACCCTTTGCAAAGGGTTCCCCTCTTCCCCTTCCCCCGGACCCCCATCCCCATCTCCCCTCCGAACTCTTTGGGTCGCTTCGCGAGGTTTGATGGTCATGAAAACACCTGCCACAGCACGCTGCTTTTCCAAGACAAACCCGCACGACAAAACGCATCCGCACGGACACGAGCGAAGCGAGCGATAAAAAGCTTTGAAGGGGGAGTCCAGAGGGGGAAACTTTCTCGAAAGTTTCCCCCTCTGGCCGATCGCTGCTGTCCTCATCCGTAAGGCTGGAGGCCCGGAGGCATTCTTCCCAAAAATAATCCGCGCCGGTCTTGACGGGGGATTTGGGGGATTATCTATTGGTCATTGAATCAAACGCGGCGGGTCCGCCGTTTTTAAGGAGATGATACAGATGGTTATTCACGAATACGCCGGAGTCGTCACGGAGTTGCCCGACAAGGATTGCCCGCATTGCGGCAAAACCCTCGACGCATGGCTCGCGCCGCCGGAGACCGGCTGGGGCGTCATCCTGATCTGCAACAACAACAATTGTCCGCACTACCTCGGTTCCGAGGGCGACATCATGCACAAGCGCGACGATTCCCATCTGGGCTGCCGCTATGCCGAAGACCCGGCCAACGGCTTCAAGCCCGTCAACGTCCTTGCCGTCTGCCCCCACTAGGGGAGATTTCATAGAACACCGTGGAAAAGGCCCCGTGCAAGCGGGGCCTTTTTCATTTGGCGCGGGTGCGCCTATGGAGACCATCCGAATATGTGATGGCATATCAGGTTCCCTTCATTGGGGAACAATGCTAGATCGTTCCATCAAGCGCAAATGGAGAACGGCATGGTCATCGAGGAAGGTAAGACGAAGGCATTTCTGGCCCTTTGGGGAGCGGTCCTGCTCTGGGCCAGCTCGTTCATCGTGCTCAAGATCGCCTTCCAGCGGTTCGACCCCATGGTGGTCATCTTCGGCCGCATGTTCGTGGCCAGCCTCGGCTTCATGCTCGTGTTCCGACGGCTCCGGCACATCGACTACCAGCCCGGCGACTGGAAGCTGCTCGCCTTCATGGGCGTGTGCGAACCGGGGCTGTACTTCATTTTCGAGGCCCTGGCCCTGACCTATACCGACGCCTCGCAGGCGGGCATGATCTGCGCCCTGCTGCCGCTGATGGTGGCCGTGGCCGCGCGGCTGGTGCTGGGCGAACCGCTGTCCAAGCGGATGGCCTCGGGCTTCGGCCTGGCCATCGTGGGTGCGGTGCTGCTCTCCGCCGTGGCCGAGAAGACGGACACCGCCTCCAACCCGGTTCTCGGCAACTTCCTGGAATTCCTGGCCATGATCTGCGCCTGCGGATACATGATCGCCATGAAAAAGCTGATGCCTCGCTACAACTCGTGGTTCCTGACCATGATCCAGGCGTTCATCGGCGCGGTGTTCTATTTTCCGCTGCTCTTCCTGCCCTCCACCAAGATGCCCGTGGCCTTCGACTTCACGGGCGTGGCCTCGATCCTCTATCTGGGCACCTTCGTGACCATCATGGCCTACGGGCTGTACAACTACGGCATGTCCAAGATTCCCACGGCCCAGGCCTCGGCGTTCATCAACCTGATCCCGGTGATCACCCTGATCCTGGGCATGGTCCTGCTGGGCGAACGGCTGAACTGGATGCAGTACGCGGCCTCGGTGATCGTCATCGGCGGGGTCTACGTCAGCCAGGACAACAAGTCCCGCAAGGTTGCAGCTGCCGCCTAAATCTCGATGAAGATGTCCTTCCGGGTGCAGCCCGCCTCGGCCAGCAGCCGGGACACGGCCTCCATCCCGGACTCCCCCACGTCCAGGCTGTAGTCGGTGACGAAGGTCTCGATGTGACTGCACACCACGTCTTCGCTCAGCTCCTGGGCATGGCTGCGGACATAGTCGCGCCCGGCCTCGGGGTTGGCTCGCGCCGCGCCCAGCGACCGCCGGATGGCCTCGTTCATGCGCCGGGCCGTGTCCTCGCCCAGTGAGCGCCTGATGGCGATGGCCCCCAGCGGGATGGGCAGCCCGGTAAATCCCTCCCACCACGCGCCCAGGTCCAGGACCCGCTTCAAGCCGCGTTCCGAGAACGTGAACCGCCCCTCGTGGATGACCACGCCCGCTTCCACCGATCCCGCCTCCACGGCGGGCATGACCTCGTCGAAGACCATGGGCACGCGCTCCACGGCGATGCCCGCCTCGCGGCAGCAGAGGCCGAAGATCAGGTTGGCCGTGGTCCGCTCGCCGGGGATGGCCACCCGCGCACCGTCCAGGGATTCGAGCGTCCTGTCCCGGCCCGACACCAGCACCGGCCCGGCCCCGTAGCCCATGGCCCCGCCCGCGCGCAGCAGCACGTAGTCGTCCAGGATTCCCGCGGCGGCCGCCACCGAGATCTTGACCACGTCCAGCGACCCGGATGCGGCCAGCCCGTTCAGCTCCTCCACGTCGGCCAGGGTCACGGACAGCCCGCCCGGCCACTGGATCAGCCCGGTGGCCAGGGCGTGAAAGATATAGGTGTCGTTGGGACAGGGGGAAAAGCCGATGCTCAAATTCCTAGGCATGATAACTCTTTGGTATAACGTAATTTTTACAGCACTCTTGACACAGCCGCCCGGCGGCGGTAGTCATGGTGACCACCTGGTCACCACTAACGGAACGAACCACAAAGAGCAACCCCCACAAATGACGCCCTCCCCCAAGACATTCGAGAATCTGCCCGAGGAAAAGCGCAGGCGCGTGCTGGACGAGGCCACGGTCGAGTTCGCGGAGCACGGCTACCACCAGGCGTCCGTGAACCGCATCGTGGACCGCCTGGGCATCGCCAAGGGCTCGCTGTTCAAGTATTTCGGCAACAAGCAGGGATTGTTCGAGCACCTCTTCGGCCGCGCCGTGGCCGGTTTCAAGAAGCCGCTGAAGGAAATCCGGGACACTTCGGGCCTCACCTTTTTCGAGCGCATCGAACGCAGCCTGGTGGCCGGATGCCGGTTCGTGGAGGACCATCCCCAGCTCTACCGCATCTACCTCAAGATGCTGTTCAACGAAAATTTCCCGCTGCGCGAGCGGTTCCTCGGCGAGATTCGGGGCGCGCATGCCAAGTACCTGCGCCGTCTCATCGAGGACGGCATCCAGGCCGGGCAGTTGCCCGCCGATCTCGACACGGACACGGCGGTGTTCACCCTGCACGCGGTCATGGACCGTTTCTTCCAGGACCACGCCGTGCCGCCCCTGGACGGCGAACCGTCCGAACCGGCCGCCCTGCCGGACAAGGCCCGATCCCTGGCCGAGTTCCTGCGCCGCGGGCTGGCCGCCACCCCTTCCCAGGAGTAGCCATGAAACTGTTCAAGAACGACTATTACGCCAATATGGACCTTGCCGACATCCGGGCCAAGGTCGCGGCGGGCGAACGCCTCTCCTTCGAGGACGGCGTGCGCCTCTTCAACTGTCCCGAGCCGCTGGCCGTTGGCGCGCTGGCCCATCAGGTGCGCACCCGGCTGCACGGCGACAAGGCCTTCTACGTCCTCAACCGGCACGTGAACTACACCAACGTCTGCGTCAACGGGTGCGTGTTCTGCGCCTATCAGCGCGAGGAAGGGCAACAGGGCGGGTTCGTGCTCACCGTGGACGACGTGCTGAGCAAGATCGACGCGGCGCCCGTCACCCCGCGCGAGGTCCACATCGTGGGCGGCTGCCATCCCAAGCTCTCCCTGGCCTACTTCGAGGACGTGCTGAACGCGGTCAAGACCCGGTTGCCCGGCGTGGTCCTCAAGTGCTTCACCGCCGTGGAGATCGCCCACTTCGCCCGGCTGGAGAACCTCTCCGCCCGGGAGGTCCTGTCCCGGCTTCAAAAGGCCGGACTGGACATGCTCCCCGGGGCGGGGCCGAGATATTCGCGCCGAAAATCCGCGAGCAGCTCTGCCCGCGCAAGTCCACGGCGGACGAATGGCTGGCCATCCACGAGGAGGCACATGAGCTCGGCATCAAGACCAACTGCACCATGCTCTTCGGCCACATCGAAGCCATCGAGGACCGGGTGGACCACCTGGTGCGGCTGCGCGAGTCCCAGGACCGGGGCGGCGGCTACACCTGCTTCATCCCCCTGCCCTTCCTGACCGAGAACAGCAAGCTCAAGATCGACCGCCCCCTGACCGGGCTGGAAGAGCTGCGGACCATCGCCGTCTCCCGGCTGATGCTCGACAACATCCCGCACATCAAGGCGTATTGGGTCATGCTCGGGGTCAAGCAGGCGCAGGCCGCCCTCAAGTTCGGGGCCGACGACTTCGACGGCACGGTCATCGAGGAAAAGATCGGCCACGAGGCCGGTGCCACCTCGGATCAGGGACTGACCCGCGAGGAACTGACCGACATGATCCGGGGCTGCGGCTGCACCCCCGTGGAGCGCGACGGCTTTTTCAACGAGGTGTAGTGCCTCCGGCGGCCGGGGGAAGGGGGAAGGGAAACCCTTTGTAAAGGGCTTTCCCTTCCCCCTTCCCCCGGACCCCCATCCCCCTTCCCTTCCGAAACTTTTTATCGCCGCTTCGCGGGGTGGGTGAACGGAAGGAATGAGAGAACAGTATGGATAAGATGAAAACGATATTCGAGAAGATTCTGGAAGGCGAACGCATCGGGTTCGATGAGGCCGAGCTGCTTTACGCCGAGGCCGGGTTCCACGACCTGGGAAGACTGGCCCATGCGGTCCGGCTGCGCAAGCACCCCGAGCCGATGGTCACCTACGTTGTGGACCGGAACATCAACTATTCCAACGTCTGCGTCTGCTGCTGCAAGTTCTGCGCGTTCTACCGCGAGCCCGGGGCTGCGGACGGGTACGTCCTGTCCTTCGAGGAGATCGGCCGCAAGATCGACGAGACCCTGGCCCTGGGCGGCACGCAGATACTGATGCAGGGCGGGCACCATCCCGACCTGCCGCTCTCCTGGTACGAGGAAATGCTGCGCTACATCAAGGCCGAGCATCCCGTGCACATCCACGCCTTCTCGCCGCCCGAGGTGGTCTTCTGGGGCGAGAAGGAGAACATTTCCGTGGCCGAGGTCATCCGCCGCTTGCGCGAGGCCGGGCTGGACTCCATTCCCGGCGGCGGCGCCGAGATCCTGGTGGACGAGGTCCGCTCCCGCGTGGCCCCCAACAAATGCCCGTCGGAGCAGTGGCTCGGGGTCATGGAAGAGGCCCACGCCCAGGGGCTGCGGACCACCGCGACCATGATGTTCGGGCACCTCGAGACCCCGGCGCAACGGCTGGAGCATCTCTTCCGGGTGCGCGAGGTCCAGGACCGCACCGGCGGGTTCACCGCCTTCATCCCCTGGACCTTCCAGCCGGACAACACCGCCCTGCCCGGTTGCCGCAAGCTGACCAGCGTGGAGTATCTGCGCACCCTGGCCGTATCCCGGCTGGTGCTCGACAACGTGGACAACATCCAGGTCTCCTGGGTGACCATGGGGCCGAAGATCGCCCAGCTCGCCCTCTATTTCGGCGGCAACGACTTCGGGTCCACCATGATCGAGGAGAACGTGGTCAAGGCCGCAGGCGTGGCCTTCCGGCTGTCACGCGAGGAAATCCACCGGCTGGTCCGAGGGGCCGGGTTCACGCCCCGCCAGCGGACCATGGACTACACCATGGTGGAGGCGCGGTAATGCCCATCCGTCTCGGAAAAATCGGCTACCTCAACGTGCTGCCCATCTACCATCCGCTGGAATCGGGCCTCCTGAAGAACGACTTCGTGGTCACCTCCGGCCCGCCCGCCGCGCTCAACCGGCTCATGGACGCGGGCGAACTGGACCTGTCCGCCGCGTCGAGCGTTGAATACGCGCGGCACCCGGACAAATATTTCCTCATCCCCGACATCGCCATCGGCAGCCGGGGGCCGGTGCAGTCCGTGCTGCTCCTCAGCCGCCGCCCGGTGCAGGAGCTGGACTCCAAGACCATCCTGGTCAGCGCCCAGACCCACACCTCAGCCGCCCTGCTCGGCGTGCTCAAAAAGAAGCTCTGGAAGATATCGACCGGCCTGGTCACGGGCAACGCCACCGCCGCGCTTGAGGCCGGGGAACGCCCGGAGGCGATCCTGTGCATCGGCGACGAGGCCCTGAACCTGCGCTATCACCCGGACTACCCGCACCGCATCGACCTGGGCGAAGCGTGGCGCGAGTTGACCGGCCTGCCGTTCATCTTCGGCGTCTGGCTGGTGAGCCGGGAAAGCTGGGAAAGGGATGGCGAACGGTTGGAAGCCGCCGCCCGCATGCTCGTCGAGGGCAAACGGTGGGGCGAGGAGAACATCCACGAAATCTGCGTCCTGGCCGCCGAGGACAGCTGCCTGAACGACGAGGAGATGTGCTCCTATTTCGATGGGCTGGTCTACGACCTCGGGCCGGAGGAACAGCGGGGGCTGGCAGCATTTTACGACTGCCTGGTGGAAACCGGCGTCCTTGAGCGTGCGCCCGAGCTCCGGTTCCTGCCCCGAATCTGATCCCTACAGGTGGAACTCGACGAAGGCCTTGAGGGCCGGGAACATGTACCTGCCGCCATGGTGGACCAGGTAGAACTCCCTGCGCCCTTCCAGGGCCGGAGCGCGCAGTTGGATCACCTCGCCATTCTCCAGCAGGGGCTGGGCAGCCAGCTTCGAGGTGAAGCAGACGCCCACCCCGCAAGCGGCGTGCGCCAGGCTCTCGCAGGTACCCTCGACCTTGCAGCGGATGTTCAGGTTCTGGAGGGTATGCCCGGTCAGGGCCAGGGCGTTCTCCAGGACCATGCGCGTGGCCGACCCCTTGGTCCGCATGACCCAGGGCAGCCCCATCAGGGTATCCAGGTCATAGGTGGCCATGGTCGGCAGCCACGGGGCCTTGGGGGACGCAACCAGGATGGTCTCGTCCTCGGCCAACAGCTTGGACGTCAGCTCTTCCTCTTCGGGCTTCTTGCCCACGATGCCGACCGGCCAGTCGCCGCAGGCCACTCGCCGAATGACCTCGGCGGAGTCAGCGGTGTGCACGGTGAAGGTAACCTCCGGATATTTCGCGGAAAAGGCCTTCAGCATGCCGGGAAGGATGGAGTGGGAAGGGATGGTGCTGCACCCCACCTGGAGTTCGCCCACCACCCTGTCGCGCAGGACTTCGATGGCCGCCTTGGCCCGGTCCAGGTTGCGGAAGATGCTGACCATGTTTTCGTACAGGACATCACCGGCCTGGGTGGGCATGACCTTGCGGCCCAGCCGGTCGAAGAGCTTGACGCCGAGTTCGTCTTCCAGGTTCGCCACATGCGAGCTGATGGTCGGCTGGGACAGGAACATGGCCTCTCCGGCCTTGGAAAAACTCTGCAGTTCGTAGACCTTGCAAAAGGCCTCAAGCTTCCGGATGTCCATGAAATAAATCCTTCTAATCGATGAAATCTATAGATAAACTCAAAAAAAGGGCAGGCGCTGGGCCTGCCCTTTTTCAATTATTCCTGTTCGGCCTCGGGGGCAGCCGCTTCGGGCTTTTCCTCGACAGGGGCTTCCTTCTTGGGAGCGGCCTTTTTCGGAGCGGCTTTCTTGGCGGGGGCCTTCTTGGGCTCCTCGGCCGGAGCCTCGGGAGCGGCCTCGCCGGCCTTTTTGGTCAGTTCGATGATGACCATGGGAGCGCAGTCGCCCTTGCGGGGCTGGGACAGCTTGACGATGCGGGTGTAACCGCCGGATCCGCCCTCGAAACGGGGACCGATCTCGTCGAAGAGACGCTGAACCATCTGATGGCTGCCGAGGACCTTGAAGGCCTGGCGGCGAGTATGCAGGTCGTTGCGCAGGGCCAGGGTGATGAGCTTGTCGACGATGCGACGAAGTTCCTTGGCCTTGGGCTCGGTGGTCCGGATCTGCTCGTAGGTCAGGAGCGCGCGGGCCATGTTCTTGAACATGGCGGCACGGTGCGTATTGGTCCGATTCAGTTTGCGGCCAGACTTTCTATGCCTCATTTTTCTCTTTCCTCTTCAACCATTCCTGGTATTTCTTGTCAAAATCCTCGATGGACATGCCGAACTTGAGGGTCATGCTGTCCAGAACCCGGCGGATCTCGTCCAGGGACTTGCGGCCGAAGTTCTTGGTCTTGAGCATGGTCTGTTCGGTGCGCTGGACCAGCTCACCCACCAACTGGATGTTGGCGGCCTTCAAGCAGTTGGTGGCGCGAACGGAGAGTTCGAGCTCGTCAATGGACTTGAAGAGGTTCGGGTTCAGATCGATGGAGTCGTCTTCTTCCTCGTGGGTCTCGGAAGAGGACTCGTCGAAGTTGATGAACACCGACAGCTGGTCCTTCAGGATCTTGGCACTGTATGCACAGGCATCCTCGGGAGTGACGGAACCGTCGGTCCACACTTCCAGGATGAGTTTGTCGTAGTTGGTCATCTGGCCGACACGCGCCTGCTCGACGGAGTATGCGACCTTCTTGACGGGGGAGTAGCTGGCGTCGAGGACCATGGAGCCGATTTCGTCGGTGAGCCCTTCGTGCATGTCGGCCGGGACGTAGCCCTTGCCCATGCGGACTTCCAACTCCATCTTCAGAGGGCGATTTTCCGTCAGGGTGGCGATGAGCTGATCCTTGTTCAGAATGGTGACATTCTGGTTTTCCTGGATCATGCCTGCCAAGACCTCGCCCTTCTTGTTGGCTTCGAGGACCAAGCGCTGAGGCTCGTCCGTGGTCATGGCGATGCGAACCTGCTTCAGGTTCAGCACAACCTCGGTCATGTCCTCAAGAACACCAGGCAGCGTGGTGAATTCATGCTGCACTCCCTCGATGGTCGCGGACACGATGGCGCATCCCTGCATGGAGGAGAGGAGAACCCGGCGCATGGCGTTGCCGATGGTGGTGGCATAGCCGCGCTCCAGGGGTTCGCAGATGAATTTACCGTACATCTTGGAGGACTTGGGGTCGCGCACGAGGGCCTCGGGCTTGACCAGTTCGCTCCAATTGCGGGTGTTGATGAGTTTGTCGCCGTTCTCAATAAGCATGTAGTCCCCTATTTACTTGGAGTACAATTCGACAATCAGCTGCTCGTTGATCGGGAACTGGATGTCGTCCCGGCTCGGCATGGCCTTAACCGTGCCCTTGAAGTTGGCGCCGTCGGACTCCAGCCACTCGGGGCAGCCGCGGCGGGCGATGACTTCCTGGGCCTCGTTGATCACGGGGATCTTACGGGCTTCCTCACGGACCTCGATGACGTCCTCGGCCTTGACCTGCATGGACGGGATGTTCACGCGGCGGCCGTTGAGCTTGAAGATGCCGTGACGGACCAGCTGGCGGGCCTGGTCGCGGGAGTTGGCGAAGCCCAGGCGGTAGATGACGTTGTCGAGGCGGCGTTCCAGCAGGAACAGCAGGTTATGACCGGTAACGCCCTTCATGCCGTCGGCACGATGGTAGTACTCGCGGAACTGGCCTTCCAGCACGCCGTACATGCGGCGAACCTTCTGCTTCTCGCGCAGCTGGATGGCGTAGTCGCTCATCTTGTGGCGCATGCGGCCGGAATGTCCCGGGGGGTAGGGGCGCTTCTCGTAGGCGCATTTATCGGTGTAGCAGCGATCGCCCTTCAGGAAGAGTTTCTCTCCCTCGCGGCGGCACAGCTTGCATTTTGCTTCGGTATATCTTGCCACGATAATTCTCCTTAATTAGACCCTGCGGCGTTTGGGCGGCCGGCAACCATTGTGGGGGATCGGGGTGATGTCCCGGATGAAGGTGACCTTAAAACCGGCGTTGTTGATAGCGCGCATGGCGGCTTCACGGCCGGAGCCGGGGCCTTTCACATAGATGCCGACGGTGCGCATGCCGGAATCCTGGGCACGCTTGGCCGCGGCTTCGGCAGCCATCTGGGCCGCGAAAGGAGTGGACTTGCGGGAACCCTTGAAGTGAGCGCCTGCAGAAGCCCAGCTGACGACATTGCCCTTGACGTCGGTGAAGGTCACGATCGTGTTGTTGAACGTGGCCTTGACGTGGGCAATACCGACGGGAATATTCTTTTTCTCTTTTTTCTTCCCAGAGCGACGGGGTTTAGCCATTGCCTTAATCTCCGTTGAATAAAAGTCTTATAAAACGCTCACGCACGCACGGGCACGCAGGCGATAGTCGCAATCGGACTTATTTCTTCTTGCGGCCCATGACCGAACGGCGGGGACCCTTGCGGGTGCGTGCGTTGGTCTTGGACTTCTGTCCGCGAACGGGCAGGCCGCGGCGATGACGCAGGCCACGGTAGCAGCCGATGTCCATCAACCGCTTGATGTTGGTGGTGATCTCACGACGGAGGTCACCTTCAACCTTGTAGTTGTTTTCGATCTCGACGCGAATCTGGTTGACTTCGTCGGCAGTGAGGTCGTCACTGTTGGTCTTCCAATCGATATTGGTCGATTCGAGAATCTGCTTAGCCATGGTCCGGCCGATGCCGTAGATGTACGTCAGCGCGATATCAACGCGCTTGTTCCTCGGCAGATCAACACCAGCAATACGTGCCATAGTTATTACCCTCTATCCTTGGCGCTGTTTGTGCCGGGGGTTCTCGCAGATCACCCGCAGTACGCCGTTGCGCCGAATTACTTTGCACTTGGAACACATTTTCTTAACAGAAGGTCTGACTTTCATGACCATCTCCAATGTCTAAATAACAATAATGCCAATACCCCCCTTCCAGGGGGTGGCCTTTTAAACGAAGCTGTGTTTAATACAGCCTTTTCGAACAAAGAGCAAGCCCGAATTTAAGGGCCCCCGCGGGAGCTATTCGGACAGACTCAATATCCTCGGTCCGTCGGACGTCACGGCGATCGTGTGCTCGAAGTGAGCGGACAGTTTCCCGTCCTTGGTCACCGCCGTCCATTTGTCGTCAAGGACTTCAACCTCGTGGGTCCCAACCGTGACCATCGGCTCAATGGCAAGCACCATTCCGGCTTTGAGAGGAATGCCGGAGATGCCCTTGGGAACGAAGTTGGGGATCTCAGGCTTCTCATGGAGATGACTGCCGATCCCATGTCCGACAAAACGACGGACTATACCGAAACCGAACCCTTCGACGTATGACTGGATTGCCGCGGAAATGTCATACAGGTTGTTGCCGGGCACGGCTTGCTCGATACCCTTATACAGAGACTCGCGGGTTACATCCATGAGTTTTTGGCTCTCGGCGGAAACTTCGCCGACACCAAAGGTGCGGGCGGAATCTCCGTAAAACCCGTTGTACACGACGCCCATGTCGAAGCTGACGATGTCGCCCTCTTCGAGGATGCGCTCCCTGGAGGGAAAGCCGTGCACGATCTCTTCATTCACAGAACAACAGAGGGCATAGGGAAAACCCTGATACCCCAGAAATGCCGGGCGAACTCCGTACTCATCGCACCGGGCCCGGCAAATCTCCTCGAAGAGCATGGTCGGCACGCCGGGTCGGACGTTCTTGCCGAGCTCATCGAGAATTCGAGAAACAATGCGATTGGCCTCACGCATGAGGCCAATCTCTTTATCGTTCTTGAGGAAGACGCCCCTGAATTTCTTCAAGCCTAGCGCCTGCCTTTCAGTTTGTTGCCTTTCCCCATCAATCCCTCGTACTGGCGAGAGATCATGTAGGATTCGATCTGGCCCATGAAGTCCATGGCCACGCCGACCACGATCAGAAGCGAAGTGCCGCCGAAATAGAACGGGACGCCGAACTTGCTGATCAGAATCATGGGCAGCACGCAAACCGCGGAGACATAGAAGGCGCCCCACAGGGTGATGCGGGCCAGGACCTTGTCGATGTACTCGCGGGTGCGGTTGCCGGGACGGATGCCCGGGATGAAGCCGCCCTGCTTCTGGATGTTCTCCGCGATTCCCTTGGGATCAAACATGATCGCCGTATAGAAATAGCAGAAGAAGATGATGATTCCGATGAACAGGATGTTGTACAGAATCGAATCGGGCCGCATGTATGCCGAGAAGTCCTGCAGGTACTTGTTGCTCGAGAACTGAGCAAGGGTTGCAGGGAACATCAGAATGGAGGACGCGAAGATCGGCGGGATAACGCCCGCGGTGTTGATCTTCAGCGGCAGGTGCGTGGTCTGCCCGCCGAACATGCGGCGGCCCATCTGACGCTTGGCATAATGAATCGGGATACGGCGCTGGCCGCGCTCCATGAACACGATGAAGGCCAGGGTGGCGATCATGATGACCAGAAGGAACAGCAGGATGAACAGCGAGATCTCGCCCACGGTCATCAGCTGCAGGGTGTTGACCACCGCGGACGGGAGTCCGGCGATGATGCCTGCGTAGATGATCAGCGAGATGCCGTTTCCGATGCCCTTTTCGGTCATCTGTTCGCCCAGCCACATCAGGAACACGGTCCCCGCGGTCAGGGTGATGATCGTCATCAGCTTGAATCCGATGCCCGAGAACAGAACCATGGGCGCGCCCGTGGGGCTGCTCATGGACTCGAGACCGGTGGCGATGGCGAAACCCTGGACCACGGTGATCAGTACCGTGCCGTATCGGGTGTACTGGGTTATCTTCTTGCGGCCGGCCTCACCCTCCTCCTTCTGCAGCCGTTTCAGCTCGGGGCTGACCACGGTAAGCAGCTGGAGGATGATGGAGGCCGAGATGTACGGCATGATCCCCAGCGCGAAGATGGACATCTTGGAGAGTCCACCGCCGGAGAACATGTCGAACACGCCGAAGAGGGTGTTCTGCGCCTGAGCGAAGAACTCAGAAAGCGCAGCACTATCGACGCCGGGAATAGGGATATGAATGCCCATCCGGTAGACAGCGAGCAGTGCGAATGTCCAGAGCAGCTTTTTCCGCAGCTCCGGCAACCGGGCAATATTGTCAACTCCTGACATCGTCCAAGTACCCTTCCGAATCTAGAGTGAGTTACGCCTCAATGGCCTTGGCGGTACCGCCGGCCTTGGCAATCTTGTCGGCAGCGGACGCGCTGAAGCGGTGGGCTTCAATGGTCACGGCCTTGTCGACTTCACCGGTGCCGAGCACTTTGACCGGAGCGCCGTTGGTCACGACGCCGCGTTCGTACATGTCGGCCAGGGTGATTTCGTCCTTGCCTTCGAACATGGCGATCAGGCGACCCACGTTCACGGCTTCGTATTCTTCACGGAAGGGATTCTTGAATCCGCGCTTGGGCAGACGGCGGGCCAGAGGCATCTGGCCGCCTTCGAACCCGGGACGAACGCCGCCGCCGGAGCGGGAGTTCTGACCCTTGTTGCCGCGTGCGGAGGTCTTGCCATGGCCGGAGCCGGAGCCGCGACCTACGCGCTTGCGATTCTTATATTCCTCCGGGAAGGCGTACAGTTCATGAAGTCTCATGATTCGGTAACCTCCACGAGATGTCTGACCTTGTAGATCATGCCACGGATGACGGGAGTGTCAGCGTGCTCTTTGACCTGATTGATCTTGCGCAGTCCCAGGGCTTCCAGGGTCTTCACCTGGTCGGGCTTGCACGCGATCTTGCTTTTGATCTGCTTGATTTTAATCACGGCGGTATCCTTCTACTTTCTGGGAGTGGAGACCGACACGCCGCGCAGGGCGGAAACCTGCTCGGCGCTGCGCAGGGACTCCAGTCCGGCCATGGTGGCCCGCAGCACGTTGTGCGGGTTGTTGGTGCCAATGGCCTTGGTCAGGATGTCATGGACGCCGACGGCTTCCATGATCGCGCGGACGGGACCGCCGGCGATGATGCCGGTACCGCGGCTGGCGGGCTTCAGCATAACGCGGCCCGCGCCGTAACGTCCCAGGACCTCATACGGCAGGGTGCCGTCCAGAAGAGGAACATTGATCATGTTCTTCTTGGCGCGCTCGGACGCCTTGCGGATGGCTTCGGGCACTTCGTTGGCCTTGCCCAGTCCGTATCCTACTCCACCTTCACCGTCACCGACGACCACCAGGCAGCTGAAGCTGAAACGGCGGCCACCCTTGACAACCTTGGCGACGCGATTGAGGTAGACGATTTTTTCAATCAATCCACTTTCATTCTGTTCCATTTTTCTTTCCTGGCTGACTAGAATTTCAGCCCGCCTTCGCGGGCGCCGTCGGCAAGGGCTTTAATCTTGCCGTGATAGATATATCCGTTCCGGTCGAAGACGCAGGTCTCGATTTTCTGCGCCAGGGCGGCTTCGGCGATAGCCTTGCCGACCTTGGCAGCGGAGTCCTTGTTGGCCTTCAGGGCCTCGCCGCCCTTGTTCAGCACCTGGGTGCTGGCGGAAGCGAGGGTGACGCCGTTCACGTCGTCGACCAACTGCGCATAGAGATGCACGTTGGACCGGTAGACGACAAGACGGGGCCGGGCTTCGGTACCGGAGATCTTCTTCCTGATGCGAGGCTTGCGACGAAGCCTCTGCTCGTTCTTGCTTATGCTCATGACTATTACCCCTACTTGGAACCGGACTTACCGGCCTTGCGGCGGATGATCTCGTCAATGTACTTGATGCCCTTGCCCTTGTAAGGCTCGGGCGGGCGCACACGACGGATCTGGGCCGCAACTTCACCGACAAGCTGCTTGTCGGTGCCCTCGATGATCAGCTTAGAGCCTTCCACCTTGGCTTCGAGGCCGGCGGGCAGATCGAACTCGACCGGGTGGGAATACCCGACGTTGAGCACGACTTTCTTGCCCTGCACGGACACCTTGTAACCAACGCCGATGACTTCCAGGGTCTTTGCAAAGCCCTTGGTCACGCCGTCCACGCAGTTGGCGAGCAGGGTCCGACGAAGACCGTGCTGGCCGCGGGAACGGCGGGAATCATCAACGCGGGTAACGTACACCTTGCCATCCTCAACCTTATACTCCACGGCCGGATCGACCGGAGTCGTCAGGGAACCCTTGGGACCCTTGACCTGGATTTCAGAGGCTCCGACAGACACCTCGACACCGGCAGGGATGTCGATGGGATTCTTTCCTATACGAGACATAACGGAACCTCTTTACCAGATTTCGCAGAGCAGCTCGCCGCCGACGTTGGCCTCTTTGGCCTTGGCGCCTTCAAGCAACCCCTTGGAGGTGGACACGATACAAATACCGATGCCGTTCTGGACTCGGGGGATATCAGAAGCACCTACGTACACGCGGCGACCGGGCTTGCTGACCTTCTTCAGGCCAGTGATGAGCGGTTTGCCTTCGGCGTACTTGAGGGTAATACTGATGTCCCTGTCCTCGACAGCGTAGTCGGTAATATAACCTTCTTCCTTCAGAATACCCGCGATCGCCGATTTCATCTTGGAAACCGGAACGACGACGCCGGTGTGATAGGCGCCGTACGCATTCCGGATGCGGGTCAACATGTCGGCTACAGGATCAACAACAGCCATTTCATTTTCTCCTTAATTACCAGCTCGCCTTGCGGACGCCGGGCAGTTCGCCGGCGAGAGCCTTGTTGCGGAAGCAGATACGGCAAATTCCGTACCGCCTCAGAAAAGCCCGAGGACGGCCACAAATCGGGCACCGATTGTAGGCGCGAACCTTGAACTTGGGTTTGCGAGTTGCCTTAACGCGAATGCTAGTCTTGGCCACTTTCCGTCCTCCTACTTTTTAAAGGGCATGCCAAGCAGATCGAGGAGGGTCTTGCCTTCCTTGTCGGTCTTGGCCGTGGTGGTCACGGTGATGTTCATGCCCTTCACCAACTCAACCTTGTCGATGTCAAGCTCAGGGAAGATGGTGTGTTCCTTGATGCCCAGGGTGAAGTTTCCACGACCGTCGAAACCGCGGTCGGGGATGCCGCGGAAGTCGCGGACCCGGGGCAGAGCGAAGCTCACGAGCTTGTCATAAAAGTCCCACATCCGGTCTTCGCGCAGAGTGACGCGGCAGCCCACGGGCATGCCCTCGCGCAGCTTGAACTGCGCGATGGACTTCTTGGCCAGGGTGACCACGGCCTTCTGGCCGGCAATTGCGGTCAGTTCCTCGGCGGCGGCTTCGATGAGCTTGCTGTTCTGGCTGGCAGCACCGAGACCGATGTTCAGGGAGATCTTCACCATTTTGGGGATCTCCATGGACGAGGAATAACCGTACTCCTTCTGGAGTTCGGGGACGACCTTTTCGTTATATACTTTTTCGAGACGAGTCATACTGATACCTATTTGAAGGTCTCGTTGCACTTCTTGCAGAAGCGCACCTTCTTGCCGTCTTCAGTCTTCTTGTACCCTACCCGCGTGGGCTTGGTGCAGGCGTCGCAGACCACAGCCACATTGGATACATGGATAGGGGCTTCCTTCTCGATAATGCCGCCGGGTTGCTGGGCATAGGGGTTGGCTTTGGTGTGGCGCTGGACCATGTTCACCTTCTCAACCAGGACCTTGTCCTGCTTCTTGAGAATCTTCAACACCTTGCCGACCTTTCCCTTGTCTTTCCCGGCGATGACCATGACCTTGTCGTCTTTACGGATTTTAGTCTTCATCATCATTTCCTTACAGGACCTCGGGAGCGAGGGAAACGATCTTCATGAAACCGGCGGCGCGCAACTCACGAGCCACGGGCCCGAAGATACGGGTGCCCACAGGCTCCATGTTGTTGTTGAGCAGCACGGCGGAATTGTTGTCGAACTTGATGTAGGAACCGTCGGGACGACCGAGCTCCTTCTTCGTGCGGACGACAACCGCCTTCATGACCGAGCCCTTCTTCACCTTGGAATGGGGCATGGCCTCCTTGACGGACACTACGATAATATCACCGACGCTGGCGTAACGGCGCTTGGAACCGCCGAGCACCTTGATGCAGGCGACTTTCTTGGCTCCGGAGTTGTCAGCCACGTCGAGATTGGATTCAACCTGAATCATATGATTTCCTCCTAATCCCTAAACGGCCTTTTCGAGGATCTTGACCAGGTGCCAGCGCTTGCGCCGGGACATGGGTCTCGATTCGACAATCTGCACCGTATCGCCTACACCGCAGTCGTTGGCCGGATCATGGGCCATGAACTTCTTGCGGCGGCGGATGTACTTCTTCAGCAGCGGATGCTTCACCAGGGTCTCGACGCGGACGACGATGGTCTTGTCGGCCTTGTCGGAGATCACCAGACCGGTGAGCAGGCGCTTGTTGCCTTGGTATTTGAACTCAGCCATTTCTTACGCTCCCTGCCGTTCCCGCTGAATGGTCAGGATACGGGCGATGGTCTTTTTGACGCCGGCGAGTGCCTTGGTGTTCTCCAGCTGGGCGGTCGCATGCTTGAAGCGCATGGTGAACAGCTCATGCCGGGACTCGGTCAGCTTCTCGGTCAGCTTCGCGTCATCCAGTTCACGAAGTTCCTTGGAAGTGATCATCTTAGAGACCCTCCTTCACAACGATGGAAGTCTTGATCGGCAGCTTGTAGGAAGCGCGCTTGAGGGCTTCCTTGGCAAGCTCGATGTCGACACCCTTGACTTCGTACATAATCCGGCCCGGTTTCACCGGCGCGACCCAACCGTCGGGTGCGCCTTTACCCTTGCCCTGGCGGACTTCCGCGGGCTTGGAGGTGGTGGGGTGATCAGGGAAGATGCGGATCCAGACCTTACCGCCGCGCTTGATGTGACGCATGATCGCGACACGAGCGGATTCAATCTGCTGATTGGTGATCTTTCCGTGCTCCAATGCCTTCAGCCCGATATCGCCGAAGGACACCACGTTACCCCGTTGGGCCTTGCCTCTGAGTCGGCCTTTCTGCCATTTCCTGAATTTAACTCTTTTTGGAGCAAGCATTACTGTTGTACCTCTTTGTCCAGAATCTCACCCTTGAAGATCCAGACCTTGACTCCGATAACGCCGTAAGTGGTGGCAGCCTCGGCGAAACCATAGTCGATGTCGGCACGAAGGGTGTGCAGGGGCACACGCCCATCACGGTACCACTCGCCGCGAGCGATTTCTGCGCCGGCAAGGCGGCCTGCGCAAGCGACTTTGATACCCTCGGCGCCGAATTTCCTGGCAAGGCCCACCGTGCGCTTCATGGCACGGCGGAAGGCAATACGGCGTTCGAGCTGCTGGGCAATGTTCTCAGCTACGAGCTGAGCTTCAACCTCCGGTCGACGGATCTCGTTGACCTCAATGGTGAACTCGGTTTTGAACTTGCCGCGCAATTCATCGCGCAGCTTTTCTATCTCTACACCCTTACGGCCGATGACAATACCGGGACGCGCGGTGTGGATGATCAGGCGAATCTTGCCGCCGGCCCGCTCGATCTCGATGCGGGAAACGCCGGCCTGAAACAACTTTTTCTTAACGAACTTGCGGACCTGGTCGTCCTGGAGGACGAACGCAGGGTAATCCTTGGTGCTGTACCAGCGGGACAGCCAGTTCTTGTTATACCCCAGACGAAAACCGTAAGGATGTACTTTCTGTCCCATACTACTGTTCCTTCACTACGATGGTGATGTGGCTGGTACGCTTCCGGATGCGGTAAGCGCGGCCCATGGCGCGCGGCTTGATACGCTTCCAGGTAGGACCTTCATTGACCATGACCGTGTCGACAATCAGGGAGTCGACATCGACGCCGGGCATCTGCTCCGCATTGGAAATGGCGGAGTACAGAACCTTGCGGAGAATCTCGGCGGGCTTCTTCGGGGTGAACCGGAGGATGTTCAGAGCATCCTCGACGCCCTTGCCCTTGATGTTCTCGGCGACGACGCGGGTCTTTCGCGGGGACACGCGAATGAACTTTGCTACTGCTTTGGCTTCCATTACGTGCTCCCCCTACTTCTTCTTGTCGGCCACGTGGCCGAAGTAGGTGCGGGTCGGGGAGAATTCACCCAGCTTGTGACCGACCATGTTTTCGGTCACGAACACGGGGATGAACTTCCGGCCATTGTGGACTGCGAAAGTCATACCGACCATCTCGGGGACGATCGTGGAACGGCGGGACCAGGTCTTGATCACGCGGCGATCCTGATTTTCGGCAGCCAACTGGATTTTCTTGATCAGGTGACCGTCGAGGAACGGGCCTTTTTTGAGAGATCTAGGCATCGTTTATACTCCTACTTCTGGCCGCGGCGTTTGACGATAAGCTTCGAGGAAGCCTTCTTGCGGTTCCGGGTCTTGTAGCCCTTGGCCGGCATACCCCACGGGGAAACCGGGTGGCGACCACCGGAACTGCGGCCCTCACCACCACCCCAGCGGGTGATCGATCGGGTTCATTGCCACACCACGGACCTTCGGGCGACGGCCAAGCCAGCGATTACGGCCGGCCTTACCGATCTTGATATTCTCGTGATGAATGTTTCCAACCTGGCCGATGGTGGCGCAACAGGTGGCCAGCACCTTGCGGACCTCGCCGGAGGGCATGCGCAGCAGCGCGTACTTGCCTTCCTTGGCGATCAGCTGGGCGTAGGTACCGGCGGCACGGCAGAACTGGCCGCCCTTGCCGGGGTACAGCTCGATGTTGTGCACGATGGTACCGGTCGGGACCTGGGCCAGAGCCATGGCGTTGCCAGGCTTGATGTCGGCGCCCTCACCCGCGGTGATGACGTCGCCCTGGTTCAGGCCGACAGGGGCCAGGATGTAGCGCTTCTCGCCGTCCGCGTAGTGCAGGAGGGCGATGCGGGCGCTGCGGTTCGGATCGTACTCGATCTCGGCCACCTTGGCGGGCACGCCAAGCTTGTTCCGCTTGAAGTCGATCAGGCGGTACAGGGACTTGTTGCCTCCGCCGCGACGGCGGGAGGTGACGCGACCATTGTTGTTGCGACCGGCCTTCTTAGTCAGGCCTTTGGTCAGCGACTTCTCGGGAGTGGTCCGGGTGATCTCCGCGAAATCGGAGATGGTCTGGAACCGGCGGCCCGGAGAAGTAGGCTTCAGCTTACGGGTTGCCATGGGTTACACTCCTTCGAAGATTTCGATTTTATCGCCGGCTGCAAGCTTGACGTAGGCCTTCTTGTAACCGGGGACGCGGCCGCCGGTCAGGCGACCCATGCGCTTGCGCGGCATCGCTTTCTTGCTGACGATATTCACGGACTCGACTTTGACGTCGAAGGCTGCTTCCACGGCCTTCTTCACCTCGACCTTGTTGGAATCGGGGTGGACGTAAAAAGAGACGTGATTGGATTGCTCCTTGGCCTCGTTGGCCTTTTCGGAGACCACGGGCTTGAGCAGTACTTTCGAATAATCCATTACTTCAACCTCTCTTGAACGTCTTGGGCGGCGGCCTCGAGCATAACCAGCTCGGGGTACAGCAGCACGTCGTAAACATTCAGCTTGTCGGCCTCGATAACCTTGATGTGGGGCATGTTCCGTGCGGACAGCTCCAGATTCCGATCGGCGTTCTTGGCGACGATCAGGGTCTTGTTCAGGCCGAGGGTTTCAGCGACTTCGGCAAAGGCCTTGGTCTTGATCTCAGCGAGATCGATGGACTTGACCACCATCATCTTCTCTTCGGAGACGCGGGAGGACAGAGCCATCTTGAGGGCCAGCTTGCGGACCTTCTTGTTGACCTTGAAGGTATAGTCGCGAGGCTGCGGGCCGAAGGTGGCGGCACCACCACGCCACAGGGGCGAGTTGCTGGAACCGGCACGGGCACGACCGGTGCCCTTCTGGCGCCACGGCTTGCGGCCGCCGCCGTCCTTGAGGGCGCGGTTCTTGGTGGCATGGGTGCCCTGGCGCTGGGAAGCGCGCTGGGCGCGGACGACCTGGTTGAGGATTTCGGGCATGATCTCCACCTCGAAAACCTCGGGGGCCAGCTCGAAGTCGCCCACCTTCTTGTTATTCTGATCTACAACTTGAATTTTTGCCATGACGTATACCTCTTAGCCGTTCTTGCGGATCATCAGGAGGCCGTTGTTCGGTCCGGGCACCTGGCCCTTGACCACGAGGACGTTATCCTCGGGACGGACATCGACGATCTCAACGTTGCTCAAGGTCACACGCTCGTTCCCCATCTGGCCGGGCATCTTCTTGCCCTTCCAGACACGGCCGGGGTAGGTCGCGTTACCGACGGAGCCGGGAACGCGGTGCACTTTTTCGGCACCGTGGGAGGCGCGGGAGCCACCGAAGTTGTGACGCTTCATGACGCCCTGGAAACCCTTACCCTTGGAGGTGCCGGTAACCTTGACCTTCTCACCGGCGGCAAAGATGTCGACGGTGATCTCCTGACCCAGCTCGTAGCCCTCGATGGCCTCAATGGGAAATTCCTTGAGGTGGCGGTACAGGGCGTCGCCGGCCTTGGCCATGTGGCCTTTCATGGGCTTGTTCACCTTGCGCTCGGGCACGTTGTCGTAGCCGAGCTGCAGGGCATTGTAGCCTTCCTTATCCATGGTCTTGATCTGCATCACCGCACAGGGACCGGCCTCAATGACCGTCACGGGGCAGATGGTACCATCGTCCTTGAAAATGCGGGTCATGCCCACTTTTCTGCCAAGCAGTCCGAGAGTCTTAGCCATAACTACACTCCTAGAGCTTGATCTCGACGTCGACGCCGGCGGGAAGCGAAAGCTTGCCCAGGGCATCAACCGTCTGCTGAGTGGGTTCGAGGATATCCAGAAGACGCTTGTGAATGCGCATTTCGAACTGCTCACGGGACTTTTTGTCAACGTGGACAGACTTCTGGACGGTGGTACGATGAATGTCGGTGGGCAGCGGCACGGGGCCGGCAATAGCCGCACCGGTATTCCGGGCGGTGTCAACGATCTCGTTAACAGCCTTGTCCAGAATACGGTAATCGTATGCTCTCAGTTTAATTCTGATGCGATCGCTCGCCATCGAAGCAGCCATAGTGCTTTCTCCTCAAAGGATTTATCTTTACCGCGCCTGAAAAGGAAAAGGCGCCGAACTTTGCAGCGGTCGGGATGAGTACACCCGGACCGCCGCAGTGTCAAGCAAAGGGAAAATCCTCGGCTCTACGTTAATCGTTTCCTTTCATCAATTCTTCGGCCAAGTTGTTCGGCAACCGCTCGTAGTGGTCGAACTGCATGGTGAAGGTGGCCCGGCCCTGGGTCTTGGAGCGCAGGTCCGTGGCGTATCCGAACATCTCGGACAGCGGCACGAAGGAGCGCACGACCTGCACGCCGGCGCGGGCTTCCATTTCGCCCACGCGGCCGCGACGGCCGTTCAAGTCGCCCATGACGTCACCGAGGTAATCCTCGGGGTGACCACTTCCACCGACATGATCGGCTCGAGCAGCACCGGCTTGGCGCCTCTGCAGGCTTCCTTGATGGCCAGAGAACCGGCAATGTAGAAGGCCTGTTCGCTGGAGTCGACTTCATGGTAGGAGCCGAACACGAGCTTGACCTTCACATCGACCACCGGGAACCCGGCGGAGATGCCGTTCTTCATGGCATCCTGGATGCCCTTGTCAACGGCGGGGATGTATTCCTTGGGAATCACGCCGCCCTTGATCTCGTCCACGAACTCGTAGCCCTTCTCAGGATTGGGCTCGACTTCCAGGACGACATGGCCGTACTGGCCACGGCCGCCAGACTGCTTGGCATGCTTGACGTCAACCTTGTTCGCGGCGGAGATGGTCTCTCGGTACGCAACGCGGGGCGCGCCCACGTTGGCGTTCACGTTGAACTCCCTGAGGAGACGGTCAACGATGATTTCGAGGTGCAACTCACCCATTCCGGCGATCAGGGTCTGTCCGGTCTCCTCGTCGCCCTTGACGCGGAAGGACGGATCCTCCTTGGCCAGCTTGACGAGAGCGGCGGACAGGGTGTCGCGGTCTGCCTTGGTCTTGGGTTCGATAGCCACCTCGATGACCGGCTCGGGGATGTCCAGGGACTCCAGGGCCACTGCGCGCTTGAGGTCGCACAGGGTATCGCCGGTGGCTACGTTCTTGAGGCCGACGGCGGCAACGATGTCGCCGGCGTATGCCTCTTTGATTTCTTCACGCTTGTTGGCGTGCATTTTCAGAAGACGACCGATGCGCTCCTTCTTGCCGGTGGCCGCGTTCATGAACGTGGCGCCGGACTCGATCTTGCCCGAGTAGATGCGCAGGAAGGTCAGGTGGCCGACGAAGGGGTCGGTCATCAGCTTGAAGGCCAGGGCCGCAAGCGGCTTGTCGTCGTCGCAGGGGCACTCGATAACGGTCTCGGGGTCCTGCGGGTCCGTGCCCTTCATGGCCGGAATGTCCAGCGGGCTGGGCAGGTAGTCCACAACGGCGTCGAGCAGCGGCTGGACGCCCTTGTTGCGGAACGCGGTGCCGCAGAGCACGGGGCAGATGGTCAGGTTGGTGGTCGCCTTGCGCACGCCCTCGCGGATCTCCTCGGGGGTGATCTCTTCCTCGCCCATGTACTTCTCGAGAAGGGTTTCGTCCTCCTCGGCGATGGCTTCGATCATTTCGGCGCGCATCAGCTCGTACTGGTCCTGGAGATCGGCCGGCACTTCGGTGGTGGTGAAGCTGGCTCCGTGATCGAGGTGATCATAGATGTAGGCCTTGCCCTCGATCAGGTCCACGACGCCCTGGAAATCGTCCTCGGCGCCGATGGGCAGCTGGAGAGGAACGGCCTTGGCGCCCAACCGGGTCTTCATCATCTCGACGCAACGGAAGAAGTCGGCACCGATGCGGTCCATCTTGTTGACGAAGGCCATGCGGGGAACGTGATACCGGTCGGCCTGACGCCACACGGTCTCGGACTGCGGCTCGACGCCGGCCACGGAGTCGAAGACGGCGACGGCGCCGTCAAGCACGCGCAGGGCGCGCTCGACTTCCATGGTGAAGTCCACGTGGCCCGGGGTGTCGATGATGTTGACACGGTGCTCGCGCCAGAAGCAGGTGGTGGCGGCAGACGTAATGGTGATGCCGCGCTCCTGCTCCTGAACCATCCAGTCCATGGTGGCTTCGCCATCATGGACCTCACCGATCTTGTGGGACACGCCGGTGTAGAACAGGATTCGCTCGGTAGTGGTAGTCTTGCCCGCATCGATGTGGGCCATGATACCAATATTGCGCTGTTTCTCTCTGGGTACTTTTCTCGCCACTGTAATACTCCGGGACTACCAGCGGTAGTGAGCGAAAGCCTTGTTGGCTTCAGCCATCTTGTGGGTGTCTTCACGCTTCTTCACAGCGCCACCACGGTTGTTGAAGGCGTCCAGGAGCTCGCCGGACAGGCGGGCGACCATGCCCTTCTCGCCACGCCCGCGGGCGTAGGAGATGGCCCAACGAATGGCCAGGGCGGTCTGACGGTCGGGACGCACTTCCATCGGCACCTGGTACGTGGCGCCGCCGACACGGCGGGACTTGACCTCCAGGGCGGGACGGATGTTGTCGATGCACTTCTCGAAGGCGCGCAGCGCGTCTTCGCTGGTCTTGTCGGCCAGGATCTCGAGTGCCTTGTAGAAAATTCTTTCCGCAGTGGACTTCTTGCCGTCCAACATAAGACGGTTGATGAAGCGAGTGATGAGCTTGCTGCCGTATACAGGATCCGGCAGGATCTGCCGCTTGGCGACAGGACCTTTACGAGGCATTTTTTTCTCCTTGAATTTCGGCCGGGGGGACATTATTTCGGGCAGCCTCCGCCCTACTTTGTCATCCCACCCCGGGCATTGCGAATGAGGCTATAACCTATTTCGGGCGCTTGGTGCCGTACTTGGAACGGCCGCGGCGACGATCGTCGACACCGGAGGTATCGAGGGTACCGCGGACGATGTGGTAACGGACACCGGGAAGGTCCTTTACACGGCCGCCGCGGATCAGAACCACGGAGTGTTCCTGCAGGTTGTGGCCTTCACCACCGATGTACGCGGTGACTTCCATGCCGTTGGTCAGGCGCACGCGGGCGACCTTACGAAGCGCGGAGTTCGGCTTCTTCGGGGTCGTGGTGTACACCCTGGTGCAAACGCCTCGACGCTGAGGGCATTCCATCAGGGCCGGGGTTTTTTTCCGCTTGGGCTGAGCTTCACGGCCCTTGCGGATCAGCTGGTTAATGGTAGGCATTCATCCTCCAATCATTAGTTAATACTGTAGCAACGCGCAAACCATGCGCAAAGAGGACCGCAAGTACTCCATTACTTCGGGCATTGTCAAGTGATTTAGCCCGATGATCCGGTGTACTTTGGCGCCTCTCAGGCCAAAAAAGTTGGAGAGGACAGGCCTCTCCAACTTTTCCAAACAGTTAAAACCTACGCTTCCGTGTTATAATCTCGGCAGCGTTTATGCCAGGGGCATGTCCACGAGGAGCGGGCTTTCTTCCAGCTCCTCAAGGAACTTGTCCGGGCGTTCGGGCTGATCGGGCACGCTGATTTCGGCGTCCGTGTACTTCCGGAAGCCGGTACCGGCGGGCACCAAACGGCCCACGATGACGTTTTCCTTCAGGCCGCGCAGGTAGTCGGACTTGCCCTTCAGGGACGCTTCGGTCAGGACCTTGGTGGTCTCCTGGAACGAAGCGGCCGAGATGAAGGAGTCCGTGGACAGCGAGGCCTGGGTGATACCCAGAACCAGGGTTTCGGCCACGGCGGGTTCGCCGCCTTCGGCCACGACCTTGGAGTTCTCTTCCATGAACCGCATCTTGTCCACCTGCTCTCCGATGAGGAAGGAGGTGGAGCCGGGATTCAGGATGGAGACCTTCTTGAGCATCTGGCGAACGATGATCTCGATGTGCTTGTCGTTGATGTTGACGCCCTGGAACCGGTACACGTCCTGGATTTCCTCGACCAGGTAGCGGGCCAGATGCTTCTCGCCCTTGATCCGCAGGATGTCGTGCAGCTCCGGGGAGCCTTCGGTCAGCAGGTCGCCGGCCTCGACGAAGTCGGACTCCTGGACCGTGATGTGCTTACCCTTGGGAATGAGGAATTCCTGAGCATCGCCGGTCTCCGGGGTGACGATGACCTTGCGCTTGCCCTTGGTTTCGGGGCCGAAGGTCACGATGCCGTCGATGGAGGACACGACGCCCAGATCCTTGGGCTTGCGCACCTCGAACAGCTCGGCGACGCGCGGCAGACCACCGACGATGTCCTTGGTCTTGGAGGACTCACGCGGCTTACGGGCGATAACGTCACCCGCGCGGACCGTGTCGCCGTCCTTGACCATGAGGATGGCGCCCACGGGCATGGCGAAGTTGGCATCGATATCGGTGCCGGGCCGGTGCACGGGCTTGCCGCCCTCGCCCAGCAGGGTCACGGCCGGGCGGTAGTTGGTGGTGCGGTATTCCATGATGGTGAAGGACGCCTTGGAGGTACGGTCCTCCTGGACGGTCTTCCCTTCGATGATGTCCTTGAACTTGATGACGCCGGACACGTCGACGATGAACGGCTCCATGTACGGGTCCCATTCGGCCAGGGCGGCGCCCTTCTTGACCTCCTGGCCCTCGTCGACCAGCAGGCGCGCGCCGGAAGGCAGCACGTACTTTTCACGCTCGCGGCCCTGCTCGTCCACGATGCCCACCTGGCAGCTCTTGCCGAGCACCATCTTGTGGCCGTCGGAGTTGACGACGGTGCGCATGCGCGAGGTGATGACGCGGCCGTTGTGCTGCGACTCGATGCTCGAGGACTCGATTTCCTTGGATGCGGTACCGCCGATGTGGAAGGTACGCATGGTCAGCTGGGTGCCCGGCTCGCCGATGGACTGGGCGGCGATGATGCCGACGGTCTCACCGACGTTGACCAGGTGGCCACGGGCCAGGTCGCGACCGTAGCACATGGCGCAGACGCCCTGCTTGGATTTGCAGGTCAGGCCGGAGCGGATGACGATGGAGTTCACGCCGGACTCGTCGAGCTTCTTGGCGTAGGCGGCATCGATCATGGTGTTGGACGGGATGACCAGCTTGCCGGTCTCCTCGTCGTAGGTGTCGAACATGGTCACGCGGCCCAGAACCCGTTCCGCAAGGCGCTGCTTGATCTCGCCGCCCTTGATGTAGTGGGTCAGCTCCAGTCCGTCCACGGTGCCGCAGTCCAGTTCGGACACGGTCACGTCCTGGACAACGTCCACGAGGCGGCGGGTCAGGTAACCGGAGTTCGCGGTCTTGAGCGCGGTATCGGCCAGGCCCTTTCGTGCGCCGTGGGTGGAGATGAAGTACTGGAGAACCGACAACCCTTCGCGGAAGGAGGCGGTGATCGGGGTCTCGATGATCTCGCCCGAAGGCTTGGCCATCAGACCGCGCATGCCGGCCAGCTGCCGCATCTGGTCCTGGTTGCCTCGAGCGCCGGAGGTGGCCATCATGTAGATGGGGTTGAAGCTCGAGTTGACCTCGGTGTTGCCGGTCTTGGGATCGACCAGGACGTCGGTGGACATCTCCTGCATCATTTCATTGGAGATGTCGTTGGTCACCTTGGTCCAGACGTCGACGACCTTATTGTATTTCTCGGTGCGGGTGATGATGCCGTCCTGGAACTGGTTCTCGATCTCGTCCACCTCGGCGTTGGCCGTTTCCAGCATCTTCGCCTTCTTGTCCGGGATCTTGAGGTCCTTGACGCCGATGGTCACACCAGCGCGGGTGGCATATTCGTAACCCAGGTCCTTGATCCTGTCGCACAGGATGACGGTGGCCTTGGTGCCCGCCAGACGGTAGGCGCCGGTGACCAGGGCGGCGATGTTCTTCTTGTTCAGCACGCAGTTGACCAGCTCGAACGGGACCTTCTCGGGGATCAGCTCGGAAACGATGATCCGGCCGGTGGTGGTCTCGACGATCTCGCCGTTGATGCGCACCTTGATCCGGGCGTGGATGCCGACGGCGCCGAAGTCGTGGGCGGCGATGACCTCTTCCGGGGAGGAGAAGATCATGCCCTCGCCCTTCTCGAAGGAACGCGGCGTGGTCAGGTAGTACAGGCCCAGGACGATGTCCTGCGAGGGGTTGATGATCGGCGAGCCGTTGGACGGGCTGAGGATGTTGTTGGAGGACATCATCAGCACGCGGCACTCGATCTGCGCCTCGACGGACAGCGGAACGTGAACGGCCATCTGGTCACCGTCGAAGTCCGCGTTGTAGGCGGAACAGACGAGCGGGTGCAGCTGGATGGCCTTGCCCTCGACAAGCAGCGGCTCGAAGGCCTGGATGCCCAGCCGGTGCAGGGTCGGGGCGCGGTTGAGCATGATCGGGTACTCGCGGACCACGTCTTCCAGGATATCCCAGACGACCAGGTCCTCGCGCTCGACCATCTTCTTCGCGGATTTGATGGTGGTGGCGATCTCGCGCTTCTCAAGCTCGGAATAGATGAACGGCTTGAACAGTTCCAGCGCCATCTTCTTGGGCAGGCCGCACTGGTGCAGCTTCAGCTTCGGGCCGACGACGATGACCGAACGGCCGGAGTAGTCGACGCGCTTGCCGAGCAGGTTCTGGCGGAACCGGCCCTGCTTGCCCTTGATCATGTCGGACAGGGACTTCAGCGGACGACCGTTGGTGCCGGTGATGGCGCGGCCGCGGCGGCCGTTGTCGAACAGGGCGTCGACGGCCTCCTGGAGCATGCGCTTCTCGTTGCGGATGATGATCTCGGGCGCGCCGAGCTCCAGCAGCCGCTTGAGGCGGTTGTTCCGGTTGATGACGCGGCGGTACAGGTCGTTGAGGTCCGAGGTGGCGAAACGGCCGCCGTCCAGGGGGACCAGCGGGCGCAGCTCGGGCGGGATGATGGGAATCACTTCCATGATCATCCACTCGGGCTTGTTGCCGGACTCGAGGAAGGCCTCGACGATCTTCAGCCGCTTGGTGATTTTCTTCTTCTTGGTCTGCGACCGGGTGGTCTGCGACTCTTCGCGCAGCTCGGCGCGCAGGGTCGGCAGGTCCAGGGCCTGGAGCATGGTGCGGACGGTCTCCGCGCCCATGCCCACGGTCAGGGCGGACTCGCCGAAGTGGTCGATGACCTGGAAGTACTGGTCCTCGCTGACGACCTGGTGCTTCTTCAGCGGGGTCTCGCCCGGATCAAGCACGATGAACGAGTCGAAGTACAGGACCTTTTCCAGGTCGGCCATGGTGATGTCGAGCAGCGTGCCGATCTTGGACGGCAGGGTCTTCAGGAACCAGATGTGCGCCACAGGCGCGGCCAGTTCGATGTGTCCCATACGCTCGCGGCGAACCTTGGAGGCAATGACCTCGACGCCGCACTTTTCGCAGACGATGCCGCGATGCTTCATGCGCTTGTACTTGCCGCAGTTGCACTCGTAGTCCTTCACCGGGCCGAAGATCTTGGCGCAGAACAGGCCGTCGCGCTCCGGCTTGAAGGTACGGTAGTTGATGGTCTCCGGCTTCTTGACTTCACCGTAGGACCACTCGCGGATCGTTTCAGGCGCAGCGATGGATATCTGGATCGCTTTGAGGTTGCGGCCCTGGGCCGCCGCGTTCGGCGCTCCACGCAAGGTGAACAGATCGTCCAACGTCATGGATATCCCCTATCGTAAAAAGTTATTTCATGCCCGGCCGGCCGGTTGCGGCCGGCCGGGCCTATTACCTTGTGTTCGTCCGGCCCTAGTCCACCAGCGGCGTGGGGCCTGCCGGGAATGCCGGGAGGGCCTGCTGTTGCTGCTGGCCGGGACGCTTACGGTCCTCGTAGTGCAGGGTCACGTCCAGACCCAGCGACATGAGTTCCTTGACCAGGACGTTGAAGGATTCCGGCAGACCGGCTTCCAGGAAGTTGTCGCCCTTGACGATCTTCTCGTACATCTTCACGCGGCCCTGGACATCGTCGGACTTGACGGTCAGGAACTCCTGCAGAAGATAGGCGGCGCCGTAGGCCTCGAGGGCCCAGACTTCCATCTCGCCCAGCCGCTGGCCGCCGAACTGGGCCTTACCGCCCAGGGGCTGCTGCGTGACCAGGGAGTACGGGCCGGTGGACCGGGCATGGATCTTCTCGTCGACCAGGTGGTGCAACTTGAGGATGTACATGATGCCCACGGTGACCCGGCTGTGGAACGGCTCGCCGGTGCGGCCGTCGTAGAGCACGAACTTGCCGTCGGAGGCGAGACCGGCCTTTTCCAGCCAGCCCCAGATGCCGTCTTCCGCGGCCCCGTCGAAGACCGGGGTCTTGGCGACGATGCCGTTCTTGAGCTTCTTGACGGCCTCGACGAACTCCTCGTCGGACATGGAATCGATGACGTCGCCCATGCGGGCGGTGTCGAGGATGGACTTGACCTCCTCACGGATGTTCTTGAGCGAATTGCCGCTCTCCTCCATCATCAACTGAACCTGCTGGCCCAGCTTGCGGCCGGCCATGCCCAGATGCGTTTCCATGATCTGCCCGATGTTCATACGGGAGGGAACGCCCAGGGGGTTCAGGACGATGTCCATGGGGGTGCCGTCCTCGAAGAACGGCATGTCTTCCTCGGGGAGGATGCAGGACACGACGCCCTTGTTGCCGTGACGGCCGGCCATCTTGTCGCCCACGGAGAGCTTGCGCTTCACCGCGACGTAGACCTTGACCATCTTGATGACGCCCGGGGGCAGATCGTCGCCCTCGGTCACCTTCTCGCGCTTGACGTCGTAGATGTTCTTGATGAAGGCGATCTGCTGCTCGTAGTCGGCCACGATGAGCTTCAGCTGGTCGTTGACCTCGCGGTCGAACAGCCCGATGAGCTTCTTGACCGGCACGGAGTCCACGGCCTCGCGGTCGATGACCTCCCCGGTCTTGCCCAGGGTGGCCTTCTTGGGTCCGGCCAGGTCCTTCTTCAGCTTGACGCCCTCCAGCACGGCCCAGACCTTCTCGCGGATGGCGTCGGTCAGGGCGGCGACGTGCTTCTGCTCCTTGACGTCGAAGGCCGCCAGCTCGGCGTCCTCGATGGCCTTGGTGCGGTCGTCCTTCTCGCCGGAGCGGCGGTTGAAGACCTTGACGTCCACGATGGTGCCGGCGATTCCCGGCGGAACCTTCAGGGACGTGTTCTTCACGTCGCGGGCCTTGTCGCCGAAGATGGCGCGCAGCAGCTTCTCTTCAGGGGTCAGCTGGGTCTCGCCCTTGGGCGTGATCTTGCCGACCATGATGTCGTCGGGCTTGATGCGGGCACCGATGCGGATGATACCGCATTCGTCGAGGTTGCGAAGCATCTCTTCGGAAACGTTGGAGATGTCTCGGGTCACTTCCTCGGGTCCGAGCTTGGTGTCGCGGGCGACCAGTTCAAACTCCTCGATGTGGATGGAGGTGAACACGTCTTCCTTGACCATGCGCTCGGAGATGAGGATGGAGTCCTCGAAGTTGAAGCCGCACCAGGGCATGAAGGCGACCAGCAGGTTCTTGCCCAGGGCAAGCTCGCCGTGGTCGATGCCCGGGCCGTCGGCCAGCACGTCGCCCTTCTTGACCACCTGGCCGACCTGGACGCGGGGCGTCTGGCCGAAGCAGGAGTTCTGGTTGGACTTGTGCCACTTCTGCAGCTCGTAGTGCTTGGCGCCCCCGGTGTTGGGGTACAGCCCGTTGTCGTAATTGATGATGATGCGCTCGGCGTCCACGTAGTGGATCACGCCGTCCTGCTCGGCCAGGACGCAGGCCCCGGAGTCGCGGGCGACCGGGCCTTCCATGCCGGTGCCGACGAGCGGCTCCTCGGCCTGGAGAAGCGGCACGGCCTGACGCATCATGTTGGAGCCCATGAGCGCGCGGTTGGCGTCGTCGTGCTCCAGGAACGGAATCAGCGCAGCCGAGATGGAGACCGTCTGGCTGGGGCTGATGTCCATGCAGGTGACTTCTTCAGCCGCGGTGAGCTGAACGTCGCCCGCGAGACGCGCGTTGACGCGCGGGTTGACGAAGACGCCGTCCTTGTCCAGGGGCGCGTTGGCCTGGGCCACCACTTCCTTGGCTTCCTTGGAGGCGTCCATGTAGACGATCTCGTCGGTGATCTTCTTGTCCACCACCTTGCGGTACGGGGTCTCGATGAACCCGTAGTCGTTGACCTTGGCGTAGGTGGTCAGGGAGACGATCAGACCGATGTTCGGACCTTCCGGCGTCTCAATGGGGCAGATGCGGCCGTAGTGCGAGGTGTGCACGTCGCGCACCTCGAAGCCCGCGCGTTCGCGGGTCAGGCCGCCGGGTCCCAGGGCCGACAGGCGGCGCTTGTGGGTGACCTCGGAGAGCGGGTTGGTCTGGTCCATGAACTGGCTGAGCTGGGAGGTTCCGAAGAACTCCTTGAGCACGGCGGCAACCGGTTTGGGGTTGATCAGGTCATGGGGCATCAGGGTGGCCACTTCCTGCAGGGACATGCGCTCCTTGATGGCGCGCTCCATGCGGACAAGGCCGATGCGGTACTGGTTCTCCACCAGTTCGCCCACAGGGCGCACGCGGCGGTTGCCCAGGTGGTCGATGTCGTCGGCCGGGCCGTGGGAGTCCTTCAGGTGGATCAGCTCCTTGACCGCGAGGAGGATGTCCTCGTTGGTCAGGGTGCGGATGGACAGGTCCACGTCCTGGTTCAGACGGGAGTTAAGCTTGTAGCGACCCACGCTGGAAAGGTCGTAGTAGTCGGCGGAGCGGAACAGGTTCTCGAAGAAGCTGGCCGCGATCTCGGGCGTGGGCGGGGAGCTGGGACGAAGCCTGCGGTAGATCTCGATCTGCGCGGATTCGATGTCCGTGGTCTTGTCGAGCAGCAGGGTGTCGCGCAGGGACGAGGACACGTCCATGCCGCGGGTGTGCAGCACTTCCAGGTCCTTGATCTTGGCGTCGCGGAGCTTTTCGATCACGTCGACGGTCACTTCCTCGGCGGCCTCGGCGATGACCTCGCCGTTCTTGTCCACCATGTCCTTGGCCAGGAACAGGCCGACCAGCGAAGCCGGATCGACCTCGATGGTCTTGACCTCGGCGCGGACCATCTTCTTCCAGGCGCCCTTGGTGATGTCGGTGCCCTTCTTGACCAGCACCTTATCGTCGACGGTGATGTCGGCGAACGCGGTTTCCTTGCGGTACTGCTCGGCGACCACGTTGCGGAGCACCTTGGTCTTGTGCAGGGTGTAGGACTCGATCTCGTAGAAGTAGTCGAGGATATCCGCCCTGGAGAGGCCCATGGCCTTCAGCAGGATGGTGACGGGCATCTTGCGACGGCGGTCGATCCGCACGTACAGGATGTCCTTGTGGTCGAAGTCGAAGTCAAGCCAGGAGCCGCGCATGGGAATGATGCGGCTGGAATAGAGAACCTTGCGGCTGGAATGGGACTTGCCGGAATCATGCTCGAAGATGATGCCCGGGGAGCGCTGCAGCTGGTTGACGATGACGCGCTCGGTGCCGTTGATGACGTAGGTGCCCTTCTCAGTCATCAGCGGGAGCGTGCCGAAGTATATGTCCTGTTCCTTGATGTCGCGAATCGTGCGGTTGTCGGTCTCTTCATCCACGTCAAAAACTACGAGACGGACGGTGATACGGATGGGCGTCTCGTAGGTCAAACCCTTCGAGATGCACTCATCGACGTCGTATTTTGGTTCGCCGATTTCATAGGACACGAAATCAAGGCTAGCGGTCTTGTTGAAATCTTCAATGGGAAAAACGGACCTGAACACGCCCTCGAGACCGAAGTCTCCGCGGCTGGACGGCGGGGTCTCCGCCTGGAGGAAACGATCGTACGAATCCACCTGGAGTTCCAGCAGGTGCGGGATGGGGAGCGTGTTGACGATTTTGCCGAATTCTTTTCTCAGTTGACCCATTGTACCCTCATGCATGAGCGGTTGATGGTTGGGGCGCGGGGCCTTGGCCCTTGCCCACTGTCTGACACAGCGGCCGTCTAGATCGACCGATGCGTTAAACGGGTAGATAAGCTGCAGCCGGAACCAAAAACCCGGCGCACCGACGAGGAGAGGATGGTCATCCTTGCAGCGCTTGCACCCAATGTCGAAAGGCGATTAAACCATTATATATACATACAGAGCAAAGAGCGCAACGCCCTTTTTAAGAGGGCGAGCGCTCTTTGCTATGCTAGCTTAAGAGGGCGAAGTTACTTAACTTCAACTTCGGCGCCGGCTTCCTGCAGCTGCTTGGCAGCCTCGTCAGCCTCGTCCTTGGACACGCCTTCCTTGACGGCCTTGGGAGCCTCGTCGACCAGAGCCTTGGCTTCCTTCAGGCCCAGACCGGTCAGGCCGCGGACGGCCTTGATGACGGCGATCTTGTTGGAGCCGGCATTGGTCAGGACGACGTTGAACTCGGTCTGCTCGTCCTCGGCGGCGGCATCGCCACCGGCGGCCGGAGCAGCGGCAACGGCCATGGCGGGGGCGGCAGCCTCGACGCCGAACACGTCTTCGAGTTCCTTGATGAATTCGGACAGTTCCAGGACGGTCATGTTGCCGATGAATTCGACAACCTGTTCTTTGGTGATATCAGCCATGATAAATTCTCCTTAAAAGTGATTCGCTTTGAACCTGTTTTTACGCAGCTTCTTTCTGTTCCTTGATCGCGGTCAAGGCGTACAGGAACTTGCGTTCGATGTTGGCGAACAGACAGACGAAATTGCGAGGTACGGCCTGCATCGTGCCGAGGAGGGAACTCAAGAGCTCAGGCTTGCTGGGCATCTTGGCGAGTTCCTTCACTGCGTCACTGTCAAGAAACTGGCCTTCGAGAGTGCCGTAACGCAAGGCGAACTTCTTGTTCGTCTTGGCGTAATCGGCCAACGCCTTGGCAAGGGCTACGGGATCTTCGTAACCCAGCGCAATGGCGCAGTTCTCTTTCAGGTGTTCGCTCAATTCACCATGAGAGGTGTCATTGAGAGCCAACCGGGCCAGGGTATTCTTGACGACTTGGTAATCGACACCGATCTCGAAGCACTTGGAGCGCAGGACGGTCATTTCCTCAACGGTCAGACCCTTGAAATCGGTGACGACGGCGATGCTGGCGCGCGAAGCTTTTTCGTGCAGCTGCTCGATGATCTGGGCTTTTTCTTGCCTGTTCATCTACCACTCCTCGTCGTTCGGCCCGGAAAGCAGGTCAAAGCTTTGTCTGAGCAGGATATTAAGGGAGCACAGCCCCACCTGCCGTCTCTGACTCAACCTTCCGTGCGATTATCTACAGGGCTCCCCAAAGGGAGCCCGGCATTCAATTAATTGGTGCTTTCCAGGAATTTCCGGACGGTCAGGGGATCGACCTTCACGCCGGGACCCATGGTGGAGGAAACGGCCAGAGCCTTCATATAGGTGCCCTTCGCGGAGGAGGGCTTGAGGCGCATGACGGTTTCCAGCAGCGCCTTGAGATTCTCAAGGAGCTTGTCCGGACCGAAGGAGACCTTGCCGATGGGAGCGTGCAGCACGCCCGCCTTGTCGACCTTGAACTCGACCTTACCGGCCTTGAGCTCGCTGACGGCCTTGGCCACGTCCATGGTCACGGTGCCGGTCTTGGCGTTGGGCATCAGGCCACGGGGGCCGAGCACGCGGCCGATCTTGCCGACCACGGCCATCATGTCCGGGGTGGCGACAGCCTTGTCGAAGTCGAGCCAGCCGGACTGGATCTTCTCGACCAGGTCGTCGGAACCGTAGTAATCGGCACCGGCTTCCTTGGCCTCGTTTTCCTTTTCCCCCTTGCAGAAGACGGCGACGCGCACGTCTTTGCCGAGCCCGTTGGGCAGGCTGACGGCGCCGCGGATCATCTGATCGGAGTACTTCGGATCGACGCCGAGGTTGATGGCCACGTCCACGGTCTCGTCGAATTTGGCGTAGGCGCCGGCAACAGCGGCCTTCACACCCTCTTCGATATCGACGCGCACGGTGGTGTCGCGGTCACCGACTGCGTTGCGGTATTTCTTTCCATGCTTAGGCATTTTTCTTTCCTCACTAGCCCTTGACTTCGAGACCCATGCTGCGGGCGGTACCCTCGATCTGGAGCATGGCGTGTTCGATGTCATTGGCGTTCAAATCCACCATCTTCAATTCGGCGATCTCTTTGATCTGCGCCTTGGTGACCTTGCCGACCTTCTGCTTGTTGGGTTCACCGGAGCCCTTCTCAATCTTGGCGGCCTTGAGCAGAAGCACGGCAGCCGGGGGGGTCTTGGTGATGAAGTCGAAGGAGCGGTCCGCATACACGGTGATGACCACCGGGATGATCAGACCCTTCTGGTCCTGCGTCTTGGCGTTGAACGCCTTGCAGAATTCCATGATGTTGACGCCGTGCTGACCCAGGGCCGGACCGACCGGCGGGGAGGGGTTGGCTGCGCCTGCGGGGATCTGCAGTTTAATCTTACCTATTTCTTTCTTGGCCATTGTATTCCTCGATGAGAAATTTCGCTGTTAGCGACGATCCGGGCTATCCCTTGTCCACTTGGACAAAATCAAGCTCCACAGGAGTCTGACGCCCGAATATAGAGACGGATACTTTGAGCTTACCCTTGTCGTAGTTGACTTCTTCCACAACACCGTTGAAGCCGCTGAACGGGCCATCGATGACCCGGACCTCGTCCCCGCGTTCGAAGTTGAACTTGGGACGGGGCTTCTCCTGGCGGCTCTCCATCATGTTGAGGATGTTCTCCGCCTCGCTGTCGCGCATGGGAGTCGGCCGGTTCTTGCCGCCGACAAAGCCTGTCACGCGCGGAATGGACTGAATGAGATGCCAGGAATCGTCCGTCAGGATCATCTTGATCATGATGTATCCCGGATAGAACTTGCGAGTCGACGTCTTGCGCTCACCTTTGACCATCTCAACGATCTTTTCGGTGGGCATGACGACTTCCTCAATGAGGCCCTTGTCCTGTCCGGTGCGCATCATCTCGCGGACGGTCTGTTCGACACGCTGCTCGAAACCCGAGTAGGTGTGAACTATGTACCAGCGAGCACGAGGTGCGGCGTTTTCCATTGTGGCATCCATGTTGTGATCCAGCCTTTGCAAATAGCTTTGGTCCTTAGGACAGGATGGCCTCGACGATCTTGGAAAGCGCCAGGTCGACCACGCCCAGATAGAGAGCGATGACCACGGAGACGACCAATACGGCGATACACGTGGTTACGGTCTCCTTGCGGGTCGGCCAGACCACTTTCTTGATCTCGACCTTGGACTCCTCAAAGAACTCCATGAGCTCCTTGGTTTTGTCCTTCAGACCGGCTGCCCGAGACTCTACGGCCTGCTTGTCAGCGGCCTTCTTGCCTTTCTTCTTGGCCATATCACTGTTCCCAAATTATTGAGCGGTTGGCGGGGCCTTGCCGTTTCCGTGCAAGACCCCGCGCCGCTTTCAAAGACTTAAGTTGGCAGGGGCAGAGGGATTCGAACCCCCAACATCCGGTTTTGGAGACCGGCGTTCTAGCCGTTGGAACTATGCCCCTGCTCTATCGAATCTACTTGGACTCTCTGTGAACAGTGTGCTTCTTGTCCCAGGGACAATACTTGCTCACTTCCAGACGTCCGGTAGTATTCTTCTTGTTCTTCTGCGTAGCGTAGTTCTTACGCTTGCACTCGGTGCACTGCAGCTGAATGTTGACGCGCATGATTACTCCACGATTTCGGTGACGACACCGGCACCGACGGTACGGCCGCCTTCGCGGATGGCGAAGCGCAGACCGATCTCCATGGCGATGGGGGCGATCATCTCGACGTTGAAGGTGGCGTTGTCGCCGGGCATGACCATCTCGACGCCCTCGTCCAGGGTGACGACACCGGTGACGTCAGTCGTACGGAAGTAGAACTGCGGACGGTAGCCGGAGAAGAACGGGGTGTGACGGCCGCCTTCATCCTTGGACAGGACGTAGACCTCGGCCTTGAACTTGGTGTGCGGGGTGATGGAACCGGGCTTGGCAGCAACCTGGCCGCGCTCCACTTCCTCGCGCTTCACGCCGCGGATCAGCAGACCGACGTTGTCACCGGCCTGGCCCTGGTCGAGCAGCTTGCGGAACATCTCGACACCGGTGCAGGTGGTCTTGATGGTGTCCTTGATGCCGACGATGGCGACTTCGTCACCGACCTTGATGATGCCGCGCTCCACACGACCGGTGATAACGGTACCACGGCCGGAGATGGAGAAGACGTCCTCGACGGGCATCAGGAAGGGCATGTCGATGTCGCGCTCGGGCTCGGGGATGTAGGAGTCGCAGGCTTCCAGCAGCTCGTAGATGCACTTGGCGGCCGGATCGTCGGCGGACTCGCACTCCAGGGCCTTCAGGGCGGAACCCTGGATGACCGGAATGTCGTCGCCGGGGAATTCGTACTTGGACAGCAGCTCGCGGATTTCGAGCTCGACCAGTTCGAGCAGCTCTTCGTCGTCGACCATGTCGCACTTGTTCATGAAGACGACCATGGCGGGCACGCCGACCTGACGGGCGAGCAGGATGTGCTCACGGGTCTGGGGCATGGGACCGTCGGTGGCGGCGCACACGAGGATGGCGCCATCCATCTGGGCGGCACCAGTGATCATGTTCTTGATGTAGTCGGCGTGACCGGGGCAGTCCACGTGGGCGTAGTGACGCTTCTCGGTCTCGTACTCGACGTGGGCGGTGGCGATGGTGATGCCGCGCTCTTTCTCTTCGGGAGCCTTGTCGATCTCGTCGAAGGCGACGTACTCGCCGTGACCGGCCATGTGAGCCAGCTTGGTGATGGCGGCGGTCAGAGTGGTCTTGCCATGGTCGATGTGACCGATGGTGCCGATGTTAACGTGAGGCTTGCTACGTTCAAATTTAGCTTTACCCATTTCAATAACCCCCTAAATCAATAAAGTTGTGTAGGTTTCTATTTTCTAAATACTTGCTTGACAAAGCATTACAAACAAAAAAACGCCTGGAGCTCACGACCGGATTTGAACCGGTGACCTCATCCTTACCAAGGATGTGCTCTACCGACTGAGCTACGTGAGCCTTCGCACACTGATATAAGGATGATGGAGGATTGAGAGACGGCTAAATGGAGCGGGAAACGGGACTCGAACCCGCAACCCTCAGCTTGGAAGGCTGATGCTCTAGCCAATTGAGCTATTCCCGCTCACTCTCTGTAGTCCATCGACCGCCTCTTGGACGGCCTCCTACAGTGTGATTCGAAAAAATTTGTGGTGGTGGGGGAGGATTTGAACCTCCGAAGGCGTATGCCGACAGATTTACAGTCTGTTCCCTTTGGCCACTCGGGAACCCCACCATTATTACTTTCTGGAGCTGGCGATGGGACTTGAACCCGCAACCGGCTGATTACAAATCAGCTGCTCTACCAATTGAGCTACGCCAGCCAACCGGGAACGAAGTCTATATACGCCGCTATGTCAAAAATCAAGAGTTTTCAACGGCCTTTTTTCCCGCTCATGGGGGAAGAGCCGTATTGCGCTCGAAGACGGGCCGGTTTAATTTCAAAAGCGATGGTTTGTCAACCCTGAAGCTGTATTTTTTTCAATTTCCTTACCTTGGCCGATCCGGACCGCAGGCCCCGGAGCCACGCCCGGCAACGATAGTTTATAATTGCGCGGTGCAATCGCCATTCCTACCCTCAAACCCGAAACCAACACAACCCTATTCGACAACCATGCGATTATCGATCTTCATACTGGCCCTTCTCGTCCTGGCCCCCATCCGGGCCACGGCCGGGGAGCTCGCCCTGCTGACCCACGACCTGGGCGTCCAGGCCTATATCGATCCCGCCTCCGGCGAGCTGCGCGGCCGCGACCATGCGGGCAAGCGTTCCTTCAACCTCGAGGTCGTCCGCGCCCTCAAGCACATGCTCGGCCTGGAGACGCCCATCCGCGAAGTTCTCTACGCCGACGGCATCCGCAGGCTGGACGAGGGCGGCGACGCGGCCTTCTTCAACGTCTACCGCACCCCGCAGCGGGAGCATCTCTATAAATGGGTAGGACCGCTCCAGCGCGAGGTGGACTACCTCTATGGCCTGAACGGCACCCTCAGCCTAAAGTCCCTGGAAGACGCCAGGGGCGTCGCCGCCATCTGCGTGGTCTCCGACAGCATGCACCACGCCGTGCTCAATAAAAAGGGCTTTGCCAACGTGCGCGCCGAGGCGACCTATGCGATCTGCTTCGACCAGCTCAAGACGGGCGAAGCCACGTTGGCCGTATCGTCCGACGAGACCGTGGCCCAGAAGCTGGCGGCCAGCAACATCCCGATCTCCGCCGTGCACCGCATCCCGGAGCCGGTGGTCGAGTCGGCCGGATACATCGCCTTTTCCAAGCAGGTGGACGACAAGGTCATCCAGCGATGGCAGGAAGCCTTCAACGCTCTGGTAGGGTCCGGCCTGTACCAGGATCTCTACGACCGCTACTATATCAGATAGCTCCCCGGCCCCGGTCCTGTTTTTCTTTGACTCCCGATCGCCCACCCCGTATGCCCTTCCCACCATGACGCAGCAATTCGCCATCACCCCCGACGCCCCCTGGCTGGCCCCCCTGGCCGGCTACTCCGACCTGCCCTTCCGGATGCTCTCCCGCAGCTACGGCTGCGGCCCGGCCTGTTCCGAGATGGTCTCGGTCAAGGGCATGGCCTTCAAGAACTCCGGTACCCGGCGGCTCATCGCCACCTGCCCGGAGGACGACCCCATGATCCTCCAGCTTTTCGGCTCGGAGGCCCAATATTTCCACCCGGTCATGGAGAAGCTCGTCTCCATGGGCTACCGCAATTTCGACCTCAACGCGGGCTGCCCGGTGCGCAAGGTGCTCAAGTCCGGCTCCGGGGTGCAGCTCATGGAGGACCTCGACAAGCTGGTCGAGTTGGCCGCCATCATGGTCGAAAAAGCCCGGCAGCATCCCCTGGGCGGCCGCGTGGGCGTCAAGTTCCGGCTGGGCTTCAACAAGGGCGAGGAGGTCTTCCTCGACCTGGCACGGCGGCTGGAGGACACCGGCGTGGACTGGGTCACCCTGCACCCCCGCTACGGCAAACAGATGTTCGCGGGCCAGGCCGACTGGGCCAAGCTCGCCGAGCTGAAGCGGACCGTGTCCATCCCGGTCATCGGGTCCGGCGACCTGTTCTCGGCCGAGGCCGGGGTACGCTGCCTGGATGAGACCGGCATCGACGCCGTCATGTTCGCCCGCGGCGCGCTCTTCGACCCGTCCATCTTCGCCCGGTTCATCGCCCTGCGCAAAGGCACCCCCCTGCCCGTGCGCGACGGCGCACTCCTCTCGGAAATCGTGCGCGAGCATATCCGCCTGACCCGGCTGTTCGAGGGCGACACACGCTCCTTCCGCAAGATCCGCTCCATCATCCCCCGGTACGCCAAGGGGCTGAAGGGCATCCGCGCCCTGCGCGCCTCCCTGCTCGAATGCCGGGACTGGGAAGACCTGGAGCGCGCCGCCGCCGTGATCCGCGATCTGGAACCGGCCGATCCCGAAGCCCCCTACCCACTGGTTGACGACCTTTGCCAATAGCGTTTACAAGGGTTGAGTTGCCCTAATTATTTCGTACCCTTGACCAAGGAAACGGTAACAGCATGGCCACCGAGTCGACCGACATCCTGCTTGAAGCGGGCACCAATGAGCTGGAAATCGTGGAGTTCTACCTCGAGGAACAGCCCAAGGAGTCCGACGAACTCGATCTGAACCAGGAAGAACACGAACGCAAGGACGGGCACAAGCCGAGCCGAAAGGGCTACTACGGCGTCAACGTGGCCAAGGTGCTGGAGATTATCCGCATGCCCAAGGTCACCGAGATGCCCGAGGTCTCCCACCCCTCGGTGCTGGGCGCCTTCAACCTGCGCTCGCGCATCATCCCCCTGCTCGACCTCTCCCTGTGGCTGAAGAAGAAACGGGTCGAGAACGAGCCGCCCAAGGTCATCGTCACCGAATTCAACCAGGTCACCTCCGCCTTCATGGTCTCCGGCGTGACCCGCATCCACCGCATCTCCTGGGAGGACGTGGAAGCGCCCAACAAGTACGTCTCCGCCCTGTCCTCCGAATCCATCACCGGCGTGGTCAAGTTCGACGACCGCATCGTCTTCATCCTCGACCTCGAACGCATCGTCTCCGAGCTCAACCCCAGCATGCGCCTGCGCTTCGACGACAACGTCACCTTCGACGGCAACGCGGGCTACAAGGCGCTCATCGCCGACGATTCCCCGCTCATCCGCGAGATGATCCGCGACATGCTCGGCCAGGCCGGGTTCCAGGTGGAGAAGACCAACAACGGCCGCGAGATGATCCGCGACATGCTCGGCCAGGCCGGGTTCCAGGTGGAGAAGACCAACAACGGCCGCGAATGCTGGGACCGCCTCCTGGAGATCAAGAAGCGCGCCCAGGAGGACAACCGGCCCATCACCGAATACGTCCAGGTGCTCGTGTCCGACATCGAGATGCCCATGATGGACGGCCACCACCTGTGCAAGCGCGTCAAGGAGGACCCCGTCCTGCGCGACCTGCCCGTCATCCTGTTCTCCTCGCTGATCACCGACAAGCTCCGCCATCGGGGGCGAAACCGTGGGCGCGGACGATCAGGTCTCCAAACCCGAAATCACCTACCTCGCCCGTCGCGCAGCCGCCCTCATCGAGGCACGCAAGGCCGAAGCCCGGCGCTAGGCCGAGGACACATATCAGCAACGCAAAAGGCCCCGGTTCACCGGGGCCTTTTGCGTTGGCCACGCCGCCGGAAACGCCCTGCCGGAGCGGGGTTCCCTGCGGCTTGTCCCCGGGAAGGACAGGACTGGCCCGGCCTCTTGCCCCATCCTTTCGATGACCACGCACTCCATTTCTCTATTGTTACTAATTTTGTTTTCGTATACTTCATCTGTATACGAATCTAAAATTATTATGGAGGCAAACAGTATGAAACTTGCGATGAAATCTCTTGCGGCGGCCCTGGTGCTGCTCTTGTGCGGGGCGGGCCTGGGCTACGGGGCGGATTTCGGCCCGGCCTGGACTCCGGGCATGAAAACAGCGGGTACGGAACTCCAAAACGCCATGGCCCGGTTGAAGGTAACCCCGGACACCGAGGGGTTCCTGGCCATGACCAACGCGGGCTACGGCGAGGCCGAAGGCGCGTCCACCGAGGCCTACCTGGACGTGATCGGGGAGACCACGGGCCGGACGCCCGGCACCCGCACCCTGCTGGCCGTGGACACGCCGTGCAGCGAGCCCCTGTGGTTCGCCCTGTGCAACCGGGACACCGGCCAGCTCGAGTACCTGAAGCTCACCGGCACCACCTACGCCACCCAGACCCTGGACATCCGGCCCGAGAGCATCTTCCGGCCCGAGGTCTGGGGCGAGACCGCCAAGGGTCCCTTGGGGCCGCGCCTGTTCACCGTGGCGTCCATCACCCTGGCCTGGTCCGCGGGCGCGGACTGGCGCATGCTCAAGGGCGCGGAACTGCACGACCACTTCTGTCCCGGCCTGAACGCCGGGTTCATCGCCAAGGGGTATCTGGACAAGAACCTGCCCCTGGGGCCGGGCGACCGGTACGTGTTCATCGGCGCGCCGTCCATGTGCGCCATGGATGCCCTCCAGTCCGTATACGGTGCCACCGTGGGCAAGAGCGGCGCGTTCAGCATGTACGTGCCCGAGGCCGCCAAGCGGAACGCCGTGGACGGGGTCGCGCCCTCGATCATCGCCCTGCGCGTCAACGCCAAGAAGGACGCCTGCGACGGCCTGGTGCTGGGCTTCGACTGGAGCGCATCCGAAAAGGCCACCGGCGTCACCGCCGCGGACCGCAGCCCCAAGGGCGGCAAATCCAATCCGCTCTTCTTCATCTCCCGCGTCAAGATGTCCTGGAAACTGGCGCAGATGCCCCTTGAGGAAAAGCTGGCCTACATCAAGGTCCTGCGGGAACTCCACGGCCCTGCCTCACTGGCCGCGGCCATCCAGAACGGCGGCGCCGATCCCTACGCCGCCATCCAATAGACCGCGCCAAAAAAAAGAAGCCCCGGTCGACGACCGGGGCTTCCCTGTTCAACATGTGGACCGCCGCGTCTAGCAGATGCGGGGGAGCTGTTCGCCTTCGAGCATGCCGAGCAGCCGCTTGCCGCCCAGCTGGGTGACCAGCACGACCTTGCCGGGGTTGGCGTCGGTCATGGTGCCGATGTGTTTGGCGTCCTTGCCCAGCGGGTCGGCGCGCATGATTTCAAGGGCCTTGTCCGCGTATTCGCCGGGCAGCACGCACAGGAACTTGCCCTCGTTGGCCAGGTAGAGCGGGTCCAGGCCGAGGATGGAGCAGCCGCCCCGGACCTCGGGCCGCACCGGGATGTCGTTCTCCACCAGCTCGCAACAGACATTGGAGCTCTTGGTGATCTCGTTCAGGGTGGTGGCCAGGCCGCCGCGCGTGGGATCGCGCAGGACGTGGACCTCGGGCAGCTCGCGCACGAGCTTGACCAGCAGGTGGTTGAGCGCGGCGGAGTCGGACTGAACCTTGGCCTCGAAGTCCAGCCCCTCGCGGGTGCCGAGCACGGTCAGGCCGTGATCGCCCACGGTGCCGGAGATGAGCACCGCGTCCCCTACCCTGGCCGCGTCGCCGCTCGGGGTCGGGTCGACGATGATCTCGCCGATGCCGGTGGTGTTGATGAAAATCTTGTCGCAGGCCCCCTTGGGCACGACCTTGGTATCGCCGGTGACGACCTTGACCCCGGCGTGCTCGGCGGCCTCGCCCATGGATTTGACGATCCGCTCCAGGTCGGCCATGGGCAGCCCTTCCTCGATGATGTAGCCGCAGGTGATGTAGCGCGGCACCGCGCCCATCATGGCCACGTCGTTGACCGTGCCGTGCACGGCCAGCGATCCGATGTCGCCGCCGGGAAAGAAGATCGGGTCCACGGTGAAGGAGTCGGTGGACATGGCGATCCTGCCGGACAGGTTCAGGACCGCCGCGTCGTTCAGCCGGTCCAGTTCGTCGTTGCCGAGATATTTCAGGAAAAGGTCGGAAATCAGGCGCTGGGAAGCGCGGCCGCCGCTGCCGTAGTCGAGTAACACCTTGTCAGACATATTCTAATCCAGTTTGTATTTGTAGTAGGCGGCGCAGGACCCCTCGGTGGAGACCATGCACGGGCCGACCGGGTTGGCCGGGGTGCACGCCTTGCCGAAGAGCGGACACTCGTCGGGCTGCTTGACGCCCTTGAGGATGTCGCCGCACTTGCAGCCCGCCAGGGCCGGGCCTTCCTCGATGGTGATGCCGAATTCCTTCTTGGCGTCGAACTGTTCCCACTCGGGCCGGATCTCCAGGCCGGAGCCGGGGATCATGCCCAGGCCGCGCCACAGGGCGTCGGTGGGCTCGAACACCTGGTACATGACTTCCATGGCCTTGGGATTGCCGTTTTCGCCCACGATGCGCGTGTAGTTGTTGCTGACGTGCGCCTCGCCCTTGTTTCGCCACTCGATCATCTGGTTCAGGGACTGGAGGATGTCCAGCGGCTCGAACCCGGTGACCACGGCGGACTTGCCGTACTTCTCGGCGATGAACCGGTACGGCTCCACGCCGATGATGGCCGAGACGTGGCCGGGCAGGATGAAGCCGTCGATGTTGATGGCGGTGTCGGCCAGGAGCGCGTCGAGCGCCGGGGGAACGGTCTTGTGGAAGCAGAGGATGCGCAGGTTGGTGATCCCCTGCTGGCGGGCCATCATCATGGTCCCGGCAATGGTCGGGGCCGTGGTCTCGAACCCCACGCCGATGAAGACCACCAGGTCGTCCGGGTTCTCCTTGGCCAGCTTGAGGGTGTCGAAGGGGGAATAGACCACCTTGACCCGCGCGCCGTCGGCCACGGCCTTCTTGAGGTTCCTTCCCTTATTGCCGGGCACGCGCATGAGGTCGCCGAAGGTGGCCATGATGACCTTGTCGCGACCGGCCAGGTCCAGGAAGGCGTTGACCTCGGACTCATGGGTCACGCAGACCGGGCATCCGGGGCCGGACAGGTGGACGATGCGTTCGGGCAGCAGGGAGCGCAGGCCGGACTGGAAGATGGCCACGGTGTGGGTGCCGCAGACCTCCATGAAGCGAAGCTCCCTGTCCAGTTCGGATTCCATCTTATCGAGAATCTTCCGGCAGAGAGCCGGATCACGGAATTTTTCCAACAATTCGAAGCTCAAAACACAATCCTTTGGGCTGACGGCAGGGCCGGGTTCAAGAGGTTAGCGATTGTCATATACCTTCTGAAAGATGTGGGCAAATGAAAAACCCGCCGCATGGCCAGGTGGCCGGTCGACGGGTCCATGCAAGGCACAACCGCTCGAAATCCTTTACTCGGGCTCTTCCGCATCCTCCAGCCGGGCGTCGTGGATCATGCGCAGGTGGGCGGCCTGGGCCGCGATCAGGGACACGACCATGAGCACGGTCACCACGGAAGACACGCCCCCGGACAGGAAATAGCGCAGGTTGTCGGGGTTGATCAGGATGGTGATGGTCCGCAGGCCGTTGAGCAGGGCGAAGAGGCAATAGCACAACCCGGCGGCGGTCACGGCCCGCTCGCCGAGCTGGGCGTAGAACAGGTTCATGGCCATGCTCATGGACAGCAGGAGCAAGGTCACGCAGGTGATGGTCAGCCGTTCCTGGTAACTCTCCCGGACGAAGAAGAACCAATAGATTCCCACGCACTCGCCGATCAGGAGCCCACCGACAAAGAGAAAGACCAGCAGCCCCACCCTTCCGTGGAGAAACAGCCGGATGCCCAGCCAGACCAGTCCCATGCCGCCCGTCAGCAACAAATGGCTGGCGAATCCTCTGGCCCAGTCGCCCACCCAGTAGGCGACGCCGCTGGCTGCCGAGGCCGCCCCGACGGCCGTGAACCCGACGATCCACAGCGTCACGCCGGGCAACGGCTCCCTGCTGTCGGCGCGCCACATGAGGAGCGCCATCCAGGCGACCGCTCCGCCGGCCAGAATAAACACGAATTGCAGGAACAACATGACTACATGATTCCTCCCAGTATGCCTTGCATAGCACATGGCAGCACGTTGCGCCACCGACTAAAAACTTTGCTCGCCTCCACCCGGCATTCTCCTTTGACCCCTGATCCGACTTTATTTTTTCCGGGCCTGCTGGTAGATGGAAGCCATCGGATGCATTGGAGCACCCTATCAACCAGACGCGCCAGCGCACGCGAGCCATGCCAGCCGAAAAGAATCCACCCAAAACCGACGGACAGCACGGGGCCGGGCTGCCCCTGCCGCCTGCGGCCCGCTTCGATCCGAGCCGCCCCGCGCCGGACGACGCCCGGTGTTTCGAGTACTGGGAGCGGTTCGACATGCTGGACAACGTGGCCGCGCACAGCCGCCTGGTGGCCGGGGTTGCCACCTTCCTGGCCCGCAGGGCGCAGGCCGTGGGCCTTGAGGTGGACGTCCCCACGGTGCGCGCCTCTGCCCTGCTCCACGACCTGGCCAAGACCTATTCCATCCGCCACGGGGGCAACCACAGCCAGCTGGGCGGGGCGTGGGTAGCCGAGCTGACAGGCAATCCGGTCATCGCCACTGGCGTGACCCACCACGTCTGGTGGCCCTTCCCGCTGGACCTAGACAGATATTTCACACCCCTGGCCGTGCTCTATGCGGACAAGCGGGTGAACCACAACGAGCTGGTCTCCATCCGGGAGCGGTTCCAGGACCTCATCAAGCGGTACGGGATTCCCATGAACCTCCAGGACCGCATCAACGCCACCGAGAACCAGGCCCTGCAGCTCGAAGAATTGTTATCCCAGACCCTAGAGGTAGACCTCAATGCATGTGATTTTGATAGCGGGCGGCTGGTCTGACGAGCGGGACGTCTCCCTGTCCGGCGCGCGGAAGATCCGCGCCGCCCTGGATGAACTGGGCCACGACGTCACCTTTTTCGACCCCGCGGACGACTTCAAGAACCTGCTCGCCGTGGCCAGGGGAGCCGACTTCGCCTTCATCAACCTCCACGGAACCCCCGGCGAGGACGGGCTGATCCAGGCGGTCCTGGACAAGGCGGGCTGCCCCTACCAGGGCGCGGGCGCCGGTCCCTCCTACCTGGCCCTGAACAAGGCTGCGGCCAAGGAGGTCTTCGAGGCCCACGGCATCAAGACCCCGGACTGGCAGCTCGTCACCCCCACCCAGGGGCGGGACACCGCGCTCGAACTTCCGCTGCCCGTGTTCGTCAAGCCGGACAAGGGCGGCTCCTCCCTGGGCATGTCCCTGGTGCGCCGCGCCGAGGACTTTCCGGCGGCCCTGGACAAGGTCTTCGCCATGTGCCAGTCCGCCCTGGTCGAATCCTTCATCCCCGGCGTGGAGCTGACCTGCGGCATCCTGGGCAACACCCCCCTGCCGCTGATCATGATCACCCCGCGCGACGGCTCGGATTTCTTCGACTACGAGAACAAGTACGCCGAGAACGGGGCCGAGGAGATCTGCCCGGCCCCGGTGGACGAGGAACTGAGCCGCTCCATCCAGGAGCAGATGCTCACGGCCCACGCCGCCCTGGGGCTGACCGGCTACAGCCGGGGCGACTTCATCGCCACCCGCGACGGCGCGACCTACCTGCTGGAGGTCAACACCCTGCCCGGCATGACCCCCACCAGCCTGCTGCCCCGGGCCGCGGCCCACGTGGGCTACTCCTTCACCAACCTGATCGCGGAGCTGATTCGGCTCGGTCTGGAACGGGCGGCCTAGATGGGGAAATCCGCCGTGGACATGGCCCTGGCCGCCTACGGGCTGGCCTGGAAGGCGGCCCTGCCCCTGCTGAAGTACAATTCCCGGCTCAAGGAGGGGTGGAGCCAGCGCACCCTGTCCGAGGGCGAACCCGCCCCGGCGGACCTGTGGATTCAGGCGGCCAGCGGGGGCGAGGCGTACCTGGCCTGGGAGGTTCTCAAGCACCTCGAATCCCCGTGGTCCCGCAGCCTGCGTGTGCTGACCACCACCAACACCCTCCAGGGCTTCCAGACCCTGCTTCGCGCCGCCGAGGAGATCAACGGCCGCAAGAACGGGCTGGCGGTCCAACCCTGGTATTTCCCCTTTGACGAACCAAACCTCATGCGCCGCATGGCCGCCCGGGTGCGCCCCAGGCTGGCCGTGATCCTGGAGACCGAGATCTGGCCCGGCTTCCTGCACGCCTGCAAGCGCCAGGGCGTACCCGTGCTCCTGGCCAACGGGCGCATGTCCACCAAATCCCTGGGCGGTTACCTCGCCTGGCCCGGCCTGTTCCGCGCCCTGGCACCGGACCGGATCATGGCCGTGTCCGAGACCGACGGGCGACGGTTCGGCACCCTGTTCGGCCGCGACCGGGTGTGGATCATGCCGAACATCAAGTTCGACCGCATGGGCGACGCCTCGCCCATGCCCCGCGCGTCCAACCCGCTCCGGGACCTGATCCCCGCGCGCGCCCCGTTCGTGGTCTTCGGCTCGGTACGCAAGGAGGAGGAACACGACGCGATCCTCCTGGCCAAAGGGCTGATGAGCAAACGGTCCGGCACGGTGCTCGGTCTGTTCCCCCGGCACATGCACCACATGGACCTGTGGCGGAAGGGCGTGGAGGGCGCCGGCCTGAACTGGACCCTGCGCTCCCGGCTGACCGGGCCCGCCGCTCCCGGCACGGTGGTCCTGTGGGACTCCTTCGGCGAGCTGGTCCCGGCCTACGGACTGGCCACGGCCGCCTTCGTGGGTGGCAGCCTGGCCCCCCTGGGCGGGCAGAATTTCCTGGAGCCGCTGACCAGCGGCGTGACCCCGGTCACCGGCCCGCACTGGAAGAATTTCGCCTGGGTGGGCAGGGATATCCTTGCGTCCGGCCTGGCCGTGGAGGCCAAGGATTGGCGCGAAGCCCTGGAATCACTGATTAAAATTATCGACGGGCCGCCCGCCCGCAAGGACGTGGCCGCAGCCGCGAAACAGTACATCAGAGACCGCCGGGGCGGCGCGGAAGCGGTCTCCAAACAGGTTGCCGATTTCCTCAAATAGGATTAAATACGCAACACGGTAGCAATGAGCGCGTTCCCTGAATGTCACGGCATCATCCCCGCCAGGTACGATTCCTCGCGGTTTCCGGGCAAGCCCCTGGTCGAGATCGGCGGCAAGCCCATGTTCTGGCACGTCTACTCGCGGGCCCGCGCCTGTCCCCACATGACCAGCGTCACCCTGGCCACCGACGACGAGCGAATCCTCGACGCGGCCCGGAAACTGGACGTCCCGGTGGTCATGACCCGGAAGGACCACAGCAGCGGCACCGACAGGGTGCTCGAGGCCGCGCGCGCCCTGTCCATTGACTCCGACGCGGTAGTGGTTAACATCCAGGGTGACGAGCCGTGCCTGGAACCGGACATGCTCACCGAGCTGGTGCAGCCCTTCGCCGCCCCCCGCGTCCGGGTCTCGACCCTGGCCACGGCCATAGGCCTGGAAGAGGCCCAGTCGCCGGACCGCGTCAAGGTGGTCCGGGCGGCCGACGGACGCGCGCTCTACTTCTCGCGCTCGCTGGTGCCCTTCGACCGCGACGAGAAGGTGCACGGATTTCTGCTGCACATCGGGCTCTACGCCTTCCGCATGGAGGCCCTGGAACGGTTCGGCGAACTGGACCCCAGCCCCCTGGAGCAGCGGGAAAAACTGGAACAGCTCCGTCTGCTCGAAGACGGCATCGATATTTACGTGACCGAGACGAACCACGTCTGCCACGGAGTGGACAGACCCGAGGACCTGGTCAAGGTCAAGACCATTCTGGAGAACCATTGATGAAAGCGATTCTTGCCCTCGAAGACGGCACAATTTTCAAGGGAACGAGCTTCACCGGCGAGGGCGAGGCCTCCGGCGAGGTCATCTTCAACACCGGCATGGCCGGATACCAGGAGATCCTGACCGACCCGTCCTACGTCGGGCAGATGGTCACCATGACCTACCCCCTGATCGGCAACTACGGCGTCAACCCCGACGACGTGGAGTCCGAGAAGGTCCAGGTGGGCGGCTTCATCGTCAAGGAATGCTGCAAGAGGCCGAGCAACTGGCGGTCCGTCATGTCCCTGCCCGAATACCTGACCCAGGTCGGCGTCATGGGCATCGAGGGCATCGACACCCGCGCCCTGACCCGCCACCTGCGCATCAACGGCGCCCAGCGCGGCTTCATGGCCACCGGCGACGTCGATCCCGCCGAGCTGGTCGAAAAGGCCCGCGCCATCGAGAACATGGAAGGCCTGAACCTTGCCGACCGGGTGTCCTGCGACAAGCCCTACACCTGGGACGGCAAGAAGCCCGTGTTCCTCGACGACATGAAGGACTTCGCCTGGAAAGGGACCGGCCCCAAGCTCGCGGTCTACGATTTCGGCATCAAGTGGAACATCCTGCGGCTGCTGGAAGCGCAGGGCTTCGACATGATCGTCCTGCCCTCCCACTATACCGCGGCCCAGGTGCGCGAACTCGGCGCGGACGCCGTGTTCCTGTCCAACGGCCCCGGCGATCCCGCCGCCGTGACCACCGCCGTGGACGCGGCCAAGGACCTGTGCGGGGACTATCCCGTGGCGGGTATCTGCCTGGGCCACCAGATCCTCGGCCTGGCGCTCGGCGGCACCACCTACAAGCTCAAGTTCGGCCACCACGGCTGCAACCACCCGGTCATCGACCTCCAGACCGAGAAGATCGAAATCTCCTCCCAGAACCACGGCTTCTGCGTGGACATCGAAGGACTGAACTTCCTGGAAAAGACCCACATGAATCTCAACGACAACACCCTGGAAGGCTTCCGCCACCGGGAAAAGCCCATACTGGCCATCCAGCACCATCCGGAAGCCGGGCCCGGCCCCCACGACAGCCGCTATTTCTTCGCGCGCTTTCGTGATATGGTCCGGGAAAGCACAGGGATATAGCACCGAACCACAGCCAGGAACGACCCATGTCCACCGATCTCATAAAGTCGCGCAAAAAGCTGAATTCCATCGCTACGCTGCTGAAACAGGGCAAGTACATGCCCGCAGTCCAGGCCGTGCACGACGGCCTCATCCTGTTTCTCAAGAACCAGGTCATGAAAAACGAGCGCGACGAATTCGAGGACATCCTCCAGAAAGTCACCTACGTCCTCAACTCGGACAAGGAACTGCGCAAGATATACCCCCTGGTCATCAGCTATGAACCCGGCCAGGAACGCAAGCTCCTCGACGCCATGCGCGAGCTGCTCCAGGAACTGCAAAAGGCCCTGAACGAAGAGGTCCAGGGCGACCTGGAAGCCATCGCCGCCCAGAAGCGCGAGGCCCTTGAACAGGGCCAGGCGCACCTCGACGCGGGCGAGTGGGACAAGGCCAAGGACGTCTTCGACCAGTTGGTCAAGACCTTTGGCGGCGACACGGAACTCAAGGCGGACATCGCCGACCGCTATCTCAACGCGGGCCGGTACAAGGAAGCCTACTCCATGCTGGACGACGCCCTGCGCGACGATCCCAACGCCATCCACCTGTACAACCGCATCGGCATGGTCCTGCGCAAGATGCAGGACTACGAGACCGCCGAGAAATACTACCTCAAGGCCCTGACCCTCACCTCCCAGGACGAATACCTGCACTACAACATCGGCCGACTCTACTACGACTGGCGCAAATGGGCCAAAATGGCCAACTCCGCCAAAAATGCCGTGGCGATCAACCCCAACTTCGCCGAAGCCGCCAAAATGCTCAAATTCGCCCAAAAGAAAATGGCCGAGTAGTCGAGATGCAAATCAATAAAAAGGGGCCCTCCTGACGGAGGGCCCCTTTTTATTTGCCTCCGGCGGCCAGAGGGGGAAACTTTCGAGAAAGTTTCCCCCTCTGGACTCCCCTTTCAAAGCTTTTTGTGTGCCTTCGGCAAGTCCGTGCGGACGCGCTTTGTCGTGCGCTGTTGGTCTTGAATAAAACGAGAAACAGCACGTCTTCCCTGGCCCCCCAAACCTCGCGAAGCGACCCAAAAAGTTTGGGAAGGGAGATGGGGTTGGGGGGTCCAGGGGGGAAGGGGAAGAGGGAAACCCTTTTCTCAAAGGGTTTCCCTCTTCCCCTTCCCCCCTGGCCGCCGGAGGCATCCTCCTCCTACGCTCTGCTCTCGATGAACAGGGCGGCGGCGAAGAGGTCGTCGCAGGCGTGGTCGGTGAGGTCGGCGCAGTCCGGTTCTTCCTTGGCCCCTTTGCCGGTGCGCACGAGGATGGTGGTGGCCCCGGTATTCCGGCCCAGTCCCATGTCGGCCCGCTTGTCGCCGATCATGAAGCTCTGGGCGGGGTTGAAGTCGAGTTCCTCGGCGGCCCGGAGCATGAGGCCCGGGGCGGGCTTGCGGCAGTCGCAGTCCGCTTCCGGCTCGTGCGGGCAGAAGAACACGCCGTCGATGGTCACGCCTTCGGCTTCGAGGAGCTCGACCATGCGCGCGTTGCAGGCGTGGACGTCCTCCTCGGTGTAGTAGCCGCGCCCGATGCCGCTCTGGTTGGTCAGCACGGCCAGGCCGAACCCCATGCCCAGGATGCGCTTGAGGCCCTCGACGGCCTGGGGCAGGAGTTCCACGCCTTCGGGGTCGTGAAGGTAGTGCTTGTCCTTGATGATGGTCCCGTCCCTGTCGAGCAGGACATAGCGCTTGAAGTCGCTCACTGTCGGCCCACCAGTTTTTGGAGCAGGTCGAGAGCGGCCTGGAAGCTGTGGATGGAGGCCTCGCCCTTGCCCACCAGGTCGTAGCCCGTGCCGTGGTCCGGCGAGGTGCGCGGGTACGGCAGGCCGAGGGTCACGTTCACGGCGCGGCTGAAGTGGAGCAGCTTGAGCGGGGCCAGTCCCTGGTCGTGGTACATGGCGAGCACGGCGGGATAGCGTCCCTTGGCCGCGAAGTGGAAAATGGTGTCGCCGGGAATGGGACCGGCCACATCCATGCCGTCGGCCTTGGCCCGTTCCAGGGCCGGGATGATGGTGGTGATCTCCTCGTCGCCGATACGCCCGGACTCCCCGGCGTGAGGGTTGAGGCCGCACACGCCCACCGGGCCGGCCAGGCCGAGGGTACGCACGAACTCGGTGGTCAGCCGCAGGCAGTGCAGGATGCGCTCGCCGGTGACCAGGTCCGGCACGTCGCGCAGGCGCGGGTGGGTGGTGACCAGGCTGACACGCAGCTTGGGCGAGGGGTCATCCGGGTCGTGGCCGCAGAGGTGCATGCACACGTTGTCGCGGCCCACGCCCAGCTTGTCGGCGAGGAATTCGGTATGTCCGGGGAAGTCGAACCCGGCGGCGTGGAGCATGGCCTTGTTCAGGGGGCAGGTCAGCAGCCCTTGGGCCAGGCCGGATTGCAGGACCTCCACGGCCAGGTCCAGGCTCTCTCCGGCGGCCAGCCCGCCCTGGCTGCACGCGTGGCCGGGAGGAAAACTGATGGTCCGCAGCAGCTCCGGCTCATACAGGTAGACGCCCGGCCCGCCGTCGGCCACTTGCGTGGGGTCGTCGAGCACGGTGAAGAACCGGTCCGCGCCCATGCGGTCCAGCTCGCGGTCCATGGCCGAGACCGGGCCGATGACCAGCATCCGGTCCTTGTCGGCGGGGTTTTCGAGGAAATGTCGGGCCACCAGCTCCGGGCCGAGGCCGCAGGGGTCGCCCAGGGTGATGCACAGGGTTCGCATAGTCGTGTCACCTAGCGTTCGGTGGTTGGAAAATCGCGTCCGGGGAGGCTACCTTCGGCCCCGGCGCAAGTCAATCCGGACATCCGGCCCGCTCCCGCAGGGCCAGGAAGTCGGCAAGTATTTTCGCATGGTCGAAGACCAGGTCCGGCCACCGGCCCATGGGGAAGACCCTGGCCTTGGCCGCGTCGTCTCCGGCGGCCAGCCTGGACGGGTCCTCGGGTTTGCCGGTGTAGACCACGCTCATGGTGTGCTGCCGGGGATCGCGGTCCGGGTCGGAGTAGACGCCGAGCAGGCCGGTCAGGTTTACGTCCAGGCCGGTCTCCTCCCGCATCTCGCGCACGGCCGCCCGCTCGCAGGATTCGCCGTAATCCACGAACCCGCCGGGCAGCGCCCAGCCGAGCGGCGGGTTGGCCCGCTCGATGAGCACCACGCCCTCGCCCCCGCCGGGACAGTCCATGACGATGACCACGTCCACGGTGGGCGTGGGGTTACGGTAGACCTCTATCTCCCCGCCGCAGTGGGGACAGGCCCGAATCTTGCCCATGGCTCGCTCCCTTGTTTTTGTCGTAAGCCGACTCTTCCCAATCGCGGTCCCCAAGTCAAACCCGGATCGGGCCGGGTACGGATTTTTTTACCCGCCTCCGGAACCGCCCTCCCCCGCCCGAACCCGCAGGCAGGGGATCCCCGGCACCGCTCCGGTGGAAATGAAAACCAACAACAGTTCGTAATAATTGGATATATATTTCTTGGATAAACCATACGAGAAAGGCTTCATCGGACCATCCGGTGAAGCCTTGTATTCTCGTGTGCAAAAAAAGGAAGAAGGATGCTTTCTATGTAGCAACGCTCGTGCCAAACGACGGATAAAAGTGATGAATATTTTTTTACACAATTATTTCAGTAAGTTGAGAAAAACCTCTGACAAAAGAAAAAACCCCGCACCCCGAAAGGGGTACAGGATTTTTTACCGGAATCGAGGAAAGCTCCATTTCCGGTGTATTCGGGTTCAAGATTTTTGACCCGCCCACCGGGGAAGGGGCTAGCCGTTGCGCACGGCCACGGAATATCCCTTGTCGCAGAGCTTCTTGATGGACACCTCTCCCTCGCGGATGACCTCCAGCTTGCTGGAGCCGAGCATGCGGACCACGGTGGAAGGCAGGTGGCCGCGCGGCCACGGCGGGTCGAAATAGGTCTCGTCCACCAGCTTGAGCAGGTCGGGGTCGATGTCTTCGGGCAGGGCCGCCGGGGGCTTGCCCGACAGGTTGGCGCTGGTCGCCACGATGGGATGCTTCAGCCGCCGGGACAGCTCCGAGGCGAAGGGATGGCCGGACCAGCGGACCGAGGTGTAGCCCTCCGCGTCCGACAGCCAGGCCGGGAGCGACGGCAACGCCTTGACGAGTATGGACAGGGGGCCGGGCCAGAACGCCGACGCCAGCTCCCGCAGGTGCTTGGGTTGTTCGTCCGTGACCAGGTCGAGCATGTCCAGCCCGCCGATGATCAGGGGCAGCGGCCGTTCCTCTGTGCGGACCTTGACCTTGGCCACCCGGGCGCACGCCGTGGCGCTGGTCGCGTCGCACCCCAGGGCGTAGAGTGTTTCGGTGGGATATATGACAATGCCTTCGGAACGCAGGGCCTTGAGCAAACTTTGCATGACAGCCTCCTTACCTCGTATACCATTCCGTTTTAAGCCGATCCAGTTCCTCCCCGGAAAAGGTCGGAACGTCGTACATACCGGCTTTGTCACGCTGGATGAACGCCTGATACAATATGATGGCCGCGGCCACCGAGACATTGAAGCTCTGAACCATCCCCTGCATGGGGATGTAAATTTCGTCCGGGACCAGCTCGGCCAGTTCCGGGGAGGTCCCCCGGTGCTCGTTGCTGAGGATGATCGCCGTGGGCCGGGTGAAGTCCACGTCCATGACCCGACGCGCGCGCTCCGAAAAACCGGTGCGCAGGATCTGCATCCCCTGGGCCCTCAGGTCGCCGACCATGGCCGCCGCATCGGTGTGCTCGGTGCGGGCGATCCACTTCTTGGCCGAGGCCGAGGTCTTTTTCCCCAGGTCGGGCCACTGGGAGTCGGTGTAGTACAAATGCACCCCGGCCACGCCGAAAGCGTCGCAACTTCTCAACACCGCCGACACGTTGTGCGGGTCCCATATGTTGTCCATCACCAGGGTCAAATCCTTCTGCCGTCTGGACAAGACCTTGTTTATACGCTCTTTCCTTTCTTCAGTAATCTGTCTGGGCATGCGGGGTTGGTATCCATTATGGGAAGCTTTGGCAACCCCGTTGACCGGCGGAGCCACTCCGGAAAGTGCGCCGAATTCTTTTGCCAAGGAATTATAAAATAACATCATCATGTTGACATTTTTTTATTTTATATAGGAAAAGAATGGTCGAAACACTCTTATTCTGAGCAAGAACTCGGAGAGCGAAATGCGTGCACTGATTGTCGAAGACGAATTCCTGAGCCGCAAGGTATTGCGGTCGTTCCTGCTGACACTGTTCGAGGTGGACATCGTGGTCAACGGCCGGGAAGCGGTTGAAGCCTTCAAACTGGGGCATGCCGAAAAGCGGCCCTACGACCTCATCCTCATGGACATCATGATGCCCGAGGTGGACGGGATCGAGGCGCTGCAGAAAATCCGGAACATCGAGTCGGAAAACGGGTACAAGCCCCGGGCCAAGGTCATCATGACAACGGCCCTAGACGACCCGCAAACCGTGCTCAAGACGTTCTACGACGGCGAGGCCTCGGCCTACATCGTCAAGCCGGTCGCCAAGGACAAGCTCTACGCCGAGTTGGAAAAGCTCGGTCTCCTGCACAAGTAAACAAGGGAGACGTCATGAGCGAAGATCCCATGGTCGAAGAATTCTTCTCCGAGGTGAACGACAAGTACTACCCCCAGGTGATGGAGGGGCTGGAGAAGCTTGAAGCCGCCGACATCGAGGAGGGCATCGAGATTCTCGCCAGGCCGCTGCACACCATCAAGGGCGTCACCGGCTTCATGGCCGGCTTCGAGGAGGCCTCCCACTTCACCCACAAGATCGAAGACTTCCTGAAGAAGGTCCAGTCCGGCGAGGTGGAGTCCACCGGCGACAACGTAACCCTGCTCTCGCGCGCGGGGTGAACATGATCTTCCAGGTCCTGGAGCAGCTCCGCGAGGGCAGCCTGGACACCGAGGAGCAGGAAGAGGTCCTGGAGCTGATCCGCGAGGCGTCCGCCACCGGACAGGTGGCCGACGAGGCGCTCGGCGCGGGCGTGGACGTGGAAAACCGGGACGGCGTGACCATCATCCGGGTCAAGGACCCGCGCGTCCACCTGGAGGGCCATTTCAAGCCCATCGTCTCGGCCATCCTGTTCGTCGAGCCCGGCGACGACATCCTCCTGGACCTGTCCAGGGTCCTGACCTTCGGGTCCGGGGCCTGGGCCGCCATCGCCAGCATGGGCATCACCTTCAAGATCGCGGCCTGCGGCGTTTCTCCGGACGCCCGCCAGACCCTGATCGGTTGGGGCTTTGACAAGACCATCTCCGTCTACACCGACGAAGAAACCTATTTCACGAGACAGTAAGGGGAAACATACATGCAGGACAGCATCATCCAGTGCATCGAGGACATAGAGAAGCAGATCCTCGAGGTGGATGCCACCGGCCAGGGGGTCGAGCAGGCGGTCGACGCGCTCGGCCTGTCGTGCATGCAGCTCTCTTCCGCCGGGGTCGTGGCCCTGCTCGACATGCTCAAGGACGGCATCACCCCGGTCAACAACGACATCGTCTCCGCCATGCTCGGCATCTGCGAGGCGCACAAGAAGTTCTTCTTCGCCCTGGGCGGGCTGCTGGCGGGCAGCGCCGACGCCCTGGCCAAGATCAAGAAGGCGCCCTCGACGCCAGTGGTCGAGGAATCCGAGGAAGACGCGGCCAAGGCATTCGAGGAGCCGCCCACCGCCGAGGCCGAGCCCGAGGAGGAAGCCCCGGAAGCCAAGGCGGACGAGGATGAGGACAAGGGCAAGGCGGACGCCAGGCCCGAGACCAAGACGTCGACCTCGGCCATCGCCTCCATCCGCGTGGCCACCGACCGTCTCGACCGGGTCATCGAACTGGTGGGCAAGCTCATGGTCACCTACGCGGTCATCGCCCAGGGCGGGGCCACCAACATGAGCCAGATGGCCTCCAGCCTGCGCGAGCTGGACAACGTCATCAGCCGTCTCCAGCAGGAGGTCAATGCCATCCGGCTGGTGCCGCTCAAGCAGATTTTCATGCCCATGCACCGGCTGGTGAAGAGCCTCAGCCAGAAGATCGGCAAGAAGCTCGACTTCGACGTCAAGGGCGACGACCTGGCCCTGGACAAGACCATCGTGGAATCCCTGAACGAACCGCTGGTCCACCTGCTGCGCAACGCCGTGGACCACGGCCTGGAAGACCCCGAGGGGCGCAAGGCCGCGGGCAAGTCCGAGACCGGCACCGTGACCCTGTCCGCCTGGCGCAAGGGCGACAGCGCGTTCATCCAGGTCCGGGACGACGGACGCGGGCTGGACCCGGACCGCATCCTGGCCAAGGCCCTGGAAAAGGGGCTGGCCGAGCCGGACAAGGAATACGAGACCTCCGAGATTCTCCAGTTCGTGCTCCAGAGCGGTTTCTCCACCGCCGAGAAGATCACCGACGTGTCCGGCCGAGGCGTGGGCATGGACGCCGTGGTCAACGCCATCAAGGTCACCCTGGACGGCGACGTGGAGATCGAAAGCGAGCTGGGCAAGGGCGCGGCCTTCACCATCATCATCCCCCTGGACCGCTCGGCCAACGAGGGCATCGTGGACGCCCTGGTCTGCAAGGTCGGCGGCGACACCTTCATCATGCCCAGCCGCGACGTGGTGGAGATCTACATGCCCAGGCACAACGACGTGGTCCAGCTGCCCGACGGCCGCGAGACCGTGGACGTGCGCGGCGAGATCCACTCCCTGCTCCGGCTGGCCGACCTCCTGGAACTGACCCCGGAGATCGACAACATCGAGATGGCCCAGGCCATCGTGGTCCGGGTGGGCGACTACAAGGGCGCGATCCTGGTGGACGAGGTCCTTCGCCAGCAGCAGGTGGTCATCACCGGCTTCACGGTCCCGGTGGAACAGATTTTCCACATCCCCATCCTCGGTTACGGCATGATGGGCGAATCCGACGCCCTGGTCATCGACGCCGAGGAGATGATCCAGCAATTCCAGGAGCGCATCGCCCAGTCGGCACAGGCTTCCTTGACATAACCCAAAGCCAGGGCATAGGTTCGTTCGATCAGGTGTCCTATGACTCAATAGGGAATCCCGTGCGAATCGGGAGCGGACCCGCCGCCGTGACGTCCTGTCGAACCGCTGCCACTCATGCCACTGGGGGAAACCCTGGGAAGGCGGAAGCGGGAGGGACCAGCCGGAAGACCTGCCTGATGCGATCTCAGGACTTGCCGCGGTGGTACGTGGGCTTGCCGCCATGGTATAGAAGGGAGAATACGGGCCCCCTTCCTCAGAAATCGATGAGGAAGGGGCTTTTCTTTTCCCTACCCGCCCTCTTTTTTGGAGAAAAGCATGACGTTCGTCAGAACCTCCGTTTTCCTGCTGCTGGCCTTGCTGCTGGCCACACCGGCCCTGGCCGGACATCACGACGAAGGGCCGGTCAGGCAGGCCATCGTCCTGGCCGCCTTCGGGACCTCATACCCCGAAGCGGTCAAATCCATCCTGAACATCAAGGCCAAGGTGGAAAAGGCGCACCCCGGCGTGCCGGTCCGCCTGGCCTTCACCTCCAACATCATCCGCAAGATATGGCAGGAACGCCAGGGAGACGCGGCATGGCGGAAAGCCAACGCGGACATCCCCGCCGAGATCCTCTACGTCAAGCATCCCCTGGCGACCATCGCTGACCTGCAGAACGACGGCTACCGCGACGTCGCCGTGCAGTCCCTGCACGTCTTTGCGGGCGAGGAATACCACGACCTGCTCACCCTGGTGGGCGGTCTGCGGTCCATCCGCTCCCTCAAGGCCAAATACACCCCGTTCGCCCGTCTCGTGGTGGGACGCCCGGCCCTGGGCCAGCCCGGCGAGGCCTACCCCTACGTCCAGGACATGGAGAAGGCGGCCAAGGTCCTCAAGGGCGACGTGGAGCACGCGCGCAAGGAAGACGCGGCCCTGGTCTACATGGGCCACGGCAACGACTTCTTCTCGACGGGCATCTACGCGGAATTCCAGAAGACCCTCCGGGCCGAATACGGCTACCCCATCTTCATCGGCTGCGTGGAGGGCTATCCCGCCTTTGACGACATGGCCGCGCTCCTGGCCGCGTCCGGCAAGAAGAAGGTCCTGCTCAAGCCGTTCATGATCGTGGCCGGCGACCACGCCTCCAACGACATGGCCGGGGACGAGGACGACTCGTGGAAGGTCATGCTCGAAAAGGCTGGCTACTCCGTGATCATCGACCTGCGCGGCCTGGGCATGGTGGACGGCTGGGCCGACCTGTACGTGGACCATCTCGCCGACGCCCTGGCCCAAGGGACGGGCAAGTAAGGCAATGAAGGACGCCGCTCCCCGCACCCCCGCCCGCAAGGGGCTGACCATCCTCCTCCTGGCCGCGACCCTGGCCGGGCTGGCGGTGATCGCCTGCGGCATGGGTTTCATCGCCATCTCCCCGTCGGAGGTGGTGTCCGCCCTGCTGGACGGGGCGCGGGGAGCGGCGCAGTCCATCGATCCGCTCAAGGCGGACGTGCTCCTGGACATCCGGCTGCCGCGCATCCTGACCAGCCTGTCCGTGGGGTTCGGCCTGGCCATGGCGGGCGCGGTCTTCCAGGGGCTGCTGCTCAACCCCCTGGCCGATCCGTTCACCCTGGGCGTGTCCTCGGGCGCGGCCTTCGGCGCGGCCCTGGCCCTGCTCCTGGGGGTCTCCCTGTTCGGCCCGGCCACCCTGCTGGTCCTGGCCTTCGCCGGCGCCGGGGCCACCCTGCTGGCCGTCCTGGCCCTGGCCGGGCGCGACACCGATTTTTCCCCCGGCTCCCTGATCCTGGCCGGCGTCATCGTCTCGGCCATCCTCTCGGCGGGCATCAGCTTCATCAAATACCTGGCCGACGAGCGCGTCTCGGTCATCGTCTTCTGGCTCATGGGCAGCTTCGTGGGCCGCACCTGGAGCGACGCCGCCCTGACCGGCCCGGCCGCCCTGTTCGGGCTCCTCGTCTGCCTGTTCCTCGCCCGCGACCTGAACGTCATGAGCCTCGGCGCCCGCCCCGCGCGCAGCCTGGGGGTGGACACCGGGACCGTGCGCGTCATCCTCCTGGTCACCGCCTCCCTGGTCAGCGCGGTCTGCGTGGCTGTGAGCGGGGTCATCGGCTTCGTGGGCCTCATCGTCCCGCACCTCATGCGGTACCTGGTCGGGCCGGACAACCGCTGGCTGCTGCCCGCCTCGGGCCTGGGCGGGGCCATCCTCCTGCTCCTGGCCGACACCGGCTCCCGCGCCCTGCTGCCCCACGAGGTACCCATCGGCGTGCTCACCGCGCTCATCGGCGGCCCGGTCTTCTGCTGGATCTTTGCCCGCAGCCGTGGGGGGCATCGTGGATAACGCCGGGTTCGCCCTGTCCGGGGTCTCCTTCGCCTACGGCGCGCGGCCCGTGCTCCACGGGCTGGACATCGCCCTGGCGCCGGGACGGCTGTACGGCATCATCGGCCCCAACGGCAGCGGCAAATCCACCCTGCTCCACCTCCTGGCCGGGCACCTCGCGCCCTCGCAGGGGACCGTAACGCTGAACCACAGGAGCGTGGCCGCCTACCCGCCCGGCGAATTCGCCCGGCTCTGCGCCCTGGTCGCCCAGGAAAGCGCGCCGAATTTCCCGTTCACGGTCTACGAGGCCGTGCTCATGGGCCGCCATCCGCACATCCCCCGGTTCGCCCGGCCCGCTGACACAGACCTCGCCCGCGTGGAGCACGCCCTGGCCGCCATGGAGCTGGGCGAGCTGCGCGACCGTCCACTGGCCGCCCTGTCCGGGGGCGAGCGCCAGCGGACCGCCGTGGCCAGAGGGCTGGCACAGGACGCCCCGGCCCTGCTCCTGGACGAGCCGACCTCGGCCATGGACATCCGCTACGCCATGGCGACCATGGCCGAGCTGGCCCGCCTGGCCCGCGAGGAGGGCCGCACCGTGGTGACCGTGCTCCACGACCTGAACCTGGCCGCCCGGAACTGCGATTTCCTGTTCATGCTGGACAAAGGGACCGTTCACGCCTATGGCAACGTTTCCCGGACGCTCACCCCGGAAAACATCCACGCGGTCTTCGGCGTCCGCGCCGCCATCCTGAACACGGAAAGCGGACCGCACCTAGCCTATCTTTAAGGAATTCCGACTTGAAACGCATTCTGTTCACCATCGTCTTCACGCTGCTTTTGTGCACCACGGCCCACGCCCACACCCTGACCGACGACACCGGCCATACCGTAACCTTCGACCGGCCGTTCACCCGCATCATCTCCCTGTACGGCGCGCACACCGAAAACCTCTTCGGCCTCGGCCTGGACGAGGAGATCGTGGGCGTGTCCACAAGCGAGGACTACCCCCTGGCCGCCACGGCCAAGCCGTCCTTCAACTCCCGCGACGGGGTGGAAAAGTTCCTGGCCGCCGAGCCGGACCTGATCCTCATCCGGCCCATGCACATGCGGGCCTACGCTGGGCTGTGGAAGGCGCTCCGGAAGCGCGGCGTCGCCGTGGTCGCCCTGCAGCCCGACACCGTGGAGGCCATGTACGCCTATTGGCGCGCCCTGGGGCTGCTGACCGGACGCGAGACAAAGGCCGAATACATGATCGAGGACTTTCAGGACGGGGTGCGACGGGCCGAGGATCGCCTCGCCTCCCTGCCGGACGACGACCGTCCCGGCGTCTTCTTCGAATCCATCCACTCCAAGTACGCCACCTTTTCGCCCGGCTCCATGCCGCTCTTCGTGCTGGACAAGGCGGGCGGCAGGAACATGGCCGCCGACGCCCGGCCCCGGCACGGGACCAACATCGCGGACTACGGCATGGAACGGGTCCTGAACCATGGCGACCGGATCGACGTCTATCTGGCCCAGCACGGAACCATGAACGAGGTCTCGGTGCCGGACATCGTGAACGCGCCCGCCGCCTCGCGCATCAAGGCGGTCCTGTCGCGCAACGTCTTCCTGGTGGACGAACGCCTCGTCTCCAGGCCGACCATGCGGCTGCTCCAGGGCATAGACACCGTGTTCCGGCTGCTCCACCCGACCGCAAGTTGACGCTCGGGGCGAAAACAGACACAGTCGGCTACCGACGAAAAACCATACGGGAATCCAACGTGACCAAGAAAGGCACTCTTTACGGCATCGGGGTCGGCCCCGGCGACCCGGAACTGCTCACTCTCAAGGCCGTCCGCATCCTCGGCGAGGTGGACGTGATCTTTGCCGCCGCCTCCACCAAGAACGACTATTCCACGGCCTACGCCATCGCCAGGCCGCACCTCAAGGACGGCGTGCGCATCGTCCAGCTCGGCTTCCCCATGACCAAGGACGAGGACGCCCTGGAAACCGCGTGGCGCGCCAACGCGAAAGCCGTGGCCGAAGTCCTGGACGCGGGCCAAAACGCCGCCTTCCTGACCCTGGGCGACCCCCTGACCTACTCCACCTACGGCTACCTCCAGCGCACCCTGCTCTCCATGAACCCGGACCTGAAGCTCCGCGCCGTGCCGGGCATCACCTCCTTCCATGCCGCCGCCGCGCGCATCGGCCTGGTCCTGTGCGAGTCCAAGGAGTCCCTGCTGATCACCTCCGGCGTGGCCGACTCCGCCCGGCTGGAAGAGCAGCTGAACAGCGCCGACAATGCCGTGATCCTCAAGGCGTACAAGAATTTCGACGAGATACGAGCCCTGCTGACCAAGCTGCGGCTGGCCGACACCACCGTGCTGGTCTCCCGCCTGGGCATGGACGAGGAGTCCATCCTCATGGACATCAAGGACGCCCCCAAGCAGCCCCACTACTTTTCCCTGGCCCTGGTCAAGAGGAGCAAGGCGTAATGCGCATCGCCATCGTCCTGGCGGCCTTCGGCTCCCGCCACAAGAACGCGGCGGCCTCGCTGACCCACATCACCGAACGGGTCGGGCAAGCCTACCCGGACCTGCCCGTGCGCGTGGCCTACACCTCCAAGACCATCCGGGGACACATGAAGAAGGCGGGCGAGGACGTGGACTCGGTCCCGGCCGCCCTGGACAAGCTGCTCTCCGAGGGCATCACCCACGTGGTCATCCAGTCCCTGCACATCATCCCCGGCACCGAATTCCACGACCTCCTCGCCCTGGCCAACGAGGCCATGCTGCGAGAGGACGGATTCCGCCGCGTGGAGGTCGGGTTCCCGCTGGTGGCGGGCGAGGCCGGAGTCGAGGAAGTGGCCGACGTGGTCCTGTCCATCGCCCGACAGGTCAAGGGCGAGAACGACGCCGTGCTGTTCATGGGCCACGGCACCAAGCACGACGGCAACGTCTACTACGAGGCCCTGCACCGCGCCTTCCAGAAGCGCGACGCATCGGTGCACATGGGGGCCATGGAGGCCGAGCCGGGCATCGACGCCGTCATCGAGCGGTTCAAGGCCGACGGCGTGAAAAAGGCCCACCTGCTCCCCTTCCTGTTCGGCGCGGGCT